>CAXTCD010000130.1:7466-15066 GCA_964242145.1 uncultured Rhizobacter sp.
CCGCCGTTCAACTACAAAGAAAAGGGCGAGCTGGCGGGCTTCGATGTCGACGTGGCCAAGCTGCTGGCGACCAAGCTCGGCGTCAAGGTCGAGTTCACGACCACCGAATGGAGCGGCATTCTCGCGGGGCTGTCGGCCGGCAAGTACGACGTGATCGTCAACCAGGTCGGCATCACCGACAAACGCAAGGAAGCCTTCGACTTCACCGAGCCGTACACCATCTCTGCCCCGCAGCTGATCGTGCGCAAGAACGAAAGCCGTGGTTTCAAGTCGCTCGATGACCTGAAGGGCTTGAAGCTGGGCGTCGGCCAGGGGTCCAATTTCGAACAGAAGGCGAAGGCCATTGCCGGCATCGACGTGCGCAGTTATCCCGGCGCACCCGAATACCTGCAAGACCTGGTGTCGAACCGGGTCGATGCCGCGCTGAACGACAGCCTGATGGTGTCTTACCTTGTCAAGAATTCGGCGCTGCCGATCAAGCCGGGCTCACCGGTGGGCGAGGTCGAAAAGTCGGGCATTCCGCTCGTGAAGGGCAACCCGCAATTCAAGGCGGCGCTCAACAAGGCGCTCGATGAGTCGTTCAAGGACGGCAGCTTCAAGGCGATTTCGCTGAAGTGGTTTGGCGTGGATGTCAGCAAGGCACCCGCTGAACGCTGAGTGTTCCGCTGAGCGTTTTCGCCGGCGCTGGCGGGCTTTCTCCATCGCCCGCCTGCGCCGGCGTTGAACCACAACGGCCACGCTCCGTGCGTGTCTGTCTTTTGAATTCCCCTCTCTCATTGCGCCATGGATCTGTTTGAACTCCTCCGCGAAGCCCTTCCGATTTTGTTGAAGGGCTGCGGCTACACCCTGCTGTTCGCCGTCTCGGCGATGGTGGGGGGCACGCTGCTGGGCTTTCCGCTGGCGGTGGCTCGCGTGCTGCCGGTGCGGGTGTTGCCCACGCTGGCAGGCGTCTATGTCAGCCTGTTCCGCGGCACGCCGCTCTTGGTGCAGGTGTTCGTCATCTACTACGGCTTGCCGACCATCGGCATCGAGTTCTCGCCGGTCGTGGCCGGCAGCCTGGCACTGAGCTTGAACGCCTCGGCTTATCTGTCCGAGACGCTGCGCGGCGCGCTGGCCGGCGTGTCCCGCAACCAATGGGCGGCCGGCTCCAGCCTGGGGCTGACCTATGGGCAGACGCTGCGCTACATCGCGATGCCGCAGGCCTTGCGCATCGCCGTGCCGGGCATGAGCAATACGCTGATCAGCCTGATCAAAGACACCTCGCTGGTGTCGGTGATCACCGTCACCGAGCTAATGCTGGCCACCAAGGAGCTGATCGCCACCACCTTTCGGCCGCTGCCTTTGTACCTCGCCGCTGCCGCGCTGTATTGGCTGATGAGCCTGTTCTTCGAGCGCTTGCAAAAGCTGCTCGAGCGCCGGCTGAACCGCGCGCACCTGCGCTGAAGCTTCACACGCGTCGCGCGCTCGGCTCCTCGCCTGATGCAGGCGTGCGCGATTTCGTTCAGGCGTTCATCGAACTGCGATTCTTTCAAGCGGCATCGAACGCCGCATCAAGGCGGTCTTTCCAAGCTGCTTTCTGTGCGCCGCTGGCAAAGCTGGCTTCAAAGCTGTTGAGCGCCAGCTGATAAGCCTCGGGGGCGCCGAGCTGCGGGAGTGCCTCGAAGGTCTCGACGAAATTCTGGTTCATGTAGCCGCCGAAATAGGCCGGGTCGTCGGAGTTGATCGTGACGCACAGGCCGGCATCGAGCAGCGCGGCGATGTGGTGATCACCGAGCGCCGGGTACACGCACAGCTTGACGTTGGAGAGCGGGCACACCGTCAGCGGAATGCGTTCGGCGGCCAAGCGTTCGACCAGCTGCGGGTCTTCGACACAGCGCACGCCATGGTCGATGCGCTCGACCTTCAGCACATCGAGCGCGCTCCAGATGTAGGCGGGCGGGCCTTCTTCGCCGGCATGCGCCACCACATGCAAGCCCAGCTCACGGCAACGCTCGAACACGCGGGCGAATTTCTCCGGCGGGTTGCCGCGCTCGCCGCTGTCCAGGCCGACGCCGATGAATTGATCGCGGTAAGGCAGCGATTCTTCCAGCGTGGCGAAGGCCGCTTCTTCGTTCAGATGGCGCAGAAAGCACATGATCAACAGCGCGCTGACGCCCAACTCGCGCTGCGCGGTCTCGCAGGCGCGAGCGAGGCCGTTGATCACCGTCTCGAAGCTCACGCCGCGCTCGGTGTGGGTCTGCGGGTCGAAGAAGAGTTCGGCATGCACGACATGGTCGTCGGCCGCACGGCGGAAATAAGCCATCGCCATGTCGAAGAAGTCTTGTTCCGTCAGCAGCACGCTGGCGCCGGCGTAATAGATGTCGAGAAAGCTTTGCAGGTCGGTGAATGCATAAGCGGCGCGCAAGGCTTCGACGCTCTCATACGGCAGCGCCACGCCGTTGCGCTGCGCGAGCGCGAAAATCAGCTCCGGCTCCAGCGAACCTTCGATATGGATGTGCAGCTCGGCCTTGGGCATCGCGCGCAGCAGGGCCGGCAGGCGTGCCCGGGGCAGGGCGGAAAAGCGTTGCGGTTCGTTCATCGATGGGTTCTCAAAGTGGATGGCGCGTGGGCTTGGCGAGTGGGGCGGCGGCGGGCTGCATCGAGCGTCTGACGCTTCATCGTCATGCAGCTCCCGCCGGGCTGGGCTTACTTGCCGCCCGGCACCTTGCCTTCGACGCCCTTGACATAGAAATTGATGCCACCGAGAAAGGCGTCATCGGCCGCTTCGTCTTTTTTCAGCACCGTCTTGCCGTCTTGCGCAACGATCGGGCCTTTCCAGATCACGACCGAGCCATCCTTCAAGCCGGCCTTGAAGGTTTCGACGCGCGTCTTCAGTGCGCCGGGCACCTTGTCGGAGATCGACACGATGTCGATCGCACCTTCCTTGACGCCCCACCACGCGCGGCCGGTCGCCCACTTGCCTTCAAGCGCCTCGCCGGTGGCCTTGATGTAGTAAGGCGCCCAGTTGACGATCGATGAGGCCAGGTGCGCATCGGGCGCATAGCTCGACATGTCGCTGTCCCAGCCGAACGCGTATTTGCCGGCTTGCGCCGCGGCCTTCAGCACTGCCGACGAGTCGGTGTTCTGGAACAGCACGTCGGCGCCGCCGTTGATCAGCGACTGCGCGGCTTCGGTTTCCTTTGGCGGATCGAACCATTTGTTGACCCACACGACCTTGGTCTTGATCTTCGGGTTCACCGATTGCGCGCCGAGCGTGAAGCTGTCGATGTTGCGGATGACCTCGGGGATCGGCACCGAGCCGACGACGCCCAGCGTGTTCGTCTTGGTCATGCCGCCCGCGAGGATGCCGGCCATGTAGGCGCCTTCATAGGTGCGGCTGTCGTAGGTGCGCAGGTTGTCGGCAGTCTTGTATCCGGTCGCGTGCTCGAACTTCACGTCTTTCGCATCGGCCGCGACCTTCAGCAGCGGCTCCATGTAGCCGAAAGTGGTACCGAAGATCAGCTTGTTGCCCTGGCCGATCAGGTCGCGGAACACGCGCTCGGCATCGGCCGCTTCGGGCACGTTCTCGACGAAGCTGGTGACGATCTTGTCGCCATATTCCTTCTCCAATGCCTTGCGCGCGTTGTCATGCGCAAAGGTCCAGCCGCCGTCGCCGACCGGGCCGACATAAGCGAAAGCCACCTTCAAGGGCTCGGCTTTGGCTGGCGCAGAAGCTGCGGCTTCGGTGGGTGCGGAGGCCGCTTCGGTGGCCGCGGCCGGGGCGTTTTCCTTCTTGCCGCAGGCGGCGAGGCCGGCGGCCGCAGCCACCGTGGCCAGCCCTGCGATTCTCAGCAGCGCACGTTGGGTAAGTCGAGTCATGGGGTCTCCAGATGAAAGTCGGGATTCGACGAAGGCACGCGGATGCCGGCCTTCGATTATCAAACTCAAACAGCGCCGGCCAGGCCCGGGCCGCATCAGTTGCCGGGGAAGAACGGTTTGCCCAGCGAGGCCGGCATGTTGACGCGGATCCACGCCGCGTTGCGCGAGATCAGCACCAGCACGACGATGGTGGCGAGGTAAGGCAGCATCGTCAGCAGCTGGCTCGAGATCTCGACGCCTTCGCCTTGCAAATGGAATTGCAGCATCGTGACGCCACCGAACAGATAAGCCCCGAGCAACACGCGTGCCGGCCGCCAGGTCGCGAAGGTCGTCAGCGCGAGCGCGATCCAGCCCTTGCCGGCCACCATGCCCTCGACCCACAGCGGCGTGTAAATCACCGAAATGTAAGCACCGGAGAGGCCGCACAGCGCGCCGCCGGCCACGACTGCTGCCAGCCGGATGCGGCGCACCGGATAACCGAGCGCATGCGCGGATTCCGGTGATTCGCCGACCGCGCGCAGCACCAGCCCGGCGCGCGAGCGATAGAGGAACCAGCCCAGCGCCAAGCTCAGCGCGATCGCTGCATAGACCATCGGGTGCTGGCGAAACAAGGCCGGGCCGACGAACGGCAGATCGGCCAGCCCGGGCACATGGAACTGCGCGCGCTCGGGCAGTTTCTCCTGTGTGTAGCGGATGCCGACGAAGGCCGAGAAGCCGCTGCCGAAGAGGCTGAGCGCCAGGCCGGTCGCGTATGGGTTGGTGTTGAGCCAGATCACCAGCAGCCCGAACAGCGCCGCGAGCAAAGCGCCTGCGCCGGCGCCGGCCGCGAGACCCACCCAGTCGCTGCCGCTGTGCACGGCACTCGCAAAGCCGGCGATGGCGGCCACCAGCATCATGCCTTCGGCACCGAGGTTGACGATGCCGGCGCGCTCGTTGATCAACAGGCCAAGCGCGGCGAACGCGAGCACGGTGCCGGCATTGAGCGTCGAGGCGAGCAGCAGGGCGAATGCGTCCATCAGGCGCCTCCGGGGGTGGATGGGGTGGCGGAGGCCGGGGCGGCGGCGGGCCGGGCGGCCTTCCAGACGAGGCGGTAGTGGATCAGCGTGTCGCAGGCCAGCAGCGTGAACAGCAGCAGGCCCTGGAAGACGCCGGTCAAGGATTTGGGCAGGCCCAGCCGCGATTGCGCGAGTTCGCCGCCGATGTAGAACATGCTCATCAGGATGGCCGAGAACACGATGCCCAGCGGGTGCAGCCGGCCGACGAAGGCGACGATGATCGCCGCGAAGCCATAGCCAGCGGGCACATGCGGGGTCAGCTGGCCGAGTGGCCCGGCGACCTCGAGTGCCCCCGCCAGGCCGGCCATGCCGCCTGAGCCGAGCAACGCCGTCCAGAGTGCCTTGCGCGATGAGAAGCCGGCATAGCGCGCCGCGGCCGGTGCCAGCCCGCCGACCTGCAACTGGAACCCGGCGTAGCTGCGGAAGAGGAACAGCCAGGCGGCGGCGGCCAAAGCCAGGGCGATCACCAGGCCGATGTGGGCGCGAAAGCCGCTGAACAGGCGCGGGATCTTGGTGGCCTCAGCGAAGCTGATCGTCTGCGGGAAGTTGTAGCCGGCCGGGTCTTTCCAGGGGCCGTAGACGAGGTAGCTCAGCACCATGTCGGCGACGTAGACCAGCATCAGGCTGACCAGGATTTCGCTTGCGTTGAATTGGTCGCGCAGCCACGCAACGATCGCCGCCCACAGCATGCCGCCCGCAACGCCGGCCAGCAGGATCGGCAGCACGATCCAGTGGCTGGTGGCGGGGCCGGCGTGCATCGCCACGCCGCCGGCCGCGACAGCGCCGAGGATGAACTGACCCTCGGCGCCGATGTTCCAGACGTTCGAGCGAAAGCACACCGCGAGGCCGAGCGCGATCAGCAACAGCGGCGTGGCCTTGATCGCCAGCTCCGACAGCGCATAGCCGCTCTTCACCGGCTCGATGAAGAACACCTGCAGACCGCGCAACGGGTCTTTGCCCAGCAGCATGAACAGCGCCACGCCGATCACGACGGTGAAGGCCAGCGCCAGCAGCGGCGACGCGACCGACATCGCGCGGCTCGGCTCGGGGCGAAGCTCAAGCTTCAGCATGCGGAACTCCTTCGGTGGTGGCTTCGGTGGCGCCCCACAGCCCCGACATCCAGGCGCCGATCTGTTCGACCGTGGCTTCATGTGTCGGCACGCTCGGCGACACGCGGCCCTTCGCGATCACGACCAGCCTGTCGGCGATCTCAAACAGTTCATCGAGTTCTTCGCTGACGACCAGCACCGCGCAGCCCGCATCGCGCAGCGCCAGCAGCTCGGCGCGAATCTGCGCTGCGGCGCCCACGTCGACGCCCCAGGTCGGCTGCGACACGATCAGCAGCTTCGGCTGCGCATCGATCTCGCGGCCGACGAGAAATTTCTGCAGGTTGCCGCCCGACAGGCTGCGCGCCGCCGCGTGCGGGCCGCCGGCCTTGACCTGAAAACGCTCGATCAGGCGCTGCGCGAGCGCTGCGACCTGGCGCGTGGACACCCAGCCCGAGCCAACCGCTTCGGTGCGCGTGAGAAGCGTGTTATGCGCCAACGACAGGCTGGGCACCGCCCCACGGCCGAGGCGTTCTTCGGGCACGAAATGCAGCCCCGCGGCGCGGCGCGGGCGCGGCGGTTGCTGGCCGATCGGCTGCCCGAAGAGGCGAATGCTGGCCGGCGGCGCGCGCGTGTCTTCGCCCGACAGCGCGGCCATCAGCGCTTGTTGGCCATTGCCTGACACGCCAGCCAGGCCGAGGATCTCGCCGGCGCGCACCTCGAAGCCGATGTCATGCAGCGCGATGCCGAACGGATCGGGTGCGGCCAGGCTCAGCTGGCTGACTTCGAGCACCACCGCGCCGGGCCGCGCCTGCGCAGGCTTCAGCTTCGGCGGCTCGGCGCCGAGCATCAACCGCGACAGGCTGGCGTGGGTCTCTTGCGTCGGGTCGACCTCGCCGGTGACGCGGCCTGCGCGCAGCACGGTGCAGTGGTGACACAGTGCGCGGATCTCGTCGAGCTTGTGGCTGATGTAGAGGATGCTGCAGCCCTCGGCCGCGAGCTGGCGCAGCGTGACGAAAAGCGTGTCGACCGCCTGCGGCGTCAGCACCGAGGTCGGCTCATCAAGGATCAGCAGCTTCGGGTTTGTCATCAACGCGCGAACGATCTCGACCCGCTGGCGTTCGCCGACCGACAGCGTGTGCACCGGGCGCAGCGGCTCGACGTCGAGGCCGTAGTCCTTCGACACCTTGCCGATGCGCTGGATGACTTCATGGAGCGAGCGTGATTTGTCGAGGCCGAGCCAGACGTTCTCGGCGGTGGTGAGGGTGTCGAACAGGCTGAAGTGCTGGAACACCATCGCGATGCCGAGGGCGCGCGCTTCTTGTGGATGGCGGATCTGTACCCGCTCACCGTTCCAGCGGATCTGGCCTTCGTCGGGGAGTGTGGCGCCGTAGATCATCTTCATCAGCGTGGATTTGCCAGCACCGTTTTCGCCCAGGATGGCGTGGATCTCGCCGGGTTTGACGCGCAGGGAAATGCGGTCGTTGGCTTTAACGGATGGGTAGGTTTTGCTGAGGTTTTGGAGTTCTAGGCGGAGCACCTTGGGCTTTCTTTTATTTGGATGTTTGTGGGGGGGTGTTTGGGGTTTCTTGATTAGCGACAAACTTCAGCAGGCTCACCTGGTGAGCTACCTGGAGTGGA
>CAXTCD010000131.1:0-11414 GCA_964242145.1 uncultured Rhizobacter sp.
GGTCGATGAGCTTTTGAATCTGCGACAAGAGCACACGCCGTTTGACGGGCTTGGCGTCGATGGCCGAGTCCACCGCGTACCGCAGCGCCCGGTCTCCTCGATCCCCGATGCCCTGCAAGCCGCCGACGTGCTGTAGCAAGGCCACTGTGATGTCTGCGTCAGCAATTGACCCCGCGAGATGGTATGTCCAGTCGTAAGCGGGCGCATGGGGGGCGCGCGCCAAGATGTTGAAAAGCGCCACTCGGACGTCCGCAGAAAGCGACGAATTCGCCTCCTGAGTCAAGTGCCCCATGTCGTGGTCGGTCAGGGGTGCGCCTGCCGTCACCAAGGCCTGCAATAGGTCGGGACGGCCTCGATCTATCGCCAAGGTAACGGGTACGCACCCATAACCCGTTTCTCCATTGCCCCGCTCCATCTGGATTTTTCTTGCCCGCTGATAGGTGAAGCGGACCAGCTCGGCCGTTGAGTGCTCCATGGCAATGCAGGGTGCCATTCCCAGCAGACGAGCTCCCTCGCTGCCTTGGGTTTCGCTCAGTACGCGCAGCACACGCTCTGGGCTCGAAGCATCATTGGCTTTGATCGCGCTCAGCAGAACAGCCTGCGCTTTTTCGTATGCCTCATCGGCCCGACGAGACTCCTTTTCGTTGGCTTCATCAGTGAGACGGCGCTCCCTTGACCACGCATCTTCGGTCTCAACCGGCTCAGTATCTTGCGGCTTCTGTTCTCGACGGGAAACGCTCTCCTTCTTGCGCTGCATTTGGTCTGAGCGGCTTTCCCCTACGGTGGGCGCGACACAACCCAAAATAAGCGGGAGCGCCTTGTCCCGCGCCTTCGTAAATACAGCCGTGCTGCCATAGGCAGGCAAATGCTTCCATGCGAATTCCACGAACAGCATTTCGTCGGCCAAGCTCACCAGCGTGATTCCAACGTTCCTGGTGCGCTCAGCGCCTACGCTGGGCGCGCTGATCGAAATGACCGGGGAGCCGTGCAGTTCACCGCGCTTCACTGTGTAGCCTTGCTGTCTTGCCAGCGCGATCAAATGGCGTTGCCGCAAACCCATCTGCTCATTGAAAATTTCAGTGGCATCCGAAGATGCTGGCGAATACGTCGGGTAATCTGAACTATCAGTGGGCGGGCGTCCCACGGTCACTTCAGCGATGGTTGCGCGGTCGCGGGTGGAGACGATATTCATCTTCGCCTCCTCAGCGATAAGAATCCACTTCGGCCCCCCGTCAAAATTGATCGTGTACCCACCCGTAGAATTTCCTGAACGGACAGCTTCTACGTCATAGGCGGGATGGAGGCATTGGACTAGCTGAACTAAGGCCGGAGGCTTTTCCTCGGCAGCTTGAGCGTCCGACAGCAACGGCACCACCGTGCAGACGAGCAAGCCAATATTGCGCAGCCAGCGTGTTGAAGTGGGCAGTCGGCCGAATGTCATGCACACGCTCAGTTCTTGTAGTTGTCGGGGTTGATGGCAGGCGTGGCGTAGTGGCGGAACACGTCACCCCCTTGCGGATGCTGCTGGCTCTTGCGTTTGGCCTCGGGCGGGGGCGAGATCAGGACGATGCTGGCCTCGTTGGGGTCACGCAGGTTGATCGCCGCGCTCACACCGCCTTCGCGGTAGCTGCCCATCACGCCGATCGCCATTTGCATGAACCAGGTGGCGGCACCCGTGTTGCCCAGCCGGTTGTCGGTGTTGATCCATTGCGAGGACTTGCCCTTGTCGATCTCGGGGCCGCCCTGTTCGGCCCAGGCGCTGAAGACGCTGGTCAGCGCGATGGTCTGATCGACATTGCCGGCAGTGGCTTCGATCACGCGGGAGGGAGCGGCCTTGCGCTCGGCCTCGGGCAGCGTCTGCAGCGCCTGTTGCCAGCCGGCAGCCAGCGCGGCCGTGCGTTCGTCGCGGCGGGTCAACGGCTTGCCTTGCGCATTCACCATCGGCACGAAGACCGGGCGGTGAAGGTAGCCGAGCGAAGGCAGGCGATCGAAGACTGCGAGCTGGTCCTTGTTCCACGGGATCGGAAACCAGGGCGTGGGCTTGAACCCCTTGGGCGGGCCGCCGTGGACCGGGTTGAAGACGGAAATGCCCTTCGGGTAAATGTCGTCGCGTTGGGCGAAGGCTGCGGTGGCTTGCAGCCATTCGGGGACGGTGGGGTTGCGCCTCAGCGAATCCTTGGACCGAGGCACCGTCTTCGAGAGCTTCGAATAGGCCAGGAAGAGGCGGCGCGCAAAGCCCTTTTCGTTCACTTCGTCCGGAAGCATTTTCTCACCGTCCGCATCCTCAAATGCAAAAGGCCGGACGGCTTCCACGCGCTCTCTGCGCGCCAATACGAACAGAGCGGAGGTGTCGGGCATTTCGGGGATGTAGTTGCCGTCCTTGATTAAACGGGGTGTTCCTTTGGGACGATAGAGGTTGCGCAGGAACAGACCGTCAGATGCAGACAGTACGATGTAGGGCAGGTCTGGATATTTATCAAAAAAGGCAAAGGCCCGCTCCAGCAAGCGGTCCGGTCGTTCAGACAATTCCCAATCTGCCGAAACAAACAGATGCCACGACAGACCTGATGTGCTTGGGCTCCCAATCACACCGACGGTGTTGGTGGGCGATACCGGATCGCTGGGGTCGTCGCTGGGCGAATCAGCACGAAAGGACGGTACGCCCCAATACATGGGCGTGAACTTGGCGCCGTTCTCCAGTGAGTCATTGACGCGACCGCCTTCTTGTCCCTCCTTCTCATCGGCACTCCACGGGTACTTCTTCGGATCTTGCTCGCGGATGCTGGTGACCGGGCTGCCTCTGCTCAGCGCCTCCCACAGCTTGCCTTGGCGATACTTGTCCAGCGTGACGCCCAGGCTGATGACTTCGAGCACGTATTCCCTTTGCGCTCGTTCAACGGAATTGGAGACCGATTGCGAGGCAGCTGCTTCGGGCGGCTGGGCTTGCGCAGGCACAGGTTTCGACTTGGCCACCGCGCTTTGCCAACTGCCGCCCACCAGTCCGAAGACGACCAAGGCCGGTACCGCCACGAACCAAAAAATTTGTCTGCTCAAAGCGGGCTCCTGCATCAGGGAAGAAGGTTGGATCACCAGCATCAGGAACAGCGTCCAGGCCGGGATCACCAAGATCAACAGTAACGCGGTGACTAAAAGATAAAGCCACGCGCGCGGGCGTTGGGGTTGGGCAGCGTTGCTCATGCGTCGCCGTCCTTCAGTTCTTGGGCATTTTGAGGCAAGCGGTTCTGGGCCATCCATTCGCCCATGGTCAGCGGCGCGGCTTCGGCTTTCTTCGGAGGCTCGGGCTCGGGCCGGGTATCGATGCGCTGGCCGCTCACCGTGTCGCTGACCACCGCGGGTGGCAGCCCTTCAGGCAGCACCGGCAATGAATTTGGAAGTACCCCGGTGCTGTAGTAGTCGCAGTTGCCTTCGATCAGCGACACGCGCCATGGAGGTTCGACGTCGAAGAACAGCGCAAATTGCTCTTGGAACTTTGCCCAGGTCAGGATGCCGGGCCTGGCGACTTCTTTGCGGTCTGTCTTCTTCAACCGCCAATCCGCCACCGCACAAAGGTAGCCATAGAACAGCGGATCGGACACCGCCTTGCCGCCTCCAATCGACAGGTCATAAGCCGTGACCTGCTGGTGGTTGAGCCGGCTGCCGAAGATCGCGCCGTGGAATGAGCGTGCCGACACGCCATGCTGCTGCTGGCGCAGCCGGGCCTCATTGGGCGTTTCGCAGCGGACGATGCGCAGCTTGCCTTCGCCCTGATGGCTGCCTTGCTGGACGGTGCAGCAGTCACTGGGCGACTTGCCTTCGTTGAGCGCCTCAGCCACTTGCTGGCATTCGTGGGGGGTCAGCGCAACGTAGTCACCCAGCCGTGTGCGCTGCGGTGGTGGACGCGGGTCGTCGATGACCTGCTGCGGCAGCGGCTTGAGCCCATAGCGGCTGGTCACGGAGATCGCTGCATCGATCGGATCGACCGTCTCATGCGCTCCCTGCGGCTGGCCGGGCAGGCTGATGGAGCCTGCATACATGTCGGCCGGCACCGGCCGCTTCAGCGGCTCGCCGGTGATGCGTCGGATGCCCTTGCGCAGCATCGCCGCCGATTTGGGAAACACCCCCATCACCTTCGGCTTCACCGGCCAATCCACCGCGGGGTTCGAGGCCCGCAAGGTGTCCGACCCCTTGGCCACGTGTGCATGGTCATCCTCGCCCTTCACGCGAAGCGCGTAGTCATGGGGCGCGCTGCCCACCAGTTCCGGCTGCGCCTCCTGGCCCGGTTGCTCGGCCCGCTGGCGGGCGGTGAAGACCCGCTGGAAGAAGCCCGGGCCGAGTTCCTTCAGCGCCTCGCGGGTGTGGCTTTCGGTCACCGGGGCGCGTTCTCCGGGCGACAAGGCGGGGTCGTTGTGATCGCCGATCGCTCGCTCTCCGGTGATGAAGTCGGGCACGCCCTGCCAGCCGATGCCTTGCACGTTGTTCAGGGCCACCGTCATGTCTTCCGGGCAGAAGTAGAGATAGACCTTACCCCGGTTGTCACGGTCGCTATCCGCTTGCCACTGCGTGCCGACCATGCCCCGGTAGACATTCGCTTCGGTCAGTGCGGTGAAGGCGGGCGTGGTGTGCCTGCTGGCCGTGACACCGGTGGCGATCCGGGCCAAGGTCTCCAGCCGGGCATGTAAGGTCTGCCGGGCGCCGATGCTGTGGTAGTGGCCCTGCATCCGTGCATCCTCACCACCGGTGAGCATCTCCGCCACATCGCTGGTGAACGGCACGTCATCGACTAGGCTGTAAGGCGGGTGCGTCAGAACCAGCGTGTCGGCCGGCCGCAGGCCCTCCTGCATCAGGAAGGCCTGGGCAAGCAGGCTGAGCATGCAGCCCTGGCTGTGGGCGACCAGGTTGACGACCTCGTCGGGGTCGTAGTCGCGGACCATGCTGATCAGGGCCGCGAGGCGTCGGGCGGCTAGGATCATGTACAGGCGGCCCGGGCCTTTGAGCACCGGGCGCAGCGGGTCGGCGCTGAGGCGGTCCACGATGTCGTAGGGCCCGGCGCTGAAGCCCCGGTTCCACATGTCCACCAGTGAGCCGGTGGCGTTGGCGAACGGCCCGCCGCCTTTGCTCAGGTCTTTGTCCAGGCGATTGCTGTAGCGGTCGATGTTCTGACCTGCCTGAGTCATGGCGCGCTCGCTTTCCTCCCGGTAGCCCCAATAAAACGGAATCACCGGTGTGTGGTGGCCCTCACGGAGCTGGCGCTTGAAGAAGACCGCGTCGGGGTCGTCTTCCAATTTGTCTTGGTCGTCTTTGACGGGCATGCGGTAGCTGCCGCTCTGGAAGCGGTCGCCCCAGGCCAGGCGATCGCCCAGGCCCGCGCACAGCCCTTGCTCGGCCTGGTCGTAGGACACGCCGACGTCGTTGACGCCATGGATCAGGATCACCGCGCCCGGCAGGTGGGGCTTGCACTGCACCAGCTTGTCGCACAGCCGGTTGCTCTGCAGCACGCTGGTGTCGCGGCCGATCTCATACGCTGGGGGGCGGTAGCCGCTCATCGGTCTCAATGCTCCGGGTTCAGTAGGCGGATCTGGGCGATGTGCATGGCATCGCGTTGCAGCAGGTCGGTGAGGCCCTGGGCGTCGCTGGTGCCTCGCTTGACGCTGCCATCGCTCATCTTGATCTCGTACGGCGTCAAGCCGGCGATGGGCGAGCTGGCATCGCCAAAGCGCAGCAGGAACTTCTGATCGGGGTTGCTTTCGCCGAACGTGGGCAGGTCCACGCTCATCGTGGCAGGGCCGTCCTTGGCGAAGGAGCTGGCCTTTTGCGCGATCGCGCCCTGGCTGCCCAAGGTGATGCCGCCCCCGCCGAGCTTGATGAAGCTGCCATCCTCGGCAATCAGCATGATTTCTTTGGCCATGCCGACCAGCTTGCCGTTGGTGGCCGTCCATCGAATATCGGTAGCTGCATTCGCTTCGATGCCGTCGTGCTGGCTTTGCAGCAAGAGCTGGCCGTGGTGCGCGATGGCCTTCAGCCCGTCGTGGTGCGAGAACAGGCTGATGCCTTTGCCGGCGTTGATGCTGTAGTGCTGACCGGCGGTCACTTGGTAGTGCTGCTGGGCCACGCTGTCGATGTTGATGCCGGCGTAGCTGAGCAGGGTCTTCGGGGTGGTGGTGGCAATGCCGGCCGGTGCGCTGATGCTGATGGTGGGCTTGCCGCCAACACCTTGAGGCTGCGTATTGCTGCCGGCCGCCGCAGCGGCGACATCGGCCATCAATTCAGCCGCAGGAGCGTCATCCAGCGCCATGCCTTGATGCTGGGCGCCATACGCGCCGAGGCTGCGAAACAGGTTCAAGAAGTCTTGCAGCAAGGCCCGCGGTTCAGGCGCCTCCAACTGTTTGCCGATGGCGCGCAGCTGCGCCCAGGCGCTGATCAACAGGGATTTCGCGGTACGGATCGCGCCGCTTTCGTCGGTGCGGATTTCAAAGCCTTCGCCGCGCGGCTCGCTCTTGCCTTCGTTCATCGGGGTGCCGAGGGCACCGGCATTGAACTGGGTCGCCGCATGGTCGCTGGCGAGCTGCACGCTGATGTGCCCGGCGCTGTCGACAAAGCGCAGCTGATTCTGTTGAGTACCGTTGAATTCGCGGGTGACTATACCTGCCTGCGCGCGGTTGTTGGGCAAGCTCCCCAGGTGGTCGAATCGAGGGAGCGGATTCACACCGGCATACAGCACCCGGGCAATAAACGGCCGGTCGGGGTCGCCTTCGGCAAATTCAAGTTGGCATTCCATGCCGGCCCGAAGCGGCAACACCAGCCCAACGCCCTGACCGGCATAGAGGCTGCCCATGCGCAGCCAGGCGCTGTCGCGTTCGCTGCCGCTGGTGCCCGCTCCCGAGGCATGTTCTTCAGGGTCGAGCCCCTGGATCGTGACCTTGTAGCGACCGAGTTCGTCGGTATGGACTTCTTGGCCATCCGGGCCGCTGACGATCGCGGTGATGGCGTGCATCGGCGGCAGGTCTTCGCGCGGGTTCCAGCGCGGCACGAGTCGGACTGCGCCGCGTTGCACCGCGGTGAAGCGGTTCAGGTACTTGTTGCCGCGGATGGGGTTGCTGTCGTTGTCACTGTCGTCGCCACTGGGGTCGTCGAAGGGTGCACCGCGCTCCCAGCCGGGCAGGTGGGCGCTGCGCTCCAACAGCTTTTGCGCACGCGGGCCGATCTGTTTGAGGTTGTTGTCGCCGCGGTGGTGCACTTCAGTGAAAACATAAGAACGCTCTTCGGGGCTGAGCAACGCCAGCAGGTCGTGGCCCGCCACTGCGTTCCACTCGCCCACCTGAATGTCGCGGCTGCCGGAGAAGCCATACACGCAGGCGGCCTCGTATTCATGGCGTGACATGCGCAGGCCGCTAGCGCGTTCGAAGTCGGCCAGGCTGTCCCCGTCGTGGGGTCGCTCGGTCTGCATGTCGCGCAAGAAGGCTGCGATCTCGTCACCCGCTTCGCCCTGATCGGCGAGGCCTCGCAGATTAACTTCGTCCATGCGGCCGGACTTGTAGTTCCAGCTGTGGCGCTGCACGCTGCCACTGGTGAGCCGGCGGGCTTCGGCCCATAACACGATCGTGTCGGCGGTTTCGGTGCCATCCAGGCGGTGGTACTTCAGCTCTCCGGCCACGTTAGGCGCGAGCTGCCAGGCGTCGTCGAAAAGCACCAACTCCAGCGCAGAGCCGCCTTCGGTGGCATTCGGTCGAAAGAAAAACGAGATGCCGGCGCGCTTCCACACACGCATCAAAAATTGCGCCACCGATTCGTCGGCCTGCAAGGTGAATTCACGCTGCGGGTAGAGGCTCTCATCCAGTTGCAGCACGTAGTCGAAGGCACGGCCCAAACGCGGCGCACTGCGGCGCACTTGGTCGAGCACGGTGCTGGTGATCTCGATGGCGCTCTGGTTGCGAAACACCCGCCGTCCCCTGCGCTGGCGCAGCAGGTACAACGGGTCAACGACGACGAGTTGGTACAGGCACAGCCCCCCATCGCTTTGCCCGCGCAGCACGCGGGCCACCATCGCCCGGATCAGACGCAGCGTGCCGCGCGCCGTGACGATCTGAATCTCGATCTGCACGCCCTCGAAGGCCGTCAGCGGCAGGTCCGCACGCGTGCTGACGCAAGTCACATGACCTTCGATGCCGTGATTCAGGCGCTCGCGGATGTCGATGCTTTGCACCAGCAGCTTGCCTTGCAGCGGGTTGGCGCGTCCGTCGCCGATAACAACGCGCATCGGCCGGTTGGCCCCAGACAAGGTACCGCGCACGAACTCGCGGGCAATCTCGGCTGCAATCTGTTCAAAGTCCATGCTGTTAGAGCACGCTCATGGCGTCATACGCCCGGCCGCCCCGCTTTATTGATGGGCTGTGAGTTTAGGTCCTGGGCACCGGCCTGCCGTCACCCCGATGGGGGTGGCCCCAACAGTTCAACTTTCGAAAGACATGCGCGTGAGATACCTGCGTGTCGAAGGAGACGTAGGGCCTTGTGCTCGGCGAAGCTTCACGGTGCTTAGCGAAGGCATAGAACGCGTGATCGCTGAAGCCGTGCTTCTCAGCTCGCGACACGTGCGAAGCGGCAACGGAGGTCCGTCTGCTTGATCAAGCTGCTTGGGCGATTACGAACGTCTAAAGCAAGCTAAGCACGCCGCATCGACCAAAGCACTGACCGAGACAGCACGGGCTTCGGATGCTTTGGCCAATTTGTCGAGCAGGTTCATGCTTGCCCTGCTGCATGCGACAGGCCATTTCCCCGATCATCCTCGGCGCGCACCTCGGCGAGCAGATCCTCTGCCGTCGGGTCAGCAGCGCCCCCGGAAGCACGGTGGAGTCCATACCAGTGAACCAGCAGGCTTGATACCGCATCTTCGGGTGCATTCAAGAAGTAGCCGGGCGGAAGGCCGCTGGCGTTCTCGATCTTCGTGATGACTGACATGTCAAACGACACGGCTCCGTCTCTTCTGCGAGTTAGCTGGAGCGTAGCGAAATCAAGGTCTGTCGGGATGACGATGCGAACGGCGTTCATACAAATACTCAATTCTTTCGTGCTCACTCGATGAGCGGTTTACCTCAGCCTGACGCGAGTCAACTATTTGAAAACGAGATGGTGAACGTGACGTGAAGCTGGGAAAGGGGCCCCCCGAAGGGGGCGGTTAGGTTAGATGCGGATCAGCGAGAAACCGCCACGACTGGGAAGAACAGAATACAGATTGCCTTCCGAGTCGATGATGTTGTGGCTGTAGTTGCCTTGTCCATTACTCGCTTTTGCAGCCGCCTGATCAGTTTTGTGCGTGCTGTACCCCTTGCCACCGTAGTAGCTCGCACGCACGACCGCGTATTTGCAGCCAGGTGCGAATTGGATTACACGATCGCCGTGCTCGCTTGCGATGTCATGAATTGAGCCGGTATTGCTGAGCTTCGAAGGGATGGTGTAGATGGTCACAATGAATCTCCAAAAAAAGGGACCCATCCCCCGTCTTGGGATCAAAGTCCCAAGTGGGTCAGATAAGACTCCAAGAGCGCGAACGTCTCCACTGCTTCTCAGGAGCCAAGCAGCTGGCGGGCCATGCGTAACGTGCATGTGCGGGCTGAGCCAACGGAAAAGAACGCCAAGTTACCCGTGTAGCGTTGGATCGTCAATGGATCTTGAAAGAGCAATGTTCCGGATCGCATGTGGAAACTAAAAAGGCTCTGCTGGAGCTTCGACGCCCCGTTTTGAATTGCTGGTCAGCAACTCAAACAATGCACCGACCTCGTGGTCGCGCAGGATTTTGGTTAGAAGCCGGTTTGTACTGACGCTAAGGATTAACGAGATGGAAGAACACGTCGCAGCAGGCCAGCTTGTCGAGAAGGTCAAACAGTACCCAACGGGGCGGGCTAAGGATGTCGCACGCGGCGCTGAAACGCCCCGACTGGCGGCTCTTCTGGTGCAGAAATATGGGTGCGGCGTTGCCGACGCCATGACTGTGATTTTCGGAAGTCCGAGAGCTGCTGATGCCATTTTCAAGGTTGTAGACGAAGAGATCGCAAAGCTTGATCCTCATTGGCGGGAACACGAACGAGAGCGATGGGCTGGACGCCAAGCTGACGTAACTGCACCTGGCCGAAACGAATGAGTCCACCCAAAATGCGTTAGTTTTGTTCGCTGAAAGTGAAGAAACGCAGATGCCTTTGAAGCAGAACCGAGAGAAAACTCGGCCTGGCATAACGCGTGGCTCCTGGACGTATCGGGAGAGCAGTTCGCCATGAAATTTCCCTGCACGATCATCGATCGCTGTGAAGGCAGACTCCATGTCTGCATTGAGGCCTCGGACGAGGATGCGGCGCACGACGGGGCCAGCATCGCAGCGGCTGAGCACGGTTGCACCGATGTTGTTGAAATCTTCGTTGGCGTTCACGAGTGAAGGAAGAAGCGTTATGCAAGAGCAGCACGATGAGTGGTATTCCCGCGCGATTGCAGTAGGGATAGAACGGGACTTGGCGCAACTCGTCCGAGAGTTGATGCGCAACCAAGCTCAACTTGCGGATCATCCGAATGGTTGGGTTGGACCGGGGGCGCCACACCACGGCAATCTCCTGATTGCCATGTGCCAAGCCGCACCGATCTCTACTGAACTGCGTGTGGCTTGTGACCTTCAAACACCACTTGAGGTGTCCGGTCGCGAGGTTGAATGGGTGCGCAAGGCACTTGCGGAGCGCCTGGGGGGTGAAGCCGTGCTGGCCGACATCATGGCGGCTGAGAAGCCGCATCTCGATCTGGCAAGAAAAGCCCATCCAACATCAGAGTTCTATCAACTTCCCGATGGTCGCGTGAGCCAGCGGCCATTGCTTTGAATTGATCCAGGAAGAACGGCATGCTGAAGGCCTCGGAATTGGCGGCAAAGGCGCTCACGAGCGCAGACGAATGCAAGCGAACTGCGGCCACGCTGCGCCGGCTATCGGGTGGCCTGGGTGCACAACAGTGCGGCGCGCTTGAGCTGTCGGACAAAGAAAGGGCAACCTTGGTCGATGCCAGGCTGTTGCTCGATCGGATGGCAGAGGTGGCGACCCAAGCCGCGCGCTTGCAAAAGAAAGCAGAAGAAGCCATAGAGTCTCGGCGGGCGGCGATTCGGGCCGCTTCAGCAGCGACGTTCGGGACTCTGTGCACCGTGGCGGACAAGATCGCATTGATCGCCGCTGTGCAGAGCTATAGCTTGAGAGACGACGCAGAGGCCTGGGCCACAAGCAAGCATGTGCTGTCCGTCGTGTTCAGCGATGCACTGAACGGCTTGACATGGCGGTTGGCAGGCAGTGACGCCCACAAGACAGCTGCCGAGGTGGTTGCCCAAGCGTGGGCCAAATTTGAGGAGGGCCGGGTCGCTCTCGAGAATCAGCACGCCCGTCTGATCATTGCTCAGC
>CAXTCD010000131.1:11424-14980 GCA_964242145.1 uncultured Rhizobacter sp.
AGCCATCCCGGGACTGAACCTGGAAAAAAATGGGCCGACCAATGGGTCGGCCCTTTCCTATGCGGCCAGAAGCTGGCGCGCAAGCTCTACTTCAATGCTGTCACTCCCGTCGTTGAGGACGTCCAATCCCGTTTCAGGCATCTCGCCCGACGTGGATTGAGAGACAGCGATCTTGGTGGCCATGAGCTGCAGGCAGCGGATCTGCGCTGTGCCCGTGAACCCCAGAAAATACACCTCGACATCAGCGCGCTGTCCGATGCGCCATGAGCGCCGTGCGGCCTGCTGCAACGTGTAGACGTTGTAGCCCGATTGAAGGAACACGATGGTGGGGAACTCCATCAAGTCCAGGCCGGTTTTGACCAGCTCGGGGTTGGTGATGATCACCTCGACGCCTTGGTCCACCTTCTCAAGAATCCAGTCTTCTCGATCGGATGCATCGACGCTTGCGCGCAGAACAGCGACTTTGAAGCCTTGAGTCTCAAGAAGGTTTTTCAGGCGAGAGGTGGTGTCGCGCACACCCGTGTAGGAGGTGAAGACCAGCACCCTGCGGCCGCGCGCCTTGGCTTGCCTGCACATGGAGACCAGACGCTCTTCCTTGGGACTGGGTTCGTGCGCCTCGAAGATCTGTGAGGCGCTTGCCAACAGCACCCGGGTTCGAGGGTGATAGACCAGCTCCGACCGGAAACCGCAATCCGGCCAGGCCAGCAGCACGTTCAGAACCACGCCCATCAGCGTCTTGTCGCCACAGCGCATGGCTTGGCTTAGCTCCTGCTGCAGCCGCCCAGCCAAGTGGGCGTAGGCAGCTGCCTGGTCGTCCGTCATGGTGATGGGAATCATCTCCTCCCTGTAGGGAGGCAGGACGTTTCCGCTGATTTCCTTGAGCCGCAGGAACGCGGTCAGAGGCAGGACGTAGCGCATGATCCCGACCGGACTGAAGCCGGGGGCCTTGGCCACGCGGTGCGTGGTCTTGGCCTTGCCCTTGGCAGTGCGGTGGGCACGCTGTTCGCCGTCGCCGGCGGACTCCTTGTAGATGTCCTTCAGCACGCCATGCTCTCGCATGTAGGCCATGCTGGCAGAACTGAGGGACCCGTCCCGCGCGGTGAACCCGTCTTCGATCATCATCTGAGGGTTCAGGCGCCACAAAAGGAAGTAGAGATCATCGGCGTAGCCGCCCATCAAGGTGCCGGTTAGCAAGACGGCCTTGCGGCATTGACTGGCAATCACGCCAAAGGCCTGACCCTGAGCAGAGCCCTCGTTTTTGAACTCGTGTCCCTCGTCTGCGATGACCGTGTCGAAGAAGCCCTTCGGAAGGTGGCGTTTGATGAACTCGCTGGGCTGATAGCCACCGGTGCCGAAACTGAACTCCTTGTTGGCCATCGCGCGTTCCATGCGCCTGGCCTGCCGATCGGAGAAAACGAGATCTCCTTTCTCGTCCATCAGGTTGATGAATTCGTGCACGTTGTCTTCGAGCATGTTGCCAATGCGGTCCGAGCCGAAGGTCTTGAGCAGTTTGGCCGCCGTCTTGTCGCCGATCGTTGGGATCTGCTTCAAGGCTTCGGACATGACCGCCTCAGCGGAGCGGGTCGGTCCATTCCGATAGAGGGTCCACAAGGCTTCTCCGCACGCCTTGCAGGCCGTCTGGTGAACACTGAGGGCCTCGGTGGCTTCGACGGGGCTCAAAGCCTGTGGCAAGCCTTCTGCATCGTCGTGTTGGACAGGTTGACCACACCGAGAACAAGCTGCAACCCGCTGTGACGCGAAGTCGCCGGCGTCGGTGCGCTGATGCAAGGTACGTATGGCAAAACTGGGCCGCCAGTTGAAGCCCATGCGCATGCGCACACGTCCCATGATGAAGAAGGTCGGACCGGTGGGCCGTTCACGCAGGGCACGCAGCTGAAGGAGTTTGCGCAGCGTGTCGGGCCCATTGAGAATCCACACCGCAGCCCCCGGAACGGTCTGCTTGATCTCCCGACGCCACTTGTAGACAAGGTGAGGCGGACATACGACCAGGCTTCGATGCAGGCCAGCGTCGCTCAGCACGGCGGCCAGCGCAATGGCCATGATGGTCTTGCCCGTCCCCATCTCGCCATTGATCACGCAAGCGCGCTCGCCGGCGTCGATGAGCAGTCGGGCGCAGGCCTGCACGACATGCTGCTGCTCAAGAAACGGCTTACGAAGCAGCTGATCCATCGCGGCAGCGCGTCGTGGATCAGGGTCCTTGTTGTAGACCGGCGCGTTTTGGGCTTGCACTGCTTGCAGCAAGCCGGTGCCGAACGATGCGATGAAGTCCGGCAGGCTCAGGGTGAGCTCCGACGGGGATTCGATCTCTGTTCGAATGACTTCTTGAATGACGTCTGTGTCCATGATGGCTCCAAAAAAAGAGGGGCCACCGTCCCGTGGGCGTGGCCCCGGGGGGTGAGAGAGAAGAGGTGTCAGATGGCTGCGGCTGCCGCTGCCGCTCTTGGCAGGCAGAGTTGGCCAGCGCGAATCGCGTCGCTGATCAGCGACTCAAAGGAAGTCGGAAGCTGAACCAGTGAAAGGCCAATCGGTCCGATGCTTGGGACCTGGGACAAGCAACGATGGCCGCTCTCCTCGTCCTTGTGCATCTGACGCAGGGTGTCCAGCACGAAGCCCTTCCAATCGTCCAGCAAGGGGAGGGGCGCAAGATGTTTGATCAACGACCAGGTGGCGCTTTCTCGCATCTGTAGGCTGTGCCCCTCATCGAATGTCAGCCAGCCTCTGCCGTTCACGCGATCGGGTGTCGTCAGTTCAGGATCGAAGATCCAGGCATGGACCAGAGGACCAAAGAGGCAGTTCTTTGGCAGCCGGCCGGTGACCTTCTGCAAGCGCCGAGGGTCGCCCACCAGCGCTTCGAACTTGCCCGATCTGCCTGCCGGTGAGACAGACACCTTGCTGACGCTGTCGGCATGGTGGCTCAGCTGCATGCGGCTGATAAGCTGCTGCACAGAACCATCTCGGCCATACAAACTGAGGAAGACCATTTGGCCGTTCAGATCGCGCGCCATCGCGTCGATCATGATGTCGCCCTGCTGATCACAGATGGTGACGTCCATGTGTCGTTGCTCCAAGTAAAAAGGGCCCACATCGATAAGGTGGGTGGGGTGGGCGTGAGGTGGCTCAGCAGTTGCCGAGATGTCCAAACTGGGACAGGCTCATCACCGAAGAGGCGAAGGCTGGACCCGAGGTCGGGTGGTCGATGTAGAAGCTGATGTCGCCGTCGGCGAACACACAGGCGTGCAGACCGGAAAAGTCTTCTGCTGCGGCTTGCTCGATTTCTCTGGCCGCGGCGCCTTGCACGCCTTCGGTGGCAGATGAAACGAACTTGAAGGACGTGAGGTGCCAGACATGAAGCTCGTCCGCACCGGAGAGCTTCAGGCAAGCCCAAAGCGTGAACAGTCGGCGGATGTGATCTGGGGTGATCACTGCTCTCAGATGATGGGGAACGGCCAAGCCTCCTTTGGGGTAGCGCATCGGCAACAGGTAGGCCTGATCGACCAAATCGCGCAGGGTGTGCGGAAGCAGAGCCGCAAGCAGC
>CAXTCD010000132.1:0-14651 GCA_964242145.1 uncultured Rhizobacter sp.
CCTGATCCTGCTTCATCTCCACTTCCGGCTTGCCGGATGGGGCTGAGTAGTTACGGCGAAGCAAAAGAAAGTGAGGCGGCCGTCGGGACGCAATCCCGACATCTACGCACAAGAAACCCCAACGACAAAACGTCAAACCGGCCCAAGCAACCCCACAGTTCAGCGACAAGCGAAGCCAAGCCCCAATCCCACCCCCCCAACACGCCCAAAAAACTCCGAACAAAATCACCGCAGAGACAACAAGAAGGAACCCCATGACCCCTTACCTCCTCTCCCTGGACCAAGGCACCTCCAGCTCCCGCAGCATCATCTTCACCCCCGACGGCCACATCGTCGCGATGGCCCAGCGCGAATTCCGCCAGATCTATCCGCAGCCGGGCTGGGTCGAGCACGACCCGAAGGAGATCTGGGCTTCTCAGCTGCACACCGTCAAAGAGGTGCTCGCGAAGTCGAAGCTGCAGCCTGCGCAAATCAAGGCGCTGGGCATCACGAACCAGCGCGAGACCACGCTGGTGTGGAACCGCAAGACCGGCGAGCCGATCCACAACGCGATCGTCTGGCAAGACCGGCGCTCCGAGCCGCTGTGCGCCGAGCTGCGCCAGCGCGGCCTGGAGGCGATGTTCCGCGACAAGACCGGCCTGCTCATCGATGCCTACTTCTCCGGCACCAAGCTCAAGTGGCTGCTCGACACCGTGCCGGGTGCGCGTGCAGCGGCGCAGCGCGGCGAGCTTGCATTCGGCACCGTCGACACCTGGCTGATGTGGCAGCTGACCGGCGGCCGGCTGCATGCCACCGACGTCAGCAATGCATCGCGCACACTGCTGCTGAACGTGCACACCAATCAATGGGACGACGAGCTGCTGCAGATCCTCGATGTGCCGCGCGAGCTGCTGCCCGAGGTGCAGCCGTCGAGCCATTTGTTCGCGCACACCGAGGCCGGGGTGCTGGGCGCGGCGATCCCGATCGGCGGCGTGGCCGGTGATCAGCAAAGCGCACTGTTCGGCCAGGCCTGCTTCAAGCCGGGCCTCGCGAAGAACACCTATGGCACCGGCTGCTTCATGCTGATGCACACCGGCACGCAGTTCCACACCTCGACCAACGGGCTGATCACGACCAGCGCGGCGCAGCTCGACCGCAACGAGGCGGCCGCGGCGCCCGAGTTCGCGATGGAAGGCAGCGTCTTCATCGGTGGCGCGGTCGTGCAGTGGCTGCGTGACGGATTGAAGGCGATCAAGGGCAGCGGCGAAGTGCAAGGCCTGGCCGAGAGCGTGCCCGATGCGGGCGGCGTGATGTTCGTGCCGGCCTTCACCGGCCTGGGCGCGCCGTATTGGAAGGCCGATGCGCGCGGCGCGATCGTCGGCCTGACGCGCGGTACCACCGTGGCCCACATTGCGCGCGCAGCGCTGGAGAGCATCGCGTTCCAGAGCGCGGCGCTGCTGCAAGCGATGAGCCGCGATGCGGTGGCGGCGGGCGGCGCGCCGGTGGCCGAGCTGCGCGTGGATGGCGGGGCTTGCGTCAACGACCTGTTGATGCAGTTCCAGGCCGATCTGCTGGGCATCCCGGTCGTGCGGCCGAAGGTGATCGAGACCACGGCGCTGGGCGCGGCTTACCTCGCCGGCCTGTCTTGCGGCGTCTATCAAGGGCTGGACGAGCTGAGTTCGCATTGGCGCGCCGAGCGCACTTTCCAGCCGACCCTGTCGCGCCCACGCGCGCAAGAGTTGATGCAGCGTTGGGAACATGCGGTGCGGCAAGCAACCTTGCCAGAGCGCTAAGACCGAAGCGGGCGAAGCGGCGCAAGGCCGGCCGCGCCCAAGCTGATCAGCGCAGCGCTGCGCTGATGGCAACAACGCGCATGACGCCAATGACACAGTGATGGACGCGATCAGGCGCCGCCGGGAAAAGCCACCGTCCTGAATGCCTATGCGCTTTTCGGAGATGATGCCGGCCTTCGCTGTCCGAACTTGCGCCAAGAGGCCTCTCATCGCTCCGTTTCTCGTCAAGCGCTTCGCGACCTTCTGCCTGACGCTGCTGGCCGCATCGGCAGTGATCTTCGGTGTGCTCGATCTGCTACCCGGCAATGTCGCCGAAGTGATGTTGGGCGATACCGCGACGCCGGAATCGGTGGCGGCGTTGTCGCGCCAGCTGGGGCTGGACCGCCCGCCGCTGCAGCGTTACCTCGCGTGGCTTGCTGGCCTTGCGCACGGTGAGATGGGCACGAGCGTGGCGTATGACACCCCGGTGCAGACCTTGATCGCCGAGCGGCTGGCGGTCACCGTGCCGCTGGCCGTGATCGCGATGGCGCTGACCGCGATCGCCGCGCTGGCGGCCGGGCTGTATGCCGCGTCGCGTCATCAACGCGCCGGTGATGCGATCGTGATGGCCGTGAGCCAGGTCGGCATGGCCGTGCCGAGTTTCTGGCTCGCCATTCTGTTGATCCTGTTGTTCGCGGTGAAGCTGCGCTGGTTTCCAGCGGGCGGCTTTCCGGGCTGGGCCGATGACCCGCTGGCGGCATTCAAGGCGCTGGTGTTGCCGGCGGTTGCGCTGGCCGCGGTGCAGGCGGCGATCCTGGCGCGCATCACGCGCTCGGCCGTGCTCGATGTGCTGCGTGAAGACTTCGTGCGCACCGCCCGCGCACGCGGGCTGAGCCGCAGCGCGGTGCTATGGCGCCATGTGCTGCGCAATGCGATGGTGCCGGTGTTGACGGTCGCCGGCCTGCAGTTCGCAAACCTGCTGACCGGCACGGTGATCGTCGAGAACGTGTTCACCTTGCCGGGCATCGGCCGCCTGGTGTTTCAGGCCATCGCCAACCGCGACCTGATCGTCGTGCAGAACATCGTGATGCTGATGGCCGCCGCAGTCATCGTCATCAACTTCGCGGTCGATCTCCTGGCGGTGGCGATCGACCCGCGGCTGAAGGCCCGCAGCGCATGAGAGGGCTTCGCAACCGGCCGTTGGCGATGGGCGGCGCGCTGGTCATGCTGCTGGCCGCGACCGCCTTGCTGTCGTGGCTGTGGACGCCTTACCCCGTGGCCGAGATCGACGTGCCGCACAAGCTGCAGCTGCCGAGCTGGCAGCATCTGCTGGGCACCGACAGCCTCGGGCGCGACATCGCCAGCTTGCTGATCGTCGGCGCGCGCACGTCGATGGCCGTGGGCGTGATGGCGGTGGGCATCGGCCTGATCGCCGGTGTGGCGCTCGGGCTGCTGGCGGCGGCCCGCCGCGGCTGGCTCGACGAGCTGCTGATGCGCGCGGCCGACCTGGCCTTTGCGTTCCCGGCGCTGCTGACCGCCATCATGCTGACCGCGCTGTATGGCCCGGGCCTCGGCAGCTCGGTGCTGGCGATCGGCCTCTTCAACATTCCGGTGTTCACCCGCATCACGCGCAGTGCGGCGCAAGGCGTTTGGGCGCGAGACTTCGTGCTGGCCTCGCGCGCTTGCGGCAAGGGCGCTTGGCACATCACCTTCGCGCATGTATTGCCTAACATTGCCAGTGTGCTGATCGTGCAGGCCACGGTGCAGTTTGCCGTGGCCATCCTCGCCGAGGCAGGCTTGAGTTATGTCGGCCTCGGCGTGCAGCCACCGCAGCCGAGTTGGGGTCGCATGCTGAACGAAGCCCAGGCGATGATGTTCCAGGCGCCTCAGCTGGCGATCTATCCCGGCCTGGCGATTGCGCTCAGCGTGCTGGGCCTGAACCTGCTCGGTGATGGCCTGCGCGACCAGTTCGACCCCCAACTTTCACGAATCCGTTGACTCATGGCACGCAACATCGAAATCAAAGCCCGGCTTTCTAACCTGACCGAAACGCGTGCGCGCGCCGAAACGCTGGCCGATGGCCCGGCCGAGCTGATCGCGCAAGACGACACCTTCTTCACCGCGGCCCGCGGCCGGCTGAAGCTGCGCGCCTTTGCCGATGGCCGCGGCGAGCTGATCTATTACGAACGCCCGGACCAGGCAGGCCCGAAGACCTCGTTCTATGTGCGCTCGCCAAGCAGCTCGCCCGACAGCCTGCGCGAGGCGCTGACGCTGGCTCACGGGCAGATCGGCCGGGTGCGCAAGCAGCGCGTGTTGCTGATGGCCGGCCGCACGCGCATCCACCTCGATCGCGTCGAAGGCTTGGGTGATTTTCTCGAGCTC
This sequence comes from uncultured Rhizobacter sp., assembly GCA_964242145.1. Classification (GTDB taxonomy): domain Bacteria; phylum Pseudomonadota; class Gammaproteobacteria; order Burkholderiales; family Burkholderiaceae_C; genus Rhizobacter. Next base: position 4,134 of record CAXTCD010000132.1, read on the forward strand.
GAAGTGGTGCTGGCCGATGGCGAGGCCGAGGCCGCTGGCATCGACGAGGCGCACCGGCTGATGGCCCGCCTGGGCGTGGAGCCACAGCACTTGATCGACGGGGCTTACCTCGATCTGCTGGCGGCGAAAGCGGCTTGAAGCGATAACGCCGTCGATGAGCGCGCTTTTGCAAGTCAGCGATTTGCGCCTTCGCCTGCCCGGCGAGGGCGGCCTGGCTGCGGTGCTGCAGGGTGTGTCGTTTTCGTTGGCGCGCGGCGAGGCGCTGGGCCTGATCGGCGAAAGCGGCAGCGGCAAGTCGATGACGGCGCTGGCGTTGATGGGTTTGCTGCCGGCCGGAGCTGAGCTCAGCGGCAGCATCCGCTTCCAGGGTCAGGAGCTGATCGGCCTGAATGACGAGGCGATGTGTGGCCTGCGCGGCCGCCGCATCGGCATGGTGTCCCAGGAGCCGATGACGGCGCTCAACCCCTTGCACACCGTGGGCCGGCAGATCGCCGAGCCGCTGCGCCTGCACCTTGGCTGGAGCGCTCGCCAAGCTCGCGCTGAAGCCTTGCGCCTGCTGGAGCGAGTTCGCATGCCGCAAGCGGCGCAGCGGCTCGATGCCTATCCGCATCAGTTGTCGGGCGGCCAGCGACAGCGGGTGATGATGGCTTCGGCGCTGGCTTGCAGGCCTGAGCTGTTGATTGCCGATGAGCCGACGACCGCGCTCGATGCGAGCGTGCAACGCGAGATCCTCGACCTGATCGGCGATCTCACACGTGAAAGCGGCATGGGCCTGCTGTTGATCTCGCACGATCTGGCGGCGATGGCAATGCGCGTGTCGAGCGTGTTGGTCATGCACGGCGGCCGCGTCGTGGAGTCAGGCGATTCGCATCAGGTGTTTACCTCGCCGGTGCATCCTTACACCCAAGGCCTGCTGGCCGCGCGACCGAGCATCAGCCGCCCGCGTGGCACGCGCTTGAGCACGACACCGTCTCAGGTTGCTGAACCGCGGCTTTGCCTCTGACACCTCTGACGTGACGTCGCTGCACGGGCCCTTCTTCGACGGGTCGACAGCATCGTCAGCATTTCCAATACAACGCAGTTCTATGAATAGAAGCGCATGGTCGATGAACTGAGCTTCATTGATCGCCTGCACCAGGAGTTCGCGGCGGCAAGCTTTCCGCAGAGCACCTCGTTCATCATCGACTCCGACCGCACCAGCGCCGCGACCGCCACCAAGCCAAACGCCGATGGCGAGCGCGTCGACCAATGTGTAGCGCGGCCAATGGCTCGAAGACCACCGAGTCGTGCCGATGGCTCTGGTGACACAGAACATCAAAGGGATGCCGTTGCGGCCCCTCACGATGTGGCGCTTGCTCTTTTCTTGTTCATACCCTGCCAACGTTCCGCACTCACTCGGCGTCGACAGGCTTTGTTCGCAGCTCTAACTACCAGTGGGCGCGAGGGCCATCCGAGGCGGCACGGGGAACGCCTGGCGGTGGTGTGAGCTGGGGAGTTAGCCGCTGCAGCTGTTGCATCTGGACACCGCATGCCGGTAGATGAATTGGTTCGATACCGTGTTAAATCCATGAGGGTAACTAACCCACCAAATAAACGGTGGCTGGCCCGGCGCTCAGGTGGGTTCAGTGTTCCGACTCGCCTGCTTCGCTCATCACAAAGCAGTCCTCTCTGGAGAATGAACATGTCTCGATTCAAACCTTGGGCTTTGACCCTGGCCCTCGCCGCGGTTCACGCGCCGAGGGTGTTGGCTGCCTCTCCTGCAACGCTGACCTATCTCGTTAACAACACCTGGAATGGTGGCTTTGTGCAGCCGTGACAGTCACCAACCCCAACAACGAGCCCTTGGATGGCGCGGCTCGCTGAAGATCAGCGGCACCGTCAGTAGCGCTTGGAACTCGACCTGGCAGCAGAACGGCTCCAGCCTCGAACTGAGCGGTACGAGCTGGAACAAGGTTTTGCCATATCGCGGCACTGACACGTCGATCGGCTTCTGTACCAATGGCACGAATGCACCGGCACCTGCGCCAGCGCCTGTACCGGCACCGCATCAACGATGTGCAGGCCATTCGGATCGGCCGCTCGGCAAGCGACGGCATCGCCGGCGATCAGCCATCACCAAAGTCAAATCACCTCACCCCGCAAACACCTTATGAAAACTTTCCAATCCTTGAAACTCACTTGGCGTCTGGCCGCTTATTCGGTGGCAGGCCTGCTTGCCACGGTGAGCCTGTCCAGCACTGCTGCGGCAGCCACGCCCCTTGTCAGCAAAGCCAGTGGCTTGTGTCTGGACCTTCCCGGCTTCAATTCGGAGCCCGGCACGGCCATCGATATCTGGGGCTGTAACGGCGGCAGCAACCAGCAATGGGACTTCACCGCTGCAGGCGAACTGCGCACGCTCGACGGTTCACGTTGCCTGGACGCCTCCGGGGGCGGCACGACCAACGGCACCAAGGTGATCTCCTATCCCTGTACCGGGGGCGCCAACCAAAAATGGACTTACTCAGGCAATGGCGCGGTCGTCGCCCAGTCGGGCTTGTGCCTGGATGTCATCGGTGGCGCCACGACCAACGGCAGCGTCGTTGCACTGTGGGGCTGCAATGGCGGTAACAACCAGATCTGGACCAAGGGCAGCGGCGGTGGCAGCGGCGGTTGCACGGCCAGCATCTGGACACGTGGCGTCAATTACCCGTTGGGCGCCGTCGTGAAATATACAAACGGCAACTACTACAAAGTGGTCAACGCTGGCGCGAATGGCAGTGACGGCACGGATCCGCTCGTCAGCGCCTGGTACTGGCAACCGACCACCTGTGGCAGCACCGGTGCACCTGCACCTGCACCTGCACCTGCACCTGCACCTGTAGATGCGCTGTCACCGACCTACCGCGGCGAAGGCACCTTCTACGATGCCAACGGTGAAGGTAACTGCAGCTTTGATGCGACCCCGAACAATCTGTTGGTCGCCGCGATCAGTACCACCGACTACGCTGGCAGCGCCGCGTGCGGCGAGTTCATCACCGTCACCGGGCCGAAGGGCAAGGTCACGGTGCGCATCACCGACCGCTGCGAAGGGTGCAAACCGGGCGATGTGGATCTGAGTCAGCAGGCGTTTGAAAAGATCGCCAACGTCGATGCCGGCCGCGCGCCGGTCAGCTGGCATGTGATCCCTGCCGATGTCTCGGGCCCGATCGCCTTCCGCTACAAGGAGGGCAGCACGCGTTGGTGGCTCGGCATCCAGGTGCTGAACCATCGCTTGCCGGTCACCAAGCTGGAGATTCGGCCGAACGGCAGCAACAATTGGATCAACGTCCAACGTTTGAACTACAACTACTTCGTTCACCCGTCGACCATCGCCGAAGGCCCGTTGCAAGTGCGCGTGACCGGGCTGGGCGGCGCCACGCTGCTGCAGAACCTGCCGGAGCCGTCTGACCGGCCGATCATTCAAGGAACCGGCCAATTCCCTTGAGCCTGAAGGCGAGTTTCAACGTGGGGCCGAGTGACATGCACGAAGCCTCGCAAGCAAGGCCTTGCAGATGAATGAGCGCGGGCCGGCGCCGTGTTGGCACCGGCCCGCGATTTGATCTTCGGGAGTGACCGGCGATCTGCAAGCCGCGTAGCATCGCTACCCATGCCTGCCACCGATTTGCATGGGTTTTCTTCCGCCGCCGTGCCGCTGTTGAAGGTCGAAGGCATCTCCAAACACTACCTGTTGCCGCGAACCCGACTCTGGGCTGCCGCGCCTCGGGTTCAGGCGCTTCATGACATCGGTTTCACCCTCGATGCCGGGCGCACGCTGGGCGTGGTCGGTGAATCGGGCTCGGGCAAGTCGACGCTGGCGCGCATCGTGATGGCGCTGGAGCGGCCTGACACCGGCCGCGTGTGGCTGCAAGGGCGTGATCTGCATGCGATGCCGCCGGCCGAGCTGCGCCGCGCCCGGGCCGGCTTCCAGATGGTGTTTCAAGACCCTTATGGCTCGCTCGACCCGCGCCAAAGCGTGGGCCGCATCGTGGCCGAACCGTTGACCGAGCTGCCGGCCGATGAGCGAAGGCATCGGGTGGCACAGGTGCTGGGCGAGGTCGGGCTGCGCGCAGCCGATGCCGACAAATACCCGCATGAGTTTTCTGGTGGCCAGCGCCAGCGCATCGCGATTGCGCGCGCGCTGATCACGCGGCCGCAGCTGATCGTGGCCGATGAGCCGGTCAGTGCGCTCGATGTGTCGATCCAGGCACAAGTGCTGAACCTGTTGCAGGATTTGCAGCAGCAGTTCGGCATCGCTTACCTCTTCATCAGCCATGACCTCGCGGTGATCCACCATCTGTGCGATCAGGTCGTGGTCATGCAGGCCGGTCGCGTGGTCGAGCGCGGCGCGACCGAGCAAGTGTTCAATGCGCCGACCCACGCTTACACCCGCAGCCTGCTCGATGCGATGCCGATGATGCCGGTGACGGCCGATGGCGTGGCTCCTGCTCATGTGAGCGCATGAGCCGCTGCGCCGTCGCAGGCAGCGAGGCTCTGGCCGGTGAAATGTCGTTTCGCGTGGATGGCGATGCAGCCCTTGGCGCGAACGATCGCCTTTCGTCGACATGACCATCAAACGTGGTAGAGGAGCGGCATGTTGAACCCGCTGCGATCGGTGAAAAGTTGTCCCTGCGTGCCGTGGGCAAGGCTGTGGACAAGTTCATGAACAACCCGGGCATCCCGGTCGCTATTGAGCTGGCGGCCGATGCTCAAAAAACAGGCAGGCCGTTTTTGATGCGGCCGAAGCGGAGAAAAGAATGCAGTTGACTCGTTCGATGGGCGCTTGCCCGGCCTTTGCCGGCATGCGCCGTGGCAGGGACTGGACCTCGGTCTGGGTGGCGGTGGAAATGGTGATGGCCATGGTGGTGGCAACAACGGTTTCGATCGCGGCGCCGATGGCCGAGGCCGTGGCGCAGACTCGCAAAGACAGCGTCGTGATCGGCATGACGCTGGAGCCGCCGGTCATGGACCCCACCGCCAACGCGGCTGCAGCGGTCGGCGAGATCGTTCACTACAACGTGCTGGAAGGTCTGACCAAGGTGCGCATGGATGGCAGCGTGGTGCCTTTGCTCGCCGAAAGCTGGACCATCGAGCCCGACGGCAAGCGCTACCGCTTCAAGCTGCGCCAAGGCGTCAAGTTCCAGGATGGCGAAGACTTCGATGCGACCGATGTCAAGTTCAGCTTCGAGCGCGCGAAGGCCGAGGGCAGCGTCAACAAGGCGAAGAAGGGGGTGTTCGACAACATCGTTCGCATCGACACGCCGGATCGCTACACCGTGCTGTTAGAGCTCGGCCAGGCCGATGGCAGCCTGCTGTTTCGTCTCGGTGAAAACACCGCGGTGATCTTCGACCCGAAGAGCGTCGACAAGGCCGGCACCAAGCCGGTGGGCACCGGGCCGTTCCGCTTCGAGGCGTGGTCGCGGGGCACCTCGGTGACCTTGTCACGCTGGGAGGGCTACCGCGATGCTCCTGCGGTGAAGCTGAAGAAGGTGAACTTCCGTTTCATCAACGACCCGGCCGCGCAAGTAGCGGCCTTGCTGGCCGGCGATGTCGATGCGATACCTCGCTTCAACGCGCCGGAAAGCATCGGCCAGTTTCGCGCCGATGCGCGCTTCAGCGTGGTCGTCGGTGGCACCGAAGGCAAGACGATCGTCGCGATCAACAACCGCAAGAAGCCGCTCGACGACGTGCGCGTGCGCCGCGCGATCGCTGCGGCCATCGACCGCAAGGCCTTGATCGATGGCTCCCAACAAGGCCAGGGCGCACCGATCGGCAGCCACCTGGTGCCCAGCGACGCCGGCTACATCGACCTGACCGGCGTGAACCCCTACAACCCGGCGCGCGCCAAGGCGCTGCTGAAGGAGGCGGGCGTGGCTTTGCCGCTGAAGCTGAGCTTGACCTTGCCGCCGCCGCAGTACGCTCGCAAGGGCGGCGAGATCGTTGCGGCGCAGCTGGCCCAGGTCGGCATCGAAGCGAAGATCGAAAACGTCGAGTGGGCGCAGTGGCTGTCGGGTACGTTCAAGGGTCGCTTCGACCTCAGCATCATCAGCCATGTCGAGCCGCTCGACTTCGCGGTCTATGCCGACCCCGCGTATTATTTCGGTTATGACTCGCCGTCCTACCGCAGCCAACTTGCGGCCTACAACGCGGCCACGGCCGACAAGGAGCGGCTCAAGCTGCTGGGTGACCTGCAGCGCCAGCTGGCCACCGATGCCGTCAATGCTTATCTCTTCCAGCTGCCGCAGTTCACCGTGGCACAGAAAAAGCTGCATGGGCTGTGGGTCAGCTCGCCGATCTTCGCCAACGACATGGCCGCCGTGAGCTGGCAATGAGCGGCGAGCCGCAAACGGCCCCCAGGCCGTTCTTTCCCGACCTGAGCGCGGCCGAGCTGCTGGCGGCTTATCGCGCCTGCAGCCTGTCGCCCGTCGAGGTGACGCGCGGCCTGCTCGATCACATCGAAACCTGGGAGCCGCATCTGCACGCCACGTACGCGCTCGATGCGCAGGCCGCGCTGGCGCAGGCTGAAGGCTCGGCCGCACGCTGGCAGCGCGGCCGGCCGCAAGGCGCGCTCGATGGCGTGCCGGTGATGATCAAGGAAAACATCGCCACGAAAGGCGTGCCGGTGCCGCTGGGCTCGGCGGCGGTCGATCTGGTGCCGGCGGCCGCCGATGCGCCGCCGGCCGCGCGCCTGCGCGAAGCCGGCGCAGTGATCCTGGGCAAGACGACGATGCCGGACTACGGCATGTTGTCGTCTGGCCTGTCGAGCTTTCATCCGCTGACGCGCAACCCCTGGGACTTGCGCAAAAACCCCGGCGGCAGCAGCGCGGGTGCGGCTGCTGCGTCGGCAGCCGGTTATGCGCCTTTGCATGTCGGCACCGACATTGGCGGGTCGGTGCGCTTGCCGGCCGGCTGGTGCGGCATCTTTGCGTTGAAGCCGAGCCTGGGCCGCATCCCGATCCAGCCGGCTTATGCCGGCCGTGTCGCCGGGCCGATGACGCGCACGGTGAAAGACGCCGCGCTGATGATGGCGGTGCTGTCGCAGCCCGATGCACGCGACGCGACCAGCCTGCCGTATCAGCCGCTGCCGTGGCTCGAACTCGATCGCCCGGTGCGCGGCCTGAAGATCGGCCTGCTGATGGAGGCCGGCTGGGGGCTGCCGGTCGACGCCGACGTGGCGGCAGCGGTCGAGGCGGCGGCGCGGTGCTTCGCTGAGGCCGGCGCGCAGGTCGAGCCGCTGCGGCCCTTCATGACGCGCGAGATGGCGGATGGCATGGACCGCTTCTGGCGCTGCCGGTCCTGGATCGACATCTCTGCCTTGACGGAAGAGCGGCGTGCCAAGGTGCTGTCTTTCATCGTCGAATGGGCGCGCGGCGGTGCGGGCCTGAGCGGCGAGCAGGTGTTCCATGGTTTCAGCCAGATGGCCGCAATGCGTGAGGCCGCGGTGGCCGCTTGCGCACCGTTCGACTTCGTGCTGTCGCCGACTTCGCCGATCTCGGCCTATGCCGCAGAGTGGCCCTGCCCGACGCAAGACCCGGCGCGGCCGTTCGAGCACATTGCCTTCACGCTGCCTTACAACATGAGCGAGCAGCCGGCAGCCAGCATCAACTGCGGCTACACCGCTGCGGGCTTGCCGATCGGCTTACAGATCATCGGCCGGCGCCATGACGACCTGGGCGTGTTGCAGCTGTCACGGGCCTGGGAGCAATTGCGGCCCACGCCACGCCCCTGGCCGCAAGCACCTCGCTGATGCAAGACGCCCGCGGCAACCCGGTCAGCACCGCATCGAGCGCGGCGCAAGCCCATCTGGAGCTGGCGCTGTGGCGCATGGTGTCGTTCTTCGACTCGCCGCTGAAAGACCTGGAGGCGGCGCAGGCCGAAGACCCGGCCTGGCCGATGCCGGCGCTGATGCGTGCAGGCTTCCTGTTATCGCTGACCGAGCCTTCGGTGATGGCCGATGCGCGCGCCGCGCTGGCGCAGGCCGAGCAACTGCTGGCCCACCACGCCACCGAGCGCGAACAGGCGCATCTGGCGGCCGCACGCAGCTGCGCGGACGGCCATTGGGCCCAGGCCTGCGAGCAATGGGACGAGATCCTGCAGCGGCACCCGCGTGACCTGTGCGCGCTGCAATGGGCGCATCTGTTCGACTTCTACCGAGGTGACGCGGCGCAGCTGCAAGCCCGTGTCGAGCGGGTGTTGCCAGCCTGGCCGGTGGATGACCCGCTGCGCCCTTACCTGCTGGGCATGCTGGCCTTCGGCCTCGAAGAAGGCGGCCATCCAGAGCGGGCCGAAGCCGTCGGGCGCGAAGCCACCGCGGGCCGCGCCAAGGTGCCCTGGGCGACGCATGCGGTGACGCATGTGATGGAAATGCAAGGCCGCCACCGCGAGGGCCTGCAGTGGCTGGACGCACGCCGGGCCGATTGGGCCGAGGGCAATGGCTTTGCAATGCACCACTGGTGGCATGCGGGCTTGTTCCAGCTCGAAGCCCTGGACACCGCGGCGGCGCTTGCGCTCTATGACGCACAGCTCTCCAGCGGCCAGGCCGCGATCACGCTGAACCGGCTCGATGGCGCGGCGCTGCTGTGGCGCTTGCATTTGTTGGGCGTGGATGTCGGCAAGCGTTGGGCCGATGTGGCGAGTGGCTGGGATCTGCTGCCGGTGTCGGCCGGCTTCTCGGTGTTCAACGACGTACATGGCCTGCTGGCGCTGGTCGGCCAGGGCCGCGTCGGCGACGCGCAGCTGTGGCATGCAGTGGCGCAAACGCGGCCGCCCGGCGCCAGCGGCCGCGACATCGGCGTGCCCTTGATGGCTGGCCTGCTGGCCTTTGCGCAGGGTGACATGGCGGCGACGGTGCGGATGCTGGTGCCGTTGCGGGCGCAGCTGCACCGCATCGGCGGCAGCCATGCGCAACGCGATTTGGTGACACAGACATTGCTCACGGCCTGTCTGTGCGAAGCGGGCCGTGAACGCCGTGCCCATGAGATCGCACATCAATTGCTGGCCGACCGGCAACGCGCACGCGGCCTATCGCCGCTGACCGAGCATTGGTTGGCCCAGCTGCCGGCGCGCGCACCCTCGCCTGGCCGCGTGGGGAGGCCTTGAGTGCCGGGCAGGGCAAAGTGAGGAAGGGATGGGCACGATGAGCACGGGTGCGCGGGCCGGCCCGATGGCGGGTGCCGCAGCGGCTTCTGGCGCGATGCACGGCGAAGGCGCCGCGCGCGCCGAGCGCGTGGCGGTGATCGTGGTGCATGGCATCGCCGATCAGCAGCGAGGCCATGCCGCGCAGGCGGTGGCGCTGCAACTGGCCTCGCAGACGAATGCCGAGGTGCTGCGCTGCGACGTTCCGATCGGCGTGCCGCCGCTGGAGCCGGCGGTGGGTTATGACCAATGGGCGCCGCAGGGCTTGTGGCAACGCATCCGTGAGTCGTGGCGCCAATCGCTGCGCAGCGACTTTCTGGACTGCCCGCCTGACGTTCAAGCACCGATGGCCCCTGCGGAAGAGGACGAGGCCGAGGGCGAGGCCTTGCGCAACAGCGCCGGGCGCGCCAGCGATGACGCGCCGGATGCCGGCGCCGTCGACAACGGCGTGCGCTTCACCGATTACCTGCTGGCGAAGGCGCATGCGGCGCGTGGTGACACGCCGGCCTCGGTGACGCCGTTCAACATGCCGTGCTTTGAACTGCGTGCCCATGGCGCGGGCGAGCACGACGGCCGCGCCAGCACGACCGAGGTCTTCGAGGTGCATTGGGCCGATCTGTCCCGCCTGTCGGGCGGCGCCGCGCGCATCGTGACCGAGCTGTTCACGATGTTGTTCCACTTCTCGAAGCTCGGGGCCGACACGGTGGCGGTGGCCGACGCCACGATGCCGCCCAACGCGTTGCTGTCATGGCTGAGCGGCTTTCACCGCTGGGCGCACTGGCTTTTCTCGCGCGGTATTGCGCTGCTGTTTCTGCAACTCGTGGTGCGCGCGCTGTTGCTGGTGCCGGCGGCGCAATTGGCCGGCCATGAGCGTGGAATCGGCGTGTCGGCCGCCGTGCTGGTGGGCGCGGCACTCGGCGCGTGGCGGGTGTTCCGTGGCCACAACTGGCGGGTTGCCGCGGTGTGGGGCCTGGGGGGCGGTGTGTAGCCGGCCGCGCTGGCCTGGCGGTTTCCGCAGATCGGTGCCTGGGCGGTGCTGGCGGTGTGGCTGGTGCTGCTCACCGTGACCTACCGGCGTTTCATCCGCTATGCCGAAGAGCGCTTTCGTGCGGTCTATGGCATTGGCTGGGCGCTGTGGGGTGTGACGATGGCGTGCGTGGCCTGGGGCGCTGCAGCGCATCAGGTGGCGCCCGGTGAGCTGGGTGCGGCGCAGCGGCTGGTGGCCGGCGTGTTGCGCGCGGTCGAGGGCGTACTGCTGTTGCAGGTCGGTGCCTGGGTGGGCATGGCGGCGTTGGTGGCCGGCGCGGTGGTCACGGGCGAGCTGGCCTGCCGCCCGAGTGCGCCGGGGCGTGCCGGCCGCAGCCAGAG
>CAXTCD010000133.1:0-14574 GCA_964242145.1 uncultured Rhizobacter sp.
TCGATTAGCATGAATTTGCATCAAAATTCGCTGCGCTGTTTCGAGCGCTCTTCCAGGTGGGGGTAACTCCATTGCACGGTACGAAGAAACATTAATGAAATCAATCGGAAGACGGAAGTCATTGGTGTTCGTCAGAAATCCTTAATCGAAAGTGAAACTAAATGAATGCATATCCGCGCACGCGCGTACGAAAATTGCACTTGTTGTTAGCAACCACCGCTGTTTTATCCATCACTTCGTTTCAAGCGGTAGCACAGACTACTGTTTGTGCACCCGTATGGAATCGGACGGTTTCGTATCCGGGCGGTAGCCATGTGAGCCAAAACCAGGTGAACTACACCGCGGCTTACCAGACGCTGGACGAGAACCCAACACCGCACAGCGGACCTGTGGGCAGCGGTCAAGCCTGGATCACCAATGGCGCTTGTGGCTCTGCACCCGCACCCGCACCAAGCCCTGCTCCTGCTCCTGCTCCCGCGCCAGCACCAGCACCAGCACCAGCACCAGCTCCCAATCCAGGAGCATCAGGCTCGATCGTTGGTGGGTATTACCCGTGGTGGGTGGGTTCGCCAATCCGTCTGAAAGACATCGATCCCCACTACAGCATGATCTATCTGTTTGCAGCGACGCCTCCAGGCGGCGACACCACCGGCGTCGTGCGGTGGCAAGCGCCTGCTGACGGAAATGGCGCATGGACGAACTGGGTGGCGGACATGCAATACGCCCGTACCGTTCAAAAGCGCAAGATCTTGCTGTCGGTCGGTGGCGCCGGCTTCGGTATGTCCTTCCCAGACCGTGCGAAGTCGATGACCTTCGTCGAGAGCATCGATTCACTTTACAAAGAATGGAAGGGTTTCGACGGACTTGACTTCAACACCTTCGAAGGTTCTCAGAAACCCGATACTTCGGAAATGATTTGGATCGCAAAGGAATTGAAGCGTCGCCATCCAGGATTCATCGTTTCCGCGCCGCCTGCACCTTGGAACAAGGTGGATCAAGCATTCTGTAAAGAGATGCTGGATGCAGGTGCTCTCGATTTTTGTGCGCCACAATATTACGACGGCCCCGATTTGGCCGATCCGGCCTGGATATTGCCGAATGTTGAAGTGTGGGTCAATTTACTGGGTGCAGAACACGTGGTGATTGGTTTTGGCGTCGACCCGCAAGCCTACAACTACGAGCCGATTGAAAGGGCGGTGAGTATCTGGTCGCAGCTGAAAGCCAAGCATCCGAAGTTGCTTGGTGCCTTCAACTGGCAGATCAATAACGATGCGCTGCAAGGCTACCCATTTGCGAAGCAACTGGCTCCGCTGGTTCCTTGAATCACTTTGTCCGACTGAAACGGCCCTCCGGGGCCGTTTTTTGCTTTTTTAAAGTGCGAGTGCGGGTTCGGGAATGGCAGTTGACGCTGGCAGAAAACACTTGCGGGACTGGAATTGCAGCGCTTTAGGCCTCGTTTGAGGACGATGGCTGCCTGTTCGAGTTGTGCTGAGGCTCAGCCGTACAACTTGGCGTGGCCTGCCGTCGCACGGCGCGTGTGATGAAGCGAGCGGGGTCAATGGAATCAAGCAGGCTTGCTTCGATCGGAGATGGGGCACTGGTGATCGCCGAAGCCAAGGCTTGCGCTGCCAAAGCTGACCAGGTGATTCCCCGCGAGCCCAAGGCTGTCAATACATACAAGCCGGGCTCTCGCACTACGAACCGAGGCTGATCGATCTGGCGCGAATCGCTCGCAGACAAATCCGGCACGGCGCCGACCACTGGCAGGCGATCCGGTGTGACCCACCGCCAGCCGACGCGGCCTTGCAGATCGGCCGGAGTCCACGTACAGGGTGTGCCGGTCAAGCGAGCCAGTTGTCGGAGATTGGCCCAGTGATCGGCCTCGCGCACGGCCGCTTCGGCATCACCCGGGTGCGAGGTAGCACCAAAGACAGCGCGCCCATGGACCGGTGGCAACAGATATCCCGACCCCGCAATCGGCAAGCGTGGCAAGGAGGGCAGTGGGCCGTTCAACGGTGATGCGATGCTGATTTGCCCGCGCACCCGTGCGATCGGCCAGGTTGCATTCAACAGGCGCAATGCATCACCGGCGTTGGCCAACACGACGACCTTGGTCAGCGCGATGCACGCGCCTTGCGCATCCAGCAGTTGCCATTGGTCGCCGATCCGTTCGATGCGGTCAACGACTGTATTGCCACGAAACTCCGCTTTCTCGGCCGCCCGTTTCAGATAAGCGCGCGCCAGGCCGGCGGGTGCTACCCATCCGCCCTTTGGATACAGCCATGCAGGTTGCTGCATTTGCAGGCTGCAGCTCGCGCTGGCATCTTCAGCGCTCAAGGCTTGCACATAGTCAGCCGGCAGGCCGATCTTGGTGAGTTGATCGCGCATCGCTTGCGCATCCGCGAGCGTGCTTTCCAGGCGCAGCAGGCCGGCCACCGATCCAGCAACACCATGGTGATCGATGGCATGTTGAACCTGCTTGTGGATCTCCAGCGCGGCCGCGCGGTTGAAGCGTGCGTGGGCGCCGTCCTGTGAATTGAAGATGCCATGAAACAAGCCCGCTTCATTGCCTGAGGCTTCTTGTGCGCACGCTGGGTGGCGGTCGAGAACAATGCTGTGCCAGCCTTGTTCGGCCAGAGCCCAGGCCGCAGCGCAACCTGCCAGCCCGGCGCCGACGATCACGGCCGCTTGATCGGAGCGTGGCGCCGAAGTCGCCCGGGCGGGCGAGCGGCGTGGCGTGAATGCTGGTGAATAGGTGGCGAGCGTGATGTCGCGCTTGCCGCCGGTGCCTTGGCCGAGCCGCACTTCGAAGCCTGCGCTGGCCAGCCCTTCGCGAACGGCGCGCGCGGCGGTCCAGGTGGCGGCCGTCGCGCCAGTCGCTGCCAGCCGGCCCAGTGCTTTGAACACGCGCGCTTCCCACATCTGAGGGTTCTTCGAAGGTGCGAAGCCATCGAGATAGAAGGCATCGACTTGCGCCACCAACTCTGGCAACCACTGCTGCACATCACCGAGTGCCAACAGCAATTGCACGCGCCCGGCGTCGAAGCTCAGGTGGTGCAGATTGGGTGTCAACGGCGGCCAGGCAGCCACCAGTTCGTCGGCGAGCGGCTGAGCGGGCGAGGCCAAGTGAACGCGACGCAGGTCTTCACGGGTCAGTGGGTGTTTTTCGATCGAAATGAAATGCAACTGGCGGCAACGCAATGGATCGTGGCGCCAGGCGTTCCAGGTGGCGAGGAAGTTATTGCCAAGCCCGAAGCCGGTTTCGAGCACGACGAATCGATCACGGCCTTGCCAGCGCGCGGGCAAGCCGTTGCCATTCAGAAATACATGCTGGGCCTGTACGAACGCGCCCGCATGCGGGTGGTAGATGTCGTCGAAATTCGGTGCGCGAGGCACACCGGTGTTGTTGAAGCTCAACTGGGCGGGCACGATCGGTGACGTTTTCATCGGATCTTGGCCCTATCGGCCGAGCCAGTTCAGCAGCCGGTCACGGCCGGCGCCAGGCCGCGATAGGCGAGCACAGCGCCGCTCATGCTCGCCAGCGCATCCCGCACCTGATGGCGTTGGGCCGGGTTCGCCAACGCGACGGTCAGTGGAGAAAGTTCGACCAGGATCGTGAACACCGCCTGATGTGCATTCGGCAGCGGGATGAACGTCTGGTGCTCGGTGCGGAAGAAGGCTTGGGCAGCGATTGCGTCGGCATCGGCGTTGTCATTCCAGGGCGCAGGGTCGACGCGGTCGGGGTGCGCATGCAAACGTGGGTGCCGGGTGATGGTCCAGACGAAGCGTTCCCATCGATCGGCGCCCGTGACAAGCCGGGAAAGATGCTCGCCGGCCCGGATCAACAAGGCGTTGTCGGCCACGGGTTCGTGCACTTGCGCGAAATGCCGTCCGACTTTGTCTTCTGGCGCCCATTGCGATGGCAGGCAGACCGCAAGCCAAGGGATCAGCGCATTGCGCCCATCGATGACGGCAAAGTCTTCCGCAAACGCCAAGCTCAACAAGGCAGGTAAGCGCCAGACCGCGGGCAAGGCCCGCAGGCAGTTTCCTACTTCAGGCAAGGCGTTTTCGTGAGCTTGCAATTCGCCGCCCTGCACAGACCAGCCGAGGTGATGGGCATGAGCGAATTCAGCGGTGACTGCGAACGGGGAGGAAATTGCTCGAGAGCACGACCAAGCTTGCGGATGTTCCTGTGCCGCGTGGGCACACAAGGCTTGCATCGCTGGGGCTACATCGAAGCCTGGTGCAATCAGCAGCGCTTGAGAGGCATAAGCGCCGAGCACCGCCAGCTTTTCGCGCAAGTGCCTGTGACCGGCTTGCAGTGGAGTGAGTTGCCGTGCGCCGGGAGCGAGCTTGCGCAGGCCCGGCTGCATGCGGAAGGGCGTGGAGATGCTGGCGAAGTCGAAGCTCATCGCATCACGGTATCCAAACAAAAGGGCACCTGAAGTGCCCTTTGGGGATCAACAGCGAAACGCGCCAAGCGTGCTCAAACGCGCTTGCGGTATTCGTGGGTGCGGGTGTCGATTTCGATCTTGTCGCCGGTTTCGACGAACAGCGGCACCGAGATTTCGAAACCGGTGGCGAGCTTGGCAGGCTTCAGCACCTTGCCGGAGGTGTCGCCTTTGACTGCCGGTTCGGTGTAGGTGACTTCTCGGACCAAGCTGGTCGGCAATTCGACCGAGATGGCCTTGCCGTCATAGAACACCACTTCGACAGGCATTGCCTCTTCCAGGTACTGGATGGCGTCGCCCATGTTTTCGGATTCGACTTCGAACTGGTTGTATTCGGCGTCCATGAACGCGTACATCGGGTCGGCAAAGTAGGAGTACGTGCATTCCTTCTTGTCGAGAATGATTTGGTCCATCTTGTCGTCGGCCTTGAACACGACTTCGGTACCCGAGCTGTTCAAGAGGCTCTTGAGCTTCATGCGGACCGTGGCGGCATTGCGGCCACCGCGGCTGTATTCGGTCTTCAGGACGACCATCGGGTCCTTGTTGTGCATGATCACGTTGCCGGCGCGAATTTCTTGAGCGATCTTCATAGCGAGTGTTCCGTTGGGTGCTTTGAAAAGCAAAGCGTCATGGGACGCGATATGGGACGCGCGTGCCGGACATCAACCCCAGAACGCGCAAAGCTTTCAATTTTAGCGTGATTCGCCAACGAAGCTCAGCAACTGCGTGACAAGGTCGGTCTGCGCCAGCAACTGTTCTTGCCACCGGGCGATTTGCTGCTGCCAGATGTCGAGCTGCGGCAACTGTGCCGGCATCGAAGCGAGGCCGTTCCAGGCCTGCCAAAGTTCGCGCACCTTGGCAGCGTCGAACCCATTCACCGCGCTGCTCAGATGGCGGCTCAAAAACGCATCGAGCTTGATGTGATGGGCGTCATCGTGCTGCGGATAGATCTGCCATACGAAAGGCCGTTCTGCCCATTGGGCGCGCACGAACGAGTCTTCACCCCGCACGAAGTTCAGATCGCAGCTCCACAACAGCCGGTCGAAATCGAGCTGCGTCAGGTAGGGCAGATGCTGGATGCGAAGGTGCGCCGGCAGCGGTGGATGCGTGACAGGCCACGGCGCACCGGGCGTGAGCAGAAGCAGCGTGGGCGCATCGGTCAGCAAATCGAGCAGACCTTGCCATGGCGCAGTGGGATAGCAAAAAAGGCTGACGAGCCGCTCCTGCGCATGAAGCGTGATGCCCTGCGAAGCCAGCCAGGCGCTGCGGTCAGAGGACTGTCGGGCTTCCATCAACCCCGGTTCGCGAAGCAGTCCGCCGGTGGCCGGCGTGAAGCCGGGGTAGAAAAACCACTTCGTCAGGCCGCGCCCGGGGCCGCTCCATTGCGGAGACGGCAGCCGGTGGCTGCGTTCCACATAATCTTCTGCGCTCAGGTACTCGAAATTGATCCAGACCGGCGGCCGGTCGGCCAAGGCCATGCGCTCGATGAAGCGGGTGGGCGGCTCGCAGCCAAAGGCTTCGATGACGACGTCACCGGGTACGAGGTTTTCCGGCAGACCATCGGCCAAGGCCTCGGGCCAGGCCTGCAGTGTGATGCGCGGATGGCCGCCGGGCGCCATCCATGCGAGCGCGGACGCATCGTCCACCCACAGGCGCACCTGCTCGCCGCGTGTGGCCAAGTCTGAAGCCAGCCGCCAGCAGACGCCGATGTCACCAAAGTTGTCGATCACGCGGCAAAAAAGATCCCATTGCATCGTCGGATTATCCGGGGCGGCACAATCCCGGCCGATGACCGACGAGACCGACCCCGTACCTGACGCGCCGCGCCCGGCAAAGCCTGATGCGCCGCCGACCGACCCGGCCCGCGAACGCGTGCTCGCCGACGTAGCCGCCTTGCCCGGCCTGCCCGGCGTCTACCGCTATTTCGACGCACAGGATGCGGTGCTGTATGTCGGCAAGGCGCGTGACCTGAAGAAGCGCGTTTCAAGCTACTTCCAGAAGAACCATGGCGGCACGCGCATCGGCCACATGGTCAGCAAGATCGTTCGCCTGGAGACCACGGTCGTGCGCTCCGAAGCCGAGGCGCTGCTGCTTGAAAACAACCTGATCAAGACGCTCAACCCGCGCTACAACATTCTGTTCCGCGACGACAAGAGCTACCCCTATCTGAAGATCGCGTCGCATGCCTATCCGCGGATGGCTTATTACCGCGGTTCGGTCGATCGCAAGCACCGCTACTTCGGCCCGTATCCGAGCGCCTGGGCGGTGAAGGAGTCGATCCAGATGCTGCAAAAGGTATTCCGCTTGCGCACCTGCGAAGACACGGTCTTCAACAACCGCACCCGGCCGTGCCTGCTGTATCAGATCAAGCGCTGCTCAGGTCCTTGCGTCGACTTCATCTCGTCGGACGATTACGCGCGCGACGTCACCAACGCCGAGCGCTTTCTGCTCGGTGAACAGCAAGAGGTGATGGACACGCTGCAATCGCAAATGATGGCGCACGCCGACGCCTTGCAATTCGAGCAAGCCGCAGAGATTCGCAATCAGCTCGGGGCGTTGTCGAAGGTGCTGCATCAGCAATCGGTGGAAGACAACACCGGCCTGACGACGAAAGACGCCGATGTGCTCGCGGTGAAGGTGCACGGCGGGCGGGCCTGCGTCAACCTGGCGATGGTACGCGGCGGCCGCCATCTCGGCGATCGGCCGTATTTCCCGACGCATGTCGATGACGCCACCGCCATCGGCGCTGAAGAAGCAGACCAACCTGATGAGCGCATCTCGCCGGAAGTCCAGGTGATGGAAGCCTTCATCGCGCAGCACTACCTGGACAGCCCGGTACCGCCGCTGCTCGTGCTCAGCCATGCGGTCGACAAGGCGCTGATTGATGCGTTGTCGATGCACAGCGGCGTCAAGGTCACGGCCCAGCACCAGCCCCGCGAGCCGCGCCGCGCCTGGCTGGACATGTGCATCCAGGGCGCCGACATCAAGCTCGCCCGGCTGCTGTCGGAAGAAGGCTCGCAGCAGGCGCGGACGCGCGCCCTGGTCGATGCGCTCGATCTGGCGGTCGACAATTTCGACGGGTTCCGAATCGAATGTTTCGACATCAGCCACACCGCGGGTGAATCGACCCAGGCTTCATGCGTGGTGTTCGAGGGCCACAAGATGCAGAACTCGCAATATCGCCGCTACAACATCGAAGGCATTACCGGTGGCGACGACTACGCCGCCATGCGGCAAGTGCTGACCCGCCGCTACAGCAAGCTTGCCGCGGCAGCGCAAAGCGGGGAAGGGCGCCTACCCGATCTGGTGCTGGTGGATGGCGGCAAGGGCCAGGTCAGCATGGCACGTGAAGTGTTTGAAGAGCTGGGGCTCGATCTCGGCCTGATCGTGGGCGTGGAGAAAGGCGAGGGTCGCAAGGTGGGCCTGGAAGAATTGGTGTTTGCCGATGGGCGCGCCAAGGTCTATCTTGGCCACGATTCGGCGGCCTTGATGCTGGTGGCACAGATTCGCGATGAAGCCCATCGCTTCGCGATCACCGGTATGCGCGCCAAACGCGCGAGCGTGCGTACGGGTGGCAGCGTGCTGGAGGAAATCCCGGGCATCGGTCCGAAGAAGCGTGCGAAACTTTTGCAGCGCTTTGGCGGAGCGCGCGGTGTCGGCCATGCGAGCGTGGAAGACCTCGCCACCGTTGACGGCATCTCACGGGAACTTGCAGAGGAAATCTATCGTGCCTTGCATTGAAGTCATCAGCCAGGGGCATCCGCAGGTGGATGAGACGGCATGTCGGCGTTTGGTTAGAACAGGGCCGCCATCAATGGGTTGTGTCTTGGCCTGGATGGCCGCTGGAATGGTCGTCGGCTGCGGCAGCAGCCCCTCGTCACTGAGCGAAACGGTGCCGCTCGTCAAGCCGGCTGCGAAGCCTGCAACGCCAGCGGCGCCTGCAGCGGTGAAGCCAATCGGTACCAAGTTGCCACCTGCGGCTGCTTCGCGTACCTGGGTCGACTTCAAGCGGCAAGCGGCTCAACGCATGGTGGCCGCGAATCCCGATGGCAGCTACATGGGTGCGCCGCAGCCGATGCTGCTGGCCATCCCGGTGCTGGAGATCGAACTCAATGCCGATGGCAGCGTCAAGCACATCGATGTGATGCGGCGCCCCAGCCAAGCGCCCGAGACCATCCAACTGGCCATCGATGCGGTGCGCCGTGCAGCGCCTTACGGCGATGTCTCCCGTTTGCCCAAGCCCTGGAAGTTCGCCGAAGTTTTTCTCTTCAACGATGACAAGCGCTTCAAACCGCGAACGCTCGATTGAACGCCCATTGCGGCGTGTTTGAAGAACTTCGGCACAATGCCGCATGTTTTTCAACCTGCCAACACTGCTGACCTGGGCCCGCATCGTTGCGATCCCGCTGATCGTCGGCATCTTCTATCTCGACGGTCATGAGCCCACCAAAAATTGGGTGGCAACCGTCTTGTTCATCGTGGTGGCATTGACCGATTGGGCCGATGGCTACCTCGCACGAAAGCTCAACCAGACTTCTTCGTTCGGTGCCTTTCTCGATCCGGTGGCTGACAAGTTCCTCGTCTGCGCCTCCTTACTGGTGTTGGTGCAACTGGGCCGTGTCGACGCCTTGGTGGCGCTGGTCATCATCGGTCGCGAGATCGCCATCTCCGCGTTGCGCGAGTGGATGGCTCAGATCGGCGCATCTCGCAGCGTTGCTGTTCACATGCTCGGCAAGGTCAAGACCTCGGTGCAGATGATCGCCATTCCCTTTCTGCTCTTTCACGGCCAACTGTTGGGCGTGATCGATACCCAGCTCTGGGGAACCGTGTTGATCTATGCCTCGGCGGTGCTGACGATCTGGTCCATGGTCTATTACCTGCAGAAGGCCTTGCCGGAGATCCGAGCGAAGGTTCGCTGAATTTTGGGTTCCGATTCGACCGAGTCTTCAGCAGGCGCTTGGCTTCGCGCCATGCCTGTGGTGTTCGTGATGATCTGGAGCACCGGGTTCATCGTGGCGCGCTATGGCATGCCGCATTCACCGCCGATCAGTTTTCTGTCTTTGCGGTTCGCACTGTCTTTGCTCTGCTTCGGCGCATGGATCAAGTTATCAGGCGCTGAATGGCCCCGCGGCGCGCAGCGCTGGCGGCATTTGATGGTCTCGGGAGTGCTGATGCATGCCGGCTACCTCGGTGGCTCTTGGTCATCGGTTAAAGCAGGCATGAACGCCGGAACCATCGCATTGCTCGTTGGCCTTCAACCGGTTTTAACTGCCGTTTGGTTGAGTGCCACAGCGCAGCGTGGCTCACCTGATTCACGTGTTCCCCGATCGCAATGGCTCGGCCTGTTGTTGGGCGGCTTGGGGTTGCTCTTGGTGGTGTCGCCCAAGTTGGGCAGTGGTGAGTTGAACGCATCGAGCCTGGCGTCGGCGATCTTCGCGTTGGCTTGCATCACCACCGGCACGCTCTATCAGAAGCGATTCGTCGAACCGTGCGATGTGCGTACTGCCAGTTTTATCCAGTTGCTGGCCGCGCTGGCAGTCAGTGCGCCCATTGCATGGTTGATGGAGTCGGAATCGATCGACTGGAATCCTCATTTCATCGGGGCCTTGGCGTGGTCGGTGTTCGGGCTGACCTTGGGCGGCAGCTCATTGCTTTATTTGCTAATTCAACGTGGTGCCGCGACGCAAGTCACCAGCCTGCTCTACCTCGTTCCTCCGACCACCGCATTGCTGGCTTGGCACGTGTTCGATGAGCCGTTGACCTGGCTCATGTTGATGGGCATGGCACTCACGGCGGTTGGCGTATCGATCGTGAGTCGAAAGCAGCCTGCCAAGGCTTTCGCCTCGTGATCCAAGGTGCCTGTGATCCGCATTAGTTTCGCATGCAGGCGATAGCAATGCGTGCGTGCGAGAAGGGCGTTATGCATTGCGCGGATGCGGATCGATCAAGCCTTGCTGATGGTCATCGCGATGGACGCAGTCGATTACGCATAGAATCCGCTTCCGCGCTTGACACTGCGAGTGCCTAAGGCTGTAATGAAACGAGCCGTGATGAGCCTCACGCGCGGCCCGATCACCTTCCAGATTCTTCAGAGACACACCTTTTTTAGAGGGGGTACCTTCGTGAATAAATCCGAATTGATTGAGCACATTGCCAAGCAGGCCGATATCTCCAAAGCGGCTGCAACTCGCGCACTGGAAGCGCTGATTGGCGGTGTCAAATCAACACTTAAGAAGAACAACAGCGTGTCACTGGTTGGTTTCGGAACCTTCAGCGTCACTAAGCGTGCAGCGCGTGCGGGCCGCAACCCGCGCACAGGCGACACCATCAAGATCAAGGCAGCCAAAGTTCCCAAGTTCCGTCCGGGCAAAGCGCTGAAGGACGCAGTTAACTGATTTAGAAATCTCGGGTGCTTAGCTCAGTTGGTAGAGCGGCGCCCTTACAAGGCGTAGGTCGGGGGTTCGAGCCCCTCAGCACCCACCACGAGATGACTCTTCCGGCGACATGAAGGCTTGAAGCCATCAGCTAAAATCAGAAGAGTCCACCACGAAGGCGAACCGAGGTTCGCCTTTGTTGCGTCTGGGGCGGTGAGTTCTTTGCTGCCTGACGTACCACCCGTTCGAGGTCATTGATGTTTGATTTTGTTCGTACGCATACGCGCATCCTGCAGTTCATTCTGGTGCTGCTGATTTTTCCATCGTTCGTCTTTTTCGGCATACAGGGCTACAGCCGCCTGAACGAAGGCGGCGCCGATGTGGCCAAAGTGGATGGTCGTCCCATCACGCAGGCCGAATGGGACGCTGCTCATCGAGAGCAAGTCGACCGCGTGCGTCGCCAGATGCCCAATGTCGACGCCAAGATGTTTGACACACCACATATGCGCCGCAATACGCTGGACACGCTGGTTCGCGACCGCGTAATGCTGGCTGCTGCTGAGAGAGCTGGCTTCTCAGCCACTGACGAGCGCTTGATCAATATCTTGCGCACCGATCCCCAGTTCGCTTCATTCCGCAATGCCGATGGCACGCTGAACAAGGACGCGCTGTTAGTCGCTTTGTCGGGCCAGGGCATGACCCTCGAAGGCTTCGAGCGAGACATGCGCCGCCAGATCGCTGTCCGACAGGTGCTGATTGGCGTGAATGGCACCGTGCTGGCACCAGCCATGGCAGCTTCGGGTGCTTTGGATGCAATGTTCCAGCAGCGTGAAGTTCAGCTGCAGCGTTTTGATACCAAAGACTATCTGTCGAAGGTCACGCCAAGTGCCGCCGAAATCGAGGCTTACTACAAAGACCCGGCGCATGCTTCTCAGCTGCAGTTGCCGGAAAAAGCTGACATCGAATACGTGGTGCTTGACCTCGATGCGGTCAAGAAAGGCGTGACGGTTGCTGAAGATGACCTGCGCAAGTACTACACCGAAAACCAGAAGCGCTACACCGTGCCGGAAGAGCGCCAAGCCAACCACATCCTGATCAAGGCCAGTGCAGATCAGCCGGCCGAAGAGCGCGCGAAGGCCAAAGCCAAGGCTGAAGGCTTGTTGGCCGAGATCCAGAAGACCCCCGCTTCATTTGCTGACCTTGCCCGCAAGAATTCGCAAGATGCGGGGTCGGCCGAGAAGGGCGGTGAGGTCGATTTGTTCATCGCTCGCGGTGACACTGATAAGGCTTATGAAGATGCACTGTTTGCATTGAAGGCAGGCGAGTTGAGCCCGGTGGTGGAAGCCAAAGACGGTTTCTACATTCTTCAACTCAAGACCGTTCGCGGTGGCACGATCAGCAGCTTTGACACCGTGCGCGCAGGCATTGAAGAAGAGTTGAAAAAGCAGATGGCGCAGGTCAAATACACCGAGTTGACTGCTGAGTTCAATAACCTCGTTTACGAACAGTCCGACAGCTTGAAGCCTGTCGTCGACAAGTTGAAGTTGGAACTGCATACCGCCAAAGGTGTAGCTCATGTACCCGCCGCCGGCGCAACCGGGCCGCTCGCCTCGGCCAAGTTCCTCGACGTCTTGTTCAATGCCGAAACTCTGCGCAGTAAGCGCAATACCGAAGCCACCGAAACGGCACCTAACCAAATCGTTTCAGGAAGGGTTATTTCTTACAACCCGGCTGCGATGCCACCGTTGGCTGACGTCACACCTCGGGTGCGCGAGGCGCTCGCCGCTCAACAAGCGGCTGCTTTGGCCCACAAGGAAGGGGAGGCTCGTGTGGCCGAGTTGCGCAAGACGCCAGATGCCGCGCTGACTTCGCCGGTACAAGTGGTGTCGCGCGCTCAGCGCGAAGTGCCCCGCAACATCATTGATGCTGCTTTGAAAGCGCCGGAATCACCGCTGCCTGCGGTGATCGGTGTCGATCAAGGCGATGAGGGGTATGTGGTGGTTAAGCTCACCAAGATCCTCGGGCGTGACCCCGTGGCTGCCGATCCGAAGCAAGGTGCAGCACAGTACGCGCAAGCATGGGCGTCCGCTGAGTCCCAGGCCTATTACGCTGCGTTGAAGAAGCGCTTCAAGGTGGATTTGTCTGGCTCCAATGTCATCACAGAAACATCCGCCTCAAAATAATCCAAAACATTGAAATGCCACGCTATAATGCGTGGCTCTACGGTGGCTGTAGCTCAGTTGGTAGAGTCCAGGATTGTGATTCCTGTTGTCGTGGGTTCGAGCCCCATCAGCCACCCCATATTTTAGTAGGCCCTCCGCGTGAGGGCCTACTAACTTCTGAGGCAGAAACAGGCCAAAATTTCCCACCGTGGGAAATGGACGCGTCAAAAAGGGACTCGTCGTGCGGCTCTGAGGCATCCAATTAGGGTCGCGACGACCCCCAAAAACGCCATCAAAAAATTTGAAGATGGAACGCACCTTTCTTCGGTTTCGTGTCACAAAGAGCCTCTCTTGACCTCCTTGGTTCGGTCGTAAACCCGGGCGGTGGTGCCGGGATTTGAATGCAAATCCGGAAGCGTTCCATGTAGCGCTTTGTGCTGGGTGACGTAATAAGCGCGCAGGTCGTGGAAGGTGAATCGTTGGTTAACGACCTTCTCGCTGATGGCTTTCGCCATCAGCTTGGCCCACATCGCTTTGAAGCCCTGCTCGGTGTATGGGTTTCCGTTTCGGGTCGGAAAGACTGCGCCGACGCGGTCGTCTTTTGCCAGCGTTCGCAATCTGTCCAGCAGCTGTTGAAGTGCCTCGCTGATGTCCAGCACTTCAACAGTTTGGCGACCCCGCTGCTTTGCACGGATCAACCTCAGCACCTCTCCGACTTGAGACCAATGCAGATCAATGAACTCGACACGCCGATTGCCAGTCAGAGCCGCGAATTCCGCCATCCCGGCCAGAACTTGAGCTTGGCCGGGTTGCAGACGGGTCCATGCCAGGAAGGCAATCAAGGTGCTCGGATCTGGCGCATCGACTCTCGGTGATTCGCGGTTGCGCCGGATCTGCTTGCACGGGTTGGCCTTGATCTGACCTTGCTCGACCGCGAGATTCATGAGGTTGGACATGAGCGCCATTTCTCGGTTTGCTCGAACGGGCGCTTTTCCACGCTCGACTCTCAGGTAGCGATGCAGATCGGGCGGCCCGATGTCAGCCGGATGTATTTCTCCGAATACTCGCAAAAGTGGTTTGCTGCTTTGGAGATAGTCCCGGCGCGTCGCTTCCGAAAGCCGTGCCCAGTCGGGGCCTTCTTGGTATGTGCGCCAAATGTCGTTCAGAGATCCGCAGTTACCGTGCTCATCATTGAGTTCGAGGACCTTGCGCAGCGCTGTATCGCGATCCGTTCCCAGCGAAATCCACTGACCATCTATCCGAAGATATCGATAGCTCACTGTTCGCCCGTCTGCCCATCTGCGCGCTTCCATGCGGGGCAGCAAGCCAAATGCGCTTGCCCTGTCTTTCGGTCGGCTCATTTGGTGACTGTCCAAGCAGGTTCGGCGGCGCGTTGGACTTTGCCCGCTGAGCCATTCCTGACACACATCACCTCCAGATAGTGCTGCCGATTGACCAAGGGTCGGCCATTGGGTTTGCGACGAACGGTCAGGCGATGAAATCTCAGAAATCGGACCATGGCGGCGTTTTGAGGTAAGCGTCCGGCGAACCCGTCTTGAGATTGGAGTCTGCGGCGGTAACGATCCT
>CAXTCD010000134.1:0-14208 GCA_964242145.1 uncultured Rhizobacter sp.
TGAAGGCGTCGAGGTCGCTCTGGGCACTGGAAGGAGGTTGGCCGCCCGGGGTGGGGGGGACGCCGCCGGTGCCTTGGCCGTTATAGAGCACCCCCAGGCAAATCGGTTGGTCGATGTCATCGCCTAAAAATTGGATCAGCACTTCCTGGCCGATGCGGGGCGTGAATTGGTGGCCCATGCGGTTGCCGGCCCAGCGTTGGGCCACCCGCACCCAGCAGCTGCTGCGGTTGTCGGCGCGCGGGTCGGCGTGGGCAGCCCCTTGCCAGTGGAACTGGACGCGGATGCGCCCGAGGGCGTCGGTGTAGAGCTCATCGGCGCCTTCGGCGATCGGCTGGCCGTGGGCGCCGACAACCAGCGCGGTCTGCAGGCCGGGTGCGGTCGGCCGGGTGGCGGGGTCGGGCGGCAAGGGGCGCCAGGGGATGTCGCGCCGGCAGGCTTCGAAGCGGTTGGCGTAGCCGGTTTCGGCGGCCTGTGCGCTCAGTTCGGGGTCGTGGGCCAGCGATTGCATCAGCGCACCCAGCGGGTGGTCTTCCACCGGGGCGTGGGCAAACGGATCGAAGTCGCTGGCGGCGCGCTGGGTCAGTTCGGCCAGGCGCTGGCTGAGTTCGCGCGGCAGGTTGTTGATGCCCAGGCTGTGAACCTGATGCACGCCGAATTCGAGGTCTCGGGCCGGGCGCGGGGCCCCGAGCGGGTTGTGCAGGGGGCTTTGGGTGAGGTGGAAGGTCTGGCCGGCGCGCAGGCTGCGCACGGAGCTGCGTGCGAGCCAGGTCTTGTTGCGCCATTCGTGGGCTTGCTGGGCAAGGGTGGCCAGGTGCTGGAGTTCGCCGCGGTCGGCGCTGTCGGCACCCAGGGGCTGCGGTTCGTAGCTCTCCAGCCAGCCGGCCATGTCTTGCAGCGGGTCTGCCGCAAAGCGGTGGTGGGTGGGCGCGCAGGCGACGACGCTGGCTTTGTCGGTGGGCGACCATTGCAGCAGCGTGGTGGTGGCCGGGTTGAGTTGGCGTTGGCCGCCGAAGGCCTGGATGGCGTCTTGTTCTTCGACGGCGGCGCTGCGCTGGAATTT
Organism: uncultured Rhizobacter sp.; assembly: GCA_964242145.1. GTDB lineage: Bacteria > Pseudomonadota > Gammaproteobacteria > Burkholderiales > Burkholderiaceae_C > Rhizobacter. The sequence goes on from CAXTCD010000134.1 coordinate 1,061, forward strand.
GAGGCCGGCTCCGCCGATGGCGCTGGCCGAGCTGGGGTTCACGGGCCAGCGGGTGCTGTCGGCGAAGACGACCAGGCGGTGGCCGGCGGGCGTGTCTTCGGCTTCTTCGATGCGCCAGCCCAGGCCGGCGCGGGCGAGCAGGCGTTGCATGAAGGCGAGGTCGCTCTCGCGGTATTGGACACAGTAAGGCAGCACGCCAGCGTTCGGGCCCTGGGCGAGGAAGGCGGCGAGGTCTTCGCTGCTGCCGTCCGGGCTGACTTCGCCCCAGCGCCAAGCGGCCACGCTGTTGTAGGCCGCCTGAGCGAACACGTCGTCCAGGATTTGCACGACGGATTTGTCTTGCCAGGCGCGGCTGTGGCTGCTGTGGGCCAGCAGCGCGACCCAGGGTTGCACGGTGAGTTGCAGCCGCTGGAAGCCGCCGTCGCCTTGCAGGCGTTGGCATTCGGTGATGAGGCCGGTGAGGGCTTGGCTGCTGCCGTCGGACAGCGTGGTATGCAGCGTGATGCGCTGGCCGAGCAGGGTGTCGGTGGCGATGCGCGCGTCCAGGGTCAGCACGGTGAGGTGGACGATGAAAGGTTCGCTGATCGCATCGATGGCGGTGTAGCGCTCGACCATCAACGCGTTGATCGTGCCTTTGCCACTGACACGGTAAAGCCGCTGCGCCGTTGTCCAGTGGCCCAGCAGCGCCTGGAGCTGATCGCGCAGCCCACTCAATTCGCCCATGCCGCTCAGGGCCTGGCTTCGTAGTTCGTTCATTTCTTGTCCCTGTTGGCTTGCTGCCGTCAAGGCAATTTTGGCCGACCCTCCCGCCTGTTTCTTCCTTCACCACGATCGTTTGCGTGTTTCCACCCTTCTGGGGGTGTTGATGTGTTGCGTCGGCGCGCAGGCTACCGCTCCCGTCCAACCAATCAGTGCCAGGAAGGGGTGGATGTCAGAGCCCGTTGCAGGTGACCGAGGTCACTTTGGGGCGTACAGATAATTCGCCGTCGGCACGCGTTCGTGCGCTGCGGTTTTTACTGAGCGATGCGCCATGCCTTTTGATCTGACCCTTGCTGACCTGCCTCGCGCTGTGGGGGTGATGGGGGTGTTGATGTTCTCCTTGCTGGTGGCAACGGTTGCGGTGAAGGCCTGGCCGCGGCTGAGAACGCAGGGCGCTCTTCAGTCGCAGGTCACCTCGTGGTGGTACCTGTTGCCGCCGGTGGTTGCCGCCTGGGCGGCCTATCCCCTCGGTGCGGTGGGGCTGGTGATCTTGATCTCTGCTCTCGCCGCACGTGAGTTGCTCGCCTGGGCCGACCCCGCCTCGGCGGGCCGATTGAAATGGCAATTCGCCGTGCTGGGGCTGTTGCCCTTGGTGGCCTATTTCAATGAGCTGACTTTGTGGATGAGCGCATGGCTGTTGGCGATTTCCGCATGGCAACTCAAGGCATGGCATGGCGGCCAGCGGCCGCGCGGCGCGCTGCTGACGGCGCTGTTTGCAATTCAGGCGGCCGGCCTGTGGTGCTTGCCGGAGCTGTCTTCAGCCACCGGAGAGGGCCCGCATCAGGCCGCCGACAAATTCTTCTACCTCTGCACCGCCACGGCGCTCAACGACATCGGCCAATTCATCATGGGCACCTGCTTTGGCCGCCACAAGCTGGCTTCACGCATCAGCCCGCACAAGACCTGGCAAGGCCTGGGCGGCGGCATGGTGGCAAGCGTGCTGGTATCGGCCGCAGTCGGGCGCGCGCTGGGCCTGGCTTCGTGGCCTTGGCTGCTGGGCATGGGCGTCTTGCTGAGCGGCGTCGGCCTGGCGGGCGACCTGCTGTTCTCGGCCGGCAAGCGGGCCATGAAGATCAAGGACTACAGTGATCTGATCCCTGGGCATGGCGGCATCCTGGACCGCGTTGACAGCCTGGTTCTGACCGCACCGCTGATGTTGATCGCGCTGCGCCTTTCCTGAAACCGCTGGCTCTTGCGGCCACGAGAGACCTTCACATGCACAACGACGAACTCGCTTCTTCGGCCTCGCGACCTGACCCACAAGCTGACCCACAAGCCGGCTCGCCCAGAGACTCACAAACCAGCGCCTGGGCCGTCCATGAAGCCGGCTTTGCGGCCGCCGATGGCACGCGGCTTTTCTATCGCCATTGGGCACCGCGCGAGCCACGCCCAGGCGGGGCGCCACGCGCGCTGGTTCTGTTGCACCGCGGCCATGAGCACTCTGGCCGGGTAGCGGCTCTGGTTCGCGATCTGGGCTTCACCGGCGATCACGCATTTGCATGGGACGCCCGTGGCCATGGCCATTCGCCGGGCGAGCGCGGTGAAGCCCCGGACTTCGCCACGCTGGTCGAAGACCTCGATGCGTTCATCGGCCACCTGCAGCGCCATCACGGCATTGCGCCGCAAGACATGGTGCTGGTTGCTAACAGCGTGGGCGCGGTGATTGCGGCCACCTGGCTGCATGACCATGCGCCAGCGGTGCGCGGTCTGGCGATGGCCGCTGCGGCTTTCGAGATCAAGCTCTATGTGCCGCTGGCGGTGCCGATGCTCAAGCTCGGCCTGGGCTTCAAGCCCGGCCTGCAGGTCACGAGCTACATCCGCTCCGGCATGCTGACGCATTCGCCGCAGGAAGCGCGTGCGTATGACGCTGACCCGCTGATCGCCAAGCAGATCTCGGGCCGCGTCTTGGTCGACATGGCCCATACCGCCAGGCGGATCGTTGCCGATGCAGCGGCCATCGATACACCGGTACTGATGCTGGCGGCAGACAGCGACCATGTGGTCAAGCTCGCGCCTCAGAAGGCCTTCTTCGAAGGGCTGTCGTCACCCCTCAAGCGCTTTGTGCAACTGCAGAACTGCCGCCATGCGATCTTTTATGAAAGCGATCCGGTGCGCAGCGAGGCCATTGCCCATTGCCGTGCATTCATCGAGTCATGCCACGCGCAGCCAGTGCCTTCTCCCGAGCGCTTTCGGGAGGCCGACCGCCACAGCCGCAGCGCGCAGGCTTATCGTCAACTGACCGAAGGCCGCCTGGTCGGGGCGCCGATGAAAGCCTTCTTTGCATTCCAACGCGCGATGCTGGGCACCTTGGGGCCGCTCAGCGCAGGCATGCGCATCGGCATGACACAAGGCTTCGACTCGGGCGCATCGCTCGATCACGTGTATCGCAATCAGGCGCAGGGCCGTTTCGGCATCGGCGCGTTGATCGACCGTGGCTATCTCGATGCGATCGGCTGGCGCGGCATCCGGCTTCGGCGCAAGCATTTGCAGCAAACCCTTTCCGAGCTGATCGATGCCCATCCGGCAGGGGTGCCGATCCGCATCCTGGACATCGCCGCCGGTGGCGGGCGCTACCTGCTCGAAACCCTCAAATGCCATGGCGACCGCCACGTGGAGGCGACGCTGCGTGACCGTGACCCCGGCAATCTGCAACGGGCCCAGGCGCTGGCGCAGAGCCTGGGACTGGGCGCTCAGGTGACGGTCGAGCTGCGAGACGCCTTTGATCCGGCCAGTTATGCCGGCGGCCCGGTCTTTGACATTGTCATTGCCTCCGGCCTTTACGAACTGTTTGCCGACAACGCGCCAGTGCTGCGTTCGCTGCAAGGCATTGTGGGACAGATGCGGCCCGGTGGCGCGCTGGTTTACACCGGCCAGCCCTGGCACCCGCAACTGGCGTTGATCGCCGGTACCTTGCGCAACCATCTGGGCGCACCGTGGCTGATGCGGCCACGGCCCCAGGCCGAGCTTGATGGGCTGGTGGCATGCTGCGGCTTGCACAAGCAAAGGAGCCGCATCGGCCTCGATGGCATCTTCACGGTGTCGGTGGCGCGGCGGCCGCTCGAAGCCGGTTGACGATGGTCCAGGCCAGAAGCGCGATCACGAGGGCCAGCACCGCGTTGATCCATGACGCCGAGGCCTGCAAGCCCGCCAGCAGGCCGATCAGGCCGTAGGCCAATGCGCGGTCGCTCTTGCCCATCGGCCCATCGAAGCGCCTTGGTGAGCCCGCAGCCAATGCGGCCAGGCCGGTTTGTTCGGCGATGGTTGCCATCGCCGCGGCGATCACCGCGAGCGCGGGCGGCACGCCCGGCAGGTAAGCCACCGGCAGGTACAGCGCGAGGTCAGAGATCAGATCGCAGACTTCGTTGAGCACCGCGCCAAGCCGCGTTTGCAAGCCGGTGTGCCGCGCCAGCAGGCCGTCCAGCGCATTCAGCGCCATGCGCAGCGGCATCAGCAAGACGAGGCCCAACCACAGGCCGCGTTGGTCGGGCCACAGCGCCAGCGCCGCGCCGTACATCACCATCAGCAGCGCGGTGGCAAGCGTCATCTGATTGGGCGTGATGTGTGCCGCGGCCAGCCGAGCCACGAGCGGGCGCAGCAACTGCTGGAAACGAGGTTTCAGCCGATAGATCGACCAGCTCATGGGAGTGCTTTCGTGGAATGGCGAGCGCGCCAGGCATCGGCCGCCTCGCGGCTGCGGCGGTAGCCCATCGCGCAATGCAGATAGACGCTGCGGCCTTGCGCCAATTGTTCATCGATCGCATCGGCGATCTCGGCCAGGCGCTCGGCGGGCGGGGGCATCAAGTCGAGCAGCGCGAAGGCCTGGCCGGGCCGGCCGCGCAGCGTCGGTGTGGCGCTCAGCTCGCTGGCCAGGTCGATCACGGCGCAGCCTGGCGGCAAGGCTTGCGCTTCGTGTGCATCGAGCCGGCGGCCGACCCACAATCGATCAGCGAAGGCTTCGAAGGGTGGCGCGCCGCACCTGCGCACCACGTGCCAGGTGATTCGATAGCCGATCAGATAAGGCGCATAAAGCGCCCATACCCACAGAGGAAAGCCGCCCTCGCGCTTGTGGAGAAAGCCGGCATCGTGACGCGCATAGGCGAGCGCGACGCCCGCACAGCAAAGCGCCAGCCACAGGCAGGGCAGCAGCGGAAGCAGCGTCAGGCCGAGCGTGATCGACGACATCGAGGCCACCGCGTAATGCAGGGCCACGGCGGGCCCGGGCCCCGATGTGCCGCTGCGGTGGGATGGAATCAGGCCGAGCGCCAGCGCGCCAAGCGCCGCGCCGCCGGCCAGATCGGCCAGGTGATGCTGGCGCGTGAACAGCGTGGACAGCACCACCAGCAGCAGCCACAGGGCCAGCGCGACGCGCGCGAAGACGCCGCTCATGCGTGAAGCCAGCGCTGGCCACAGGATGACACAGTAAGCCACGTGCAGCGAAGGCCATTGGTTGTAGGGCGCGTCCAGCTGCGTCAGCTGAACAGCGAGCCAGCCCAGCAGTGGCACGCTGGAAGGCGGCCGCTCGGCGGCGATGTGCAAGGGCCACAGCGCAAAGATCAGCGTGCCCAGCGAGGTGACGAGCAGGCAGCGCCGGCTCAGCGTCAGCAAGGCCCGGCGATCGGGCACCCACAGAAAGGCCGACACCAGCAGCGGCACCGAGCTCATGTAGGGCAGCAGCATCCAATCGACAAACGGCACGCCGGCTTCCCAAGCCATCGCCACATTGCGGGTCACGCCCGCGCGGGCGGCGGAGACGTGGCAGGCGGTGTAAAGCGACTGGAACAGCAGGCCGTTGACGAGCATCCAAGCCAGGCGCTGCGGCAAAGAGGGCGCGTCGCCGTCACTGCGCTGCGGCGCAGCGCTGCTCGCGCTGGCATCGGGCGCATCGGTCGAGGCGGGCATGGGCCGTGGTATGTTGGATTGGATGACGGAAAAACAGACAAAGTATCGGCGCTGCCTCGTGCTCGCCGGCGGCGGCGGCCGATTGGGCCTGCACCTGGGAACCTACGCGGCGGCTTGCGAAGCAGGGCTGGCACCCGATGTGCTGTTAGGCACCTGCGGTGGCGCACTGGCGGCTGCGCTCATTCATGCCGAGCCCGACCCGGCGCGGCAATTGGCTTACCTCGCCGGCCCCGAAATGTACCGGTTCTGGGGCTCGGTGAAGCCTCATCTGCCGAGTGGTCTCGGCAAGGCGATGGCGGCCCTGGTGCTGCGTGCGCTGGACCCGCGCCATGCGCCTCGCGTGCCCGACCTCGACCGCGATGCCTTGTTCAAGGTGGAAGGCCCGTGGCCCGAGCTGCATTGGCGGCACGATGGCGCCGGCCCCGATGCAGTGGTGCTGGGCGCGCGCCTGATGTACGACGCGGCCCACATCGGCCAGCCGCGTGCCGGCCGCCGCTTGCTGCAGCCGGTGGCGATCGGCCCGGCGCGCGCCTGTGCGCTGTTGGCCGATGCGCCATCGGCCGTAGGCACGGGCCCGCATGCGGGTTCGGCAATCGCGCCGGTGATGGCCGTGGCCGATACCTCGGCGCTGAGCCTGCAAGATGCCGTGCGCATCTCGATGACCGACATGATCTATCTGCCGGCGGCCGAAGCGGCGGGCGCACGCTGGTTGGGTGGCGCGGTGGATTTGCTGCCGGGCGAACTTGCTGCGGAGTTGGCCGATGAAGTCTGGATCGATCGCAAGAGCCTGTTCGAGCCCTGGACCTTTGCCGCAGCATGGCGCTCGGTGCTGGGCATCGATGCGCGCAGGCGCCAGCGCCAGATCCATCGGCTGCCTGCCGCGCTGCGCATCGATCACCGGGGTGTCGACGATCTGCTGACGCCCGCGCTGAGCCCGAAGCTGCACTTTGCGGCCGGCCGCTTGCGGCTGAGCCTGAGCACATCGGCAGACGAAGCCGACTACCGCCGGCTCATCCAAGCTCAGTTCGATGAAGGCCATCGGCGCGCCAAAGCGGCGCTGGCCTTGCTGCCGTCACATCCCAAAACAGGCGCGTGATGACGGCGCCCAAGCCCCCGCATGCATTGATCCTCGGGGGCACGCGCGGCATCGGCTTCGCACTGGCCGAGCGCTGCCTGCAGCGCGGCATGGCGGTCACGGTGTGCGGGCGGGACCTGACGGCGCTGCAGGCCCGCCCAGCGGCCCGGCACCCGATGCTGAGCGCGGTGGCGCTCGATGTGGGCGATGCCGAAGCGGTGCGCCGTGTCGTCGCAAACGCCGGCGGGCCGGGTGCGGCGCTGGCGTTGTTGGCCGTGACGGCCGGCCAATACGTCAACAGCCGTTCGCATGCCCTCGATGAGGCTGCCACCTTGCAGATGCTGCGCACCAACGTCAGCGGCCTGTCGCATGCGCTGGAGGCGGGGGCCGCGCGCATGTTGACGCAAGGCCACGGCCGCATTGCGGCGATCTCATCGATGGCGGGGCTGCTGAAAGACTACCCCGGTGCCTCGGTGTATGGCGCGACTAAGCGCTCGGTACTCAGCCTGTGCGCGGCTTATCGCAAGGCCCTGTCACCGTTCGGCATTTCAGTCACCGCGGTGATACCGGGTTATGTCGACACCGGCCGCCTGCGTGAACTCAACGGTGGCGATGCCCGCCACAAGCCTTTCCTGATGCCGGAAGGCGAAGCGGTCACGCGCATGCTGAAAGCCATCGATGCCGGCGAGCCGGTCTGCGCCTTCCCGTGGCAGATGCGCGCCATCGTCGGCCTGCTGAACCTGCTGCCGCGCATGCCGAAGCTGCCCGACTTTCAGCCGCCGGATCGGCGCTCGGCAAAGCAGAGGCCGACGCGCGAGTGAGCGCCGAAGCGCTGTCGCCGCGCCCCGGCTTCGGCTCGACTCAGACGTTGAACAGGAAGTTCAGCACGTCGCCATCCTTGACGATGTATTCCTTGCCTTCGGCGCGCATCTTTCCGTGGTCTTTGGCGCCTTGCTCGCCCTTGAAGGCAATGAAGTCGTCGAAGGCAATGGTCTGCGCGCGGATGAAGCCGCGTTCGAAGTCGGTGTGGATCACGCCGGCAGCTTGCGGTGCGGTGTCGCCGATGTGGATGGTCCAGGCGCGCACTTCCTTCACACCAGCGGTGAAGTAAGTCTGCAGGCCCAGCAGCGAGAACGCAGCGCGGATCAGGCGGTTCAGGCCTGGCTCGCTTTGGCCCATTTCCCGCAGGAACAGCAGGCGGTCGGCATCGTCCATCTCCGACAGCTCGGCCTCGGTCTTGGCGCAGATGGCTACCACCGGTGCTTTTTGGCCGTCTGCGTAGGCGCGCAGTTTGTCGAGGAAGGGGTTGTTCTCGAAGCCACCTTCATCGACGTTGCCAACGAACATCGCCGGCTTGGCGGTGATCAGGCACAGCGGCTTGATCAGCGCGAGATCGTCCTTGCCGAGGTTCAGCGAGCGCACCGGCTTGGCTTCGTTGAGCGCTGCTTCGACCTTGACCAGCACGTCGACCAGCTTCAGCGCTTCCTTATCGCCCGCGCGGCCGAGCTTTTGCGCACGATGGACGGCCTTCTCGACCGTGCCGAGGTCGGCCAGGCACAGCTCGGTCTGGATCACTTCGATGTCGGCGATCGGGTCGACCTTGCCGGCCACGTGGATCACGTTCTCGTCTTCGAAGCAACGCACGACGTTGACGATCGCATCGGTTTCGCGGATGTGCGCGAGGAACTGGTTGCCCAGGCCTTCGCCCTTGGAGGCCCCAGCCACCAGGCCCGCGATGTCAACGAACTCGACGATCGCCGGCACGATGCGCTCGGGCTTGACGATCTCCGACAGCGCGGTGAGCCGCGGGTCGGGCAGCTCGACGATGCCCACATTGGGCTCGATGGTGCAGAACGGATAGTTCTCCGCCGCGATGCCTGCTTTCGTCAGCGCGTTGAAGAGGGTGGATTTGCCGACATTGGGCAAACCCACGATGCCGCATTTGAGGCTCATGGAAGGCTTTCGGGTAATCCGGAGAAGGGCGAATTTTAAGCGCGGCGCCTCGCCCCTCGGCGACGCACCTAAACTGGCCCATGACCTTTACTGACACCTTGACCTGGAAGCAACATGGCTGAACTCCTGCACCTGCACTCGCACACCAAAGACCTGGGTGGAGGCTTCATCGTGCGGCGCACGTTGCCGGCGGCGCAACGGCAGGCGGTCGGCCCGTTTCTCTTCTTCGATCACTTCGGGCCCATCACTGCGCAACCGAGCGACGACCACGATGTACGCCCGCATCCACACATCGGCCTGGCGACCGTGACCTATCTGTTCGAGGGCGCGATCATGCACCGCGACAGCACCGGCGTCGTGCAGCGCATCGAGCCGGGTGCGATCAACTGGATGACGGCGGGCCGCGGCATCGTCCATTCGGAGCGCACGCCCGACGATCTGCGCGCGGTGGCGCGGCGCAGCCACGGCCTGCAGTTGTGGGCGGCTTTGCCGGTCGAGAACGAAGAAGACCCGCCGAGCTTCTCGCACACCTCGGCCGATGCCTTCGCGCCGCTGCGTGAAGATGGGGTTGACATCCGCTTGCTGATCGGCAGCGCCTTCGGGCTGAGCTCGCCGGTCAAGACGCTGTCACAAACCTTGTACGCCGACCTGCAGCTGTCACCCGGCAGCTGGCTGACGGTGCCCGATGCGGCGCCGGAGCGCGCGCTGTATGGCATCGACCAGGGTTTCATGTTGGATGGCAAACCGGTGCCGCCCGGCGAGATGGTGGTGCTGGTGCCCGGTGTTCAGCATCGCCTGCATGCGCCGCAGGGCGCACGGGTGATGCTGATCGGCGGCGAGCCGCTCGGCCACCGCTTCATGTGGTGGAACTTCGTTTCCAGCCGCAAGGAGCGCATCGCCCAGGCCGCCGACGATTGGGCGGCGCAAGCCTTCGACCGCGTACCGGGCGAGACCGAATTCATTCCGCTGCCGGAGCGGCGCTGAAACGGCGTGACGCGCTGACGCGGAATGCTGGCCCGGCGGCAGCTGCGCCGCTTGTCTAGGCTTGGCTAGTCAAGCGGACGATCGCACCGCCTTTCTCCCCTCCTCATTCATTCGGATCGCCAGCAGGCCGTGGACGACATCCTTTTTGCAGTGGCTCCGGGCGCCGTGTTGGAGGGTTTTGTTCAAGGGCTGTCCGGCTTTGCGTTTGGCATGACCGCGATGTCGGTCTGGGTCTGGTTTTTGGAGCGTCAGCTGGCCGCGACGCTCGCAGTCTTCGGTTCGCTCACCGGGCAGGTGATCTCGGCAGTGACAGTGCGGCGCGGCTTCGATCTGCGCCGCCTGCTTCCATTTTTGCTCGGTGGCCTGGTCGGCATCCCGATCGGGGTTGCGGTGCTGCCTTGGCTGGATGTGCGGATTTTCAAGGCCGTGCTCGGCGGCCTGCGGGTGCTGTTTTGCCCGGCCATGCTTTACGCGAGCCGGCTTCCGAAGATCACTGCCGGCGGCAAATGGGCCGATGCGCTCGTCGGTGGCATCGGCGGCGTGATGGGTGGCCTGGGTGGCTTCACCGGCATTGCGCCGACACTGTGGTGCACGCTGCGAGGCTTTGGCAGGGACGAGCAGCGCGCGATCATCCAGAACTTCAACCTCTCTGCCTTGCTGGTGACGATGGGGGTGTACTTGGCGCGCGGCATCGTGACGCGCGACATGCTGCCGATGCTGGCGGTCGTGGCACCCGCGCTGCTGTTGCCCGTGTTGCTCGGCGGGCGCCTGTATGTCGGATTGTCCGAAGCCGCGTTTCGCAAAGTGGTGCTCGGTCTATTGACTGCCTCCGGCGTCACGCTGCTTGCGGCTTCGCTGCCCCCTTTGCTGCGCGCCGGTTGGCATTGACTGTGTCATCGGCCGCTACATCGCTCTGGCCGCTACATCGCTACATCGCTGCGGCATTCAGGCTTTCCCCTGTGCGCCGATTTTTGCTCGATGGCGCGGGCGCCTTGGCAAATCAAGCCTTTGCCAGCGCGACATCACTCGATGAAAAACAGTTCTTCCACCGTGGTGTTCAGGGCTTGAGCCAGCTTCAACGCCAGCCATACCGAAGGCACCATGCGGCCCGCTTCGATGGCATTGATCGACTTGCGCGTGATGCCCGCTCGCTCGGCGAGATCGGCCTGGGTCCACTCTTTCATCATCCGCAGCGCTTTCAGCGTTGTGCCGACTTGCCGATCTGTCGTGCTCACCGATCCCGCGCCAGCAGGCTGATCAGCAAGTTGATGATGCCAAGCCCGGCGGTCGATGCGGCCATCAACGATCCCGCGGCCGTGGCTGATGCTTCGACCCCGAAGTACCGGAGGGCCATCAGCAGCATCGGTTGAGCGGCCACCACCGCGATCAAGGCATCACGGCTCGCGCGGTTCAAGCTTTGCTGCCGAAGCTCATCATCCATCAGTTGGCGCAACGCAGCGCCTGACCCTCCGGCAGACGCCTGCACGCAGCGCAGCACCACCACCGCTACGACGATGAACAGTGGCAGCAGGCGCCACATCCAGGCGGCAGTTTCGGCCGTTCGCTCCACCAAGCCCGATGAGTTGGCGATGCTGAGCATGCCCGCCACACCGAGCCAGGCCATCAGAAACATGACCGCCCCCAGGGTGAGCCGAGACGACTGCTGCAGCGTCTCGGTGTTGTGAAAGGTCTGGTCGGGTCGTTGAATGGACATCGCGAGTCTCCATGCTGTCTGAACTTCAATGGAACCTATCGGTTCCATAAAATCAACGCTTCGCGCTAAGGGTTATTCGCTTCAGTGTGAAGTTAGAAGACGACCGGCTGCTGTATGTCAACCCCCGGCAAGCGGGCCCAGCAACTCGATGGCGGCTGCGGAAAGTAAGCACCTAACTCGCTAGAGTTTGTGAGTCCCGTCGCGAAATCTTTTTGAGGAGATCGCATCAAGCAGGCGAATCGATCGCCTCAACGGGACCGGCCTGATGTCCAGGCTGCCCATCTCGCATCTCGTCATTCCAAGGGGGAACCATGTCGAAATCAAACCATTCACTCCATACTCTCGGGCCGGTCGTGGCCGGCTTGCCCATCGAGGCATCGAGCGCCGTGAGCGCGCAAGCGAACCCGCCCTCGACCGATATCGATTCAAGCTTGGTCGCGGCTTCAGGTATAGCGACCGTCAACACCACGGTGGTCGGCGGTGCTGGCAATGACACCTTGCGCGGCGGCGATGGCAATGACCTGCTGCAAGGCAATGAGGGCAACGACGCCCTTTATGGCGGCGCCGGCAACGACACCTTCTACGGCGGCCAGGGCCACGATCTGCTGGTTGGCGGCGCCGGCAACGACACCTTCGTGTTCAGCCGCACGTCGGGCAAAGACACGATCAACGCGTTTGACGACACCGTGGGCAAGCTCGACGTGATTGAGCTGAGTTCCAGCTTGGCGCCCGCCGATGTGGTGCTGGTGCGAGACGGCGATTCACTGGTTCTAACAGTGAAAGGGCGCGATAGCGACAGCCTGCGCGTGACGGACTATTTCAAGGGCGATGCGGCCGCGGGCTACCAGGTCGAGCAGATCAAGTTCAGCAATGGAGCCATCTGGGACGTCGATTTCGTCAAGGCCAAGCTGATCGAGGGAACGGCGGGCAATGACACGCTGATCGGCTATGGATCGAACGATTCGATTCAGGGCCTGGACGGCAACGACCTCATTCGCGGTAATGCGGGTGATGACAGGCTGAATGGCGGCATTGGCAATGACAGCCTGTTCGGAGGCGACGGCAACGACACCTTGGTAGGAGACGAGGGTAACGACAGCCTGCTTGGTGGCGCTGGCAACGATTACTTGTATGGCGACTATGGCGACGACACGATCGACGGCGGCGCCGGGGATGACACCATGATCAGCAGCCAGGGCGACAACATTTATCTCTTTGGCAAAGGGTCGGGCCACGACTCAATCCGTTTGGTGAATGTTCCGAACTATCAAAGTGCGATCAGGCTCGGCGCAGGCATTGGTGCCAGCGACGTCACCCTGCGCAGCGACTCGATCTATAACAGCGCGTTGACGCTGACGCTGAATGCGACGGGTGACAGCATCAAGTTCAACGGCTACCTCGATCTGCCGTGGAATGCCGTCAACCGGATCGAGTTTGCCGATGGCACCGTGTGGAATCTCGCCACGATGGCGGAAAAGACCATCGCTGCGGGCGCCGGTAACACCACCGTGGTAGGCGGGGCTGGCAACGACACCTTGTCAGGTGGCGATGGCAATGACCTGCTGCAAGGCAATGAGGGCAACGATGTGCTCTATGGCGGGGCCGGCAACGACACCTTCTATGGTGGCCAGGGCAACGATCTGCTGGTCGGTGGCAAGGGCAATGACACCTTCATGTTCAGCCGCACTTCGGGCAAAGACACGATCGACGCGTTTGACGACACCGTAGGCAAGCTGGACCTGATCGAACTCACCTCCAGCCTGG
>CAXTCD010000135.1:0-1113 GCA_964242145.1 uncultured Rhizobacter sp.
CCCCTCCCCCGCAGCTTCCGCGGCTTCATCGCCGACATGACATGTCCCTCCCCGGCTCACCCCACGTGGCCTATCGCGGCGCCGAACTCTTCATTGAGGATTGCTCGCTGAACGAGCTTGCCGAGCGCTTTGGCACCCCTTTGTATGCGTATTCGCAAACCTCCATGCACGAAGCGCTAGCCAGCTATCAACGCGCACTGGTCGGCCGAGATCACCTCGTGTGCTACGCGATGAAGGCCAACTCCAACCTCGCCGTGTTGCAGACCTTTGCCCAAGCCGGCAGCGGTTTTGACATTGTTTCCGGCGGTGAACTCGATCGCGTTCTGGCTGCGGGTGGAGATGCGGCCAAGACCGCGTTCTCCGGCGTTGGCAAGAAGCGGTCGGAGATGAAGCAGGCGCTTGAAGCCGGCGTCATGTGCTTCAACATCGAAAGCGAACCCGAGCTTGAATTACTTTCTGAGGTGGCCGTTCAAGCAGGCTTCACTGCACGTATCAGCTTGCGCGTGAATCCCGACGTCGATGCTGGCACCCACCCGTACATCTCGACGGGATTGAAGGGCAACAAGTTCGGGGTCGCCCATGCGAGCGCGGTTGCCACCTATCAGCGGGCTGCAAGCCTGCCCGGCATTGAAGTCATCGGCATCGATTGCCATATCGGCTCGCAGATCACGGAATCGACGCCCTACATCGATGCACTCGATCGCCTGCTTGATTTGGTCGAAGCGGTCGAATCCTGCGGCATTGCCATCCGTCACGTCGACCTGGGTGGCGGCCTCGGGATCACCTACACCGACGAATCCCCGCCGACGGCTGAGTCATTGGTTCAATCGATTCTGGGTCGGCTTGACGAACGAGGTCATGGCCATCGCAAAGTCCTTTTCGAGCCTGGCCGATCACTCGTCGGCAATGCCGGCGTGCTGGTCAGCGAGGTGCTCTACTTGAAGCCAGGTGAGCAGAAGAATTTCTGCATCGTCGACGCCGCAATGAACGATCTGACTCGCCCGGCTCTGTATGACGCCTGGATGGGCATCGTGCCTTGCACGCAGCGCAGCGATCCATCAAGCATCTGGGATGTCGTGGGCCCTGTCTGCGAATCGGGTGATTGGCTGGGGC
>CAXTCD010000135.1:1123-14040 GCA_964242145.1 uncultured Rhizobacter sp.
GGGGCGCGACCGGTCGTTGTCGGTACGCGCCGGAGATCGTGTCGCCGTGTTGTCTGCCGGGGCCTACAGCATGAGCATGGCCAGCAACTACAACACCCGTGGCCGTGCAGCTGAAGTCATGGTGTCTGGCAATAAGGCCTGGCTCATACGGGACCGGGAAACCACTGCGTCACTTTTTGCTGGTGAGCACTTGTCGCCACCGGGGTGAGCGCACGCACGATTCGGCACTTACCAACAGAAAATACCATTAAAAAAAGGGCCACAATTGCAGGCCCTTTTTTTCGACTTTGGCCAACCGCCAAAGCCAAAGTGCTATCGAGAATCAGAAGCGATGCCGAACGCCCACCGTCAATCCTGTGCGTTCTTTTGAACCGTTAGGTGTCCCGGTGGTGCTGCTGTTCAGGCTGACATTGCCATCGAGCGTGGTGCGATCGACTTCGAGATAAGCATCGGTTCGCTTTGAAAAAGCGTAATCCAGAGCGGCTGTCACGAACTTCGCCGTCGCGTGGGCGGATGCATTCCTGCCGTCCTGTTTGGCATGGAAGTAGTGGGCGCCGAGGTTCCACGCAGGCGTGAACTGATAGCCAAAGCCCACCGTATAAACATCGCGCTCATTGGCGGCAAGAAAGGCTGGCCCGCCGAACCCACCGCTGGTATTGGCGGTCCAGACGGAACTCAGCACAGCCAGATCAATCGGCGTCAGGCCGTCGTCCACCTTGTTGTTCGCCCATCCGGCGTTCAAGTACCAAGGGCCGGTTTTGTAAGACCCCCCGACGGTTTTCACCTTGATCTTCTTGCCCGAGGCGAATTCGTAGTCGTTGTAGCCCAAACCAACGGCCACACCATTTGCGGCATAGCGCAAATAGAAACCATTGGTGCGACCGCCAGTGGCGGCGCCTTCGCCTGCAGAGACCTGAATGCCGCCGCGCACCGGGCCCGACTCGAACATGTACTTCACCATGTTGCTTGCGCGCGCGCCCAACGCAAAGCCCAACTCCGGCTTGTAAGCTTCGAAATAAGGTGAGTTGGGATACGACGCATAGGTGGTCGTCACCAAGTCGAACAGGATGTTGTACTGCCGGCCCAAAGTCACCCGGCCGTAGCTCGACGATTGCAAGCCGACCCACGATTGCTGCCAAAAATTCGAGACCGCGGAGTTGCCGCTGTCGAGCAGCAAGCGATGCTCGATGTTGGCCAAGGCCTTCATCCCGCCGCCCAGATCTTCAACAATGTTGACGCCCAATCGGCTCTCGGACATACCACCCCCGATCAGCTGAGTCTTTGATGCTTCAGGCTGACCCGCCGCCTGTTCATTCGTTGTGTGTCGGATCGCCGCATCGGTGATGCCATAGAGCGTAACCGACGATTGGGACCACGTAGCAGAGACCGCAGTTGCCAGCAGCGCGGGAATCAGAATCTTTTTTGACATCGAATGCTCCATGAAACCATGGCAGGTATTTTCGAAGAAGAAGTGCGGACCCGCCTCTACCTGTTGTGCCACATCCACGAGAGGAAACCAGCAGGCTGAGCAAGTCAAAAAGAGCCCGCCCACCTTTTGAGCGCCAATGAAAAAGCCGCCTCACGGCGGCTTGGACTATCGTGCCGGCGCTAGGCCGGCAGCCATCATCAGAAGACGTGCTTGACGCCCAGTGCGAATGCACGGCTGTTCGTCTTGGTGTCTTGCTTGGCAAAGCTGGCATCACCGTACACGTTGGTGCGCTTGCTCAAGAAATAGTCGTAGCCCAGACCGAGCTTGTTCTCGGTGTTGTTGTCGCCATCCGGCTCATAGCGGCTATAGGCTGCTTTGAACTTGCCCGCGCCAATCGGAGCCGTCGCACCGACTTCTGCGAATTTCGCCGTGGTGTTAGCACCCGGGCCGGTCTTCGAACGTGCGTAGTACAGGATCGGCTTGATCGGGCCGAAGTTGTAGTGGAACGCAACGTTGATCAGCGAACTGCCGTCACCGGACGGTGATGCGGCCGTTGCCAACGGGCCACCAGAAATCTTTTCGTAGCCCAGACCTGCGTAAATCGGGCCTTGGGTGTATTCGGCGTTAAAGCCGGCTTGACGGCCAGTCGTGCCTTCGCCTGCGGCCACTGCAGCTTGCACGGTGAAGCCACCCAGGCTCGGCGAGTTATAGCCAACCGTATTGTTGGTACGGATGGCTGGGGCACGCGGGTTGCCACCTTGGGCCGAGAAACCAGCGAACTGGCGGCCGCCGACTTGTGCAATGCCGTCTTGGCCGAACGGATCAGACTTCAGCGCAACGTAATACGATGGCGTGTAGTCGCGGCCGAGGTAAACACGGCCAGCGGTCGTGCTGGTCAGAGAAACCGTTGAACGGCCCGCCCAGAAAGTAGCATTTGCCACGCCATCATCCGGGGTATACCGATGTTGAATATCGAATTGGGCAGACAAACCACCGCCCAAATCTTCATTGCCACGGAAACCCAGGCGTGAGGCATTCGATTGCTTCAATTGCCAAGCGCTGGAATTAACGCCAGCAGCGTTGGAAACGCCTTGGTTAAAAGCAGTACCGTCATTGCTCTTCGTGACCGCCAAGTCAATCGAACCATAAATGGTGACCGACGACTGGGCTGAAGCAGCGCCAGCAAATGCGCCGAGCACAGCCAGAGCGATTAGTGATCTTTTCATTGCGACTCCTAGGTTTGAATAAGGGGGTCAATCGAACATCCCATGCGAGTGGGGCAATTGACCCGAACTCCTCAGCGGAAGTTGGCGTATTCCACCAGAGCAAACCCGGCGTTGCAAAGATTCACCATTTGTTTGCGGCTTTTATGTTGCCCCTGAACAACGGCACCGGCAGAACGCAAATCGGCACCTAACTCTGTCAAAAACCCATGTGCCGTGCTACGCCCAGGCAAACAGCTATTCTTACGGCCCATGAATTCGACTTCAACCCGCCCGACACTTTCTCTCATTGATGAATGGCTAAGTGCTGCAGATAACGCGTTGCGCACGCTGAGCGGCGCCAGCATTTCCTCGCGCGCCCATCCCAAAGCTGCCGCAATCGATATTGATCAGCCTCTGAACGATTCCGAACGGGCTTTGTCAGCGTCATTAATGCGAGTCAACCATGTCGGCGAAGTCTGCGCGCAGGCGCTTTACAAAGCCCAGGCGCTCGCCACCCGCAACACCTCATTGCAGGCGCACTTCGAACAGGCGGCGATCGAAGAAACGGATCACCTCGCCTGGACACATCAACGCCTGAAAGAATTGCAGTCGCGACCGAGCCTGCTGAACCCCATTTGGTACGCCGGTGCTTTCGGCATTGGCTGGGTCGCGGGGCGTGTCGGTGATCGGGTGAGCCTCGGTTTTGTTGTCGAGACCGAGCGCCAAGTCGAGCGTCATCTCGCTGATCACCTGACCAGGCTGCCAGCGCATGACGACACCTCGCGCGCCATCGTCGCCCAGATGAAAGACGACGAGGCCCGACATGCCGCCGAGGCGCTTGCCGCTGGCGGAGCGCCTTTGCCCGCACCGATGCGTTGGCTGATGCGGGCGGCTGCCAAGGTGATGACCACCACCGCTCACTATTTCTGAAACCTGCGTTGATGCGTCAGGCAGCAATGCCTGCAGGCACGATCTCGTAGCTGGTGGTGATCTTGGCTGTCTTGGCCAGCATGATGCTGGCGGAGCAGTATTTCTCGTGCGACATCTCGATTGCACGTTTGACGGCGGATTCGGGCAAAGCATGCCCCGTCACGATGAAATGCATGTGGATGCGCGTAAAGACTTTGGGATCAGTGGTGGCTCGTTCCGAAGTCAGTTTGAGCTGACACCCCTGCACATCGTGCCGGCCCCGCTTCAGGATCAGGATCACGTCATATGCCGTGCATCCGCCCGTTCCGGCGAGTACCGTTTCCATTGGTCGGGGCGCCAAATTACGCCCGCCGCCGTCCGGTGCACCGTCCATCACCAGAACGTGCCCGCTGCCGGTTTCAGCCACCATGGCCATGCCGCTTGATGCCAGCCAATTGATCGTGCATTCCATGCTCAGCCTCAATGTCTTACGTTGAAGTAATTGCAAATTCTGAAGCCCATTCGAACCTCACTTCAGGTCTACCGATATTCGTAAATATTATTGCAGCGCAACATGGCTGCCGTTACACTGCAAGCGCTGACTTTGATACGCCTCGCGGCGCAGGTCAACCGATTGTCTCCTCCACCTCCTCCATTGGTGGATTCAGCCCAAGGCAGCAATGCCTTGGGCTTTTTTCTTGGCAGGTCGCGATGCCTGAGGCCTTGCACTCGCTGCCGTATCATCCTGCGCCCTCCAACCCACTGCAGGAATGCCATGACCGGCCCCGCTCGCCCCTCGAAAGCACCCCGCGCAGCGGCCCGGACATCCACCCGACATCGCGACGAGATCGACCTCTCCGGCTATCTGAAGAAGATCCTCAATGCACGCGTCTATGACGTGGCGGTCGAATCGGCGCTCGACCCGGCCAAGAGCCTGTCCAAGCGGCTGAACAACAGCGTTTTCCTCAAGCGCGAAGACAGCCAACCGGTGTTCAGCTTCAAGCTGCGCGGCGCATATAACAAGATGACTCAGCTGAGTGCAGAGCAGCTCAAGCGCGGCGTGATCTGTGCCTCTGCCGGCAACCATGCACAAGGCGTGGCGCTCAGCGCGTTCAGGCTCAAGTGCAAGGCTTTGATCGTGATGCCGGTCACCACGCCGAAATTGAAGGTCGACGCGGTGGCCGCGCTAGGCGGCGAAGTGGTGCTGCACGGCGAAAGCTATTCAGATGCCTACGTGCATGCGCTGGAGCTTGAAAAGACGCGCGGCCTGACCTTCGTCCACCCGTTTGACGATCCAGACGTGATCGCCGGCCAGGGCACAACGGCGATGGAAATCCTGCGCCAGCTCCAGGGCCCGATCGATGCCATCTTCGTGCCCATCGGCGGTGGCGGCCTGATTGCCGGTGTCGCGGCCTACGTCAAGGCCGTGCGGCCCGAGATCAAGGTGATCGGCGTACAGACGACCGATTCGGATGCGATGGCACGCTCGGTGAAGGCAGGCAAACGGGTTCAGCTGAATGACGTCGGCCTGTTCTCTGACGGTACCGCGGTCAAGCTGGTGGGCGAAGAGACCTTTCGGCTGACGCGCGCGCTGGTCGACGACTTCATCCTGGTCGATACCGACGCGGTCTGCGCCGCCATCAAAGACGTGTTCCAGGACACCCGCAGCATTCTGGAGCCGGCCGGCGCGTTGAGCGTTGCCGGCATCAAGCAGTACGTCGAGCAGCACAAGCTGAAGGGGCAGAGGCTGGTGGCGATCACCAGCGGCGCCAACATGAATTTCGATCGGCTGCGCTTCGTTGCCGAGCGGGCCGAGGTGGGCGAATCGCGTGAAGCCTTGTTCGCGGTCACGATTCCAGAGGAGCGTGGCAGCTTCCGCAAATTCTGCGAGCTGATCGGCCCGCGCAGCGTCACTGAATTCAATTACCGCATCTCGGATGCGCAGCACGCTCATGTGTTTGTCGGCCTGGCCACCAGCCACGCCGGCGAGTCGGCCAAGCTCGCCAAGGGCTTTGCCAAGCAGGGCTTCGCGACCGTCGACCTGACGCATGACGAGCTGGCGAAGCAGCATGTGCGGCACATGGTCGGCGGGCGCAGCGAGCTCGCGCACGACGAGCGGCTCTACCGCTTCGTGTTCCCCGAGCGGCCCGGCGCGCTGATGCGTTTTCTGTCCAGCATGCACCCGGGCTGGAACATCAGCCTGTTTCACTACCGCAATCAAGGCGCGGACTATGGGCGCATCCTCGTGGGCATCCAGGTGCCTCGCAGCGACAAGAAAGCCTTCAAGGATTTCATCGAAGGCCTGGCCTACCCTTGCGTTGACGAGACAGACAGCCCGGTCTACCGGCTCTTTCTCAAATAGAGACCGCGACCGCACGCGGCGCACGATTGCGCGCACCGCATGCGTGGCCCCACAATGACCGACAGCACCTGGGCTTGCCCCAGGCGGTACGGCCCTTACCGCGTTGACCCCGCATCCAACACATGTCTGTCAGCCGATCGCTCATTGCCCCGACCGCCAACCCGCTGCTGGAGCAGGCGCTGCGCGAAAAGCTGAAACGGCGCAGTGAAACGATTGGCAAGCTCGGCGAACTGGAGCCCTTGGCCATCCGCATCGGGCTGATCCAGAACACCTTGAAGCCTCGCTTCGTGCTGCCGCAGATCGTGCTCTTCGCCGCCGATCATGGCCTCGCGGTTGACGGCATCGGCCCGGCCGGCCAGCCAAGCACCGCTCAACTCACGCAGAACCTGTTGTCGTCGCAGTTGCCGGTGTCGGTCTTTGCGCGCATCCAGGGCATGGAGCTGAGCGTGGTTGATTGCGGCGTCGCCGAGCGCGTGATTCCGCACCCGCGCTTGATGGCCCGCAAAATCGCGCACGGCACGCGCAATTCGCGCGTCAACGTGGCAATGACGCTCGATCAGGCGCACGCCGCGATTCGTGCCGGCATGGAGATCGCCGATGCAATGCCGGGCAACCTGATTGCCTGCGCCGGTGTCGGCGGGGGCTCGCATGAAAGCGCAGCACTGGTGCTGTCGGCATTGTCGGGCGAGCCGATCCGCAGTCTGGTGGTCTCTGGCCCCGACATCAAACCCGACGATGAAGCCCGTCTGATGATGGTGATGCAAGGCGCACAAAGCCGGCACCGCGAGCTGACCGACCCGGTCGAACTGTTGGCGGCCTACGGTGGTTTCGAGATCGCGATGATGGTCGGCGTGATGCTTGTTGCCTCCAGCAAACGCCAGCTGATCATGGTCGATGGCATGCCGGCCTGCGCGGCGCTGATGGTGGCTTCGCGCATCGCGCCCACCGTCACCGATTACTGTGTCTTCTGCCGCAGCCACAGCCACCCCGGCCTCACGACCACACTCGGCCTGTTCCGCGCGCTGGCGCTGCTGGAGCTGGGCATGGAATGCACCGACGGCACCGGTGCCACGCTGGCATTCCCCCTGGTGCAAAGCGCCGCAGCGCTGCTGACCGAAGTAGCCGAAGGCGAAGAAGCCGGCCCATCACGGCCGGCCGACATCAACAACATACCGACAACGCCATCGCGCTTTGGCTGAGCGGCGTGGGGCTGGCGAAGCTCAAGAAACTGGTGCCGTGCCCGACCGTTGCAAGGCAGGTCGCCTGAACGCTAAACACGCTCACGCCTCAAAAGTGTGAAGCAAGCCGATAGGCCGGATTCTGTGCATCCCTGGGTTCTTGCGAACCGAAGGACGTGACCGCCATTCCTCTGGGCCATGCATCGCTGCACGGCTCGGTGCTACCTACCCGCACACTCTCCGGGCCAGATCAACGTGTGCCTACTTGGTATTGCTGCGCGTAGAGATTGCCCGTTTCACCCGGCGCGTGTTTCTTGCGATTCACGCGCCGACTCGTCTCTGTTGCTCTGATCCTCACCTCGCGGTGGACAGCCGTTAGCTGCTACGCTGCCCTGTGCAGTCCGGACCTTCCTCCAGTGCGCCCTTTCGGGAGATGCACCAGCGGCGGTCTGGCTTGCTTCACGGCGCGGATTATCAGCCATCGCCGGCATGGCCCTGAATGCGGCGGCAAATCAGGTATTGGCAGCGCGTCGCAAGGTCTCCACCACCGGGCGGCTCAACACCTCGCGCAACCCCCACCAGCCGGCACCCAGTGCCAACACGGCACCGGCAGCCGCGCCGGCCAGCGGCACCCATAACCCGGCGTTCCAACTGAACTGAAACACATAACGCGCCAGCGCCCAACCAACCACCATCGCCGCAATCGAGGCCAGAAAGCCGGCTAGCGCGCCCACACCCAGCAGTTCGGCGCGTTGCACCTGCGCCAGCAACTTGCTGCTCGCGCCCAGCGCGCGCATCACCGCAAATTCACGCGAGCGCGCTTCCCGCGTGGCCGTGACGGCAGCAAACAGCACCACCAGACCGGCGGCCAATGTGAAGGTGAACAGGAACTCGACCGCACGAATGACCTGGTCGAGCACGCCCTGGATCTGGTTGATCGAGGCCGACACATCGACCTCGGTGATGTTCGGAAAATCGCGGCTGAGCCGGTTGTCGAAGCCCTTCTTATCTGGTGCGCGGAAGGCCGCCATGTAGGTGGCTGGCACATCGGTCATTTGCGCGGTCGGGAACATCACGAAGAAGTTGGCGCGCATCGAACCCCAGTCGACCTTGCGCAAGCTGGTGATGCGGCCTTCGGCCATCGTGCCACCCACATCGAAGCGCAGACGGTCACCGAGCTTCAGGTTCAAGGTCTCGGCCAAGCCTTGTTCGACGCTCAAGCCGCCGGCTTCCTCGGCCACCCATTGGCCGCTGGTCACGACGTTGTTCTGCGGCAGCTTCGCACTGTGGCTGAGGTTGAATTCGCGGTCGAGCAGGCGCTTGGCCCGGTCGCTGTCAAGATCATCCAGGGACGCCGCCTTGCCGTTGATTTCGACCAACCGGCCGCGAATCATCGGGAACCAATCAAAGCTGCTGACGCCTTCGCTGCGCAGGCGCTCGCGAAATGCATCGCCCTGATCCGGCTGCACGTTGATGACGAAGCGGTTCGGCGCGTCCGGCGGCGTGGCCTGTCGCCAGCTGGAGATCAGATCGGTTCGCAGCAAAACCAACAGGCACAGCGCAAGCAGCCCGACGCTCAGCGCCGACACCTGCAACACCGCAAATGCCGGCCGAGCGGCGATCTGCCGCGTTGCCAGCACCAGCCAGCGAGGCGCACGAGACTCGGGCACGGCCCGCCGCAGCGCCTGCACCGCCAGCCACGACAGCACCGCAAACACCAACACTGCCGCAGCAAAGCCGCCGACGGCGATCAGCCCGAGCGTCAGGTCCGACGACACCGCCAGCAGCAGGGCCGCGAAGCCGATGCCTCCCGCAGCCAGCACCGCCAGCGATGCCGGCTTCAACGCGCCCACATCGCGGCGAATTACTCGCAGCGGTGGCACGCGCGCCAACTGCAGCACCGGCGGCAGGCCAAAGCCCAGCAGCAAGGTCAGGCCCACGCCCATGCCGAACAAGGCCGGCCAGAGGCTCGCGGGAGGCAGCGTGCCGTTGACCAGCCCCGCCAGCAACCACACAAACACATAGTGAACGCCGAAGCCCAGCACCACGCCGGCGAAGCTGGCCATCAAACCCACGCAGCCGAACTCGATCAGGTATTGCAACGCGATCGTGCGTTGCGGCTGGCCGAGCACGCGCAGCATTGCGCAGTCATCAAGATGCCGGGCCGCGAAGTCGCGCGCGGCAATGCCCACCGCGACCGCGGCCAGCAATGCAGCCAGCAAGGCCACCAGGTTCAGAAACTTCCCGGCCCGATCAAGCGTTTGCCGCATTTCTGGCCGCCCCGATTCGAGCGACTCCACGCTCACGCCGCGCAATGAGCGACTCTTGATTTCGGACTCGGACCACTTCACAAACTCTCGCACCTGAGCATCCGACCCACCGGGTGCGGCGACCGCAAAGCGGTAGTTCACACGACTGGCCGGCTGGATCAGCGCCGTCGCGGCCAAGTCGGCCTGATTGATCATCACGCGCGGCGCAAAGCTCATGAAGCCGGCGCCCCGGTCGGGTTCAGTGACGATCACCCCCGCGATATGCAGACTCGAATCACCCAGCAACAGATCGTCACCCAGGCTCAGTTGCAACGCATCGAGCAAGCCGGGGTCGACCCACACCGTACCGTGCGCAGGCGCTTGTTGGGCCGCGCTGCCTGGCGCACCAACCGTCGTGCTGAGCGTCAATTCACCGCGCAACGGATAAGCCTCGGTCACGCTCTTGACGGCCACCAACTTCGACGCGCCACCACGCTGATCGCTCGCGCGGCCCATGCTCGGAAAGCCCGAGGTGCTGGCCGCCTTCAGGCCCAACGCCCGTGCCTTGTCGGCAAATACCGGCGGCAACGGTTGATCGCTGGCCACGACCGCATCACCGCCCAAGAGTTGGCGTGCATCCCGCGACAAGCTGCCATTCAAACGATCGGCGAAAAAGCCGACGGCGCTTAACGCCGCCACGGCCAGCATCACCGCGACCAGCAGCAGCCGCAATTCGCCAGCACGAAAGTCACGCGCCATCTGGCGCGCTGCGAGTTGCCACAAAGACACTTTGAACTGAGCTTGCATCGGGATCTCCATCGTTGCGCGGACCTTACCCGATGCGCGCAGGCGAGCCACGCTCATGCCCATGGCCGCCCCTCTCGACGTGGAGCCGACGCGGCCACTGGCGCGTCGTCAACCATGCCGATCTTCATGCTCATGCCCATGGTTTCGCAGAACACTGCATGCAAATCCGCCGAATGCTGTGCCGTCCCGACGATGCTTCAATGGCTGCATGAAGAACGCACTGCCCAGTCTTTATCTCTCCCACGGCTCGCCGATGCTGGCGTTGGAACCCGGCCGCACCGGCCCGTTCCTGCAGCAACTTGGCACCACGATCGACGCCGCCTTCGGCCGGCCAGCATCGATCCTGATGATCTCGGCCCACAGCACCGCGCGGCAACCCGTGTTGCTGGCCGGAGCGCAGCATCACGCGGTCTATGACTTCGGCGGTTTTCCCGATGCGCTTTACCAGCTGCAGTACAACCCGCCCGGCGATGTCCCGCTTGCCAAACAAGTGCATGCTTTGCTCGCCGAGGCGGGCTTGCCGGTGCACAGCATCAATGAAGGCGGGCTCGACCATGGCATCTGGAGCATGCTGCGTTTTATGTACCCGCAGGCCGACATTCCGGTGCTGCCGCTGGCCTGGGTGCCTAACCTACCGCCTGAGCAGCAATTTGCACTCGGCCAGGTGTTGTCGTCTTTGTCCGAACAAGGCGTGCTGATCGTCGGCAGCGGCAGCATCACGCACAACCTGCGACGCCTGTCCGGCGGTGGCAGGCAGAACACGTCAACGGAAGAAATCATCGAAAGCGCAACCTTCCGCCAGTGGATGCAGGAACACAGCGCGCAGCTCGATTGGGACGGCCTGTTTGCCTATCGCAGCACAGCCCCCTATGCGCGCGACATGCATCCAACCGACGAGCACTTGCTGCCCTGGTTCGTGGCTGCAGGCGCGGGTGGGCGAGAGGCCGCGCCGCAACGCATTCACGCGGATGTCACCTTTGGCAGCCTGGGCATGGATGCCTATGCCTTTGGCTCGCAGGCGCAGGCCTTGGTCGAGGCATTGAAAAAAGCGCCGCACTGAGGCGGCTGTAATCATCGGCTGAACATGGTGCTGGGACAGTCGACGATGGATGGCCGATGAGCCGATCAACCCCTCAAAGCCCAATACACTTCAGGAGAACTTGCGGCGACGCGCCTTGAGCGATACAGGCATCTCAGGCGCCTCGCATCGCTCACAAAAGAGGCGCTGTCACTGAATCGACGCGAGCGCTGGAGGCGATGCCAAGTTGGCCGCCGCTGCGCTGGCGGCAGAAGCAGCCATGGCCGCTGCTTGCGCATAAGTTTCACGGTATCTGCGTGCCAGCGAAGCCACGGGCATGCCGCTTTGCTTTAGCGACTGCCGCAAGCTACCCAGTTCACCATAGCGGCCCAGGTCGGCCACATGCTGCGTCACTTGCTGGACGGCCTCACAGCTCCAAATGTTGCGCGTCTTCGGCAGCGATCGATTGCCGATTTGCATCAAGGCGTCGCGCTCTTCACTCAACACCGCCACGCGCTCAGCCGACCACCCCGCACGTTCGCCGATGCGCGTGCCGGCAGACAGATCGATCAAGTTCGAACCTTTGGTCGTCAGCATCTCGGCCAGCATTGCGCAAACCTGCTGCCGGTTGGCATCGCGCACATTGGTGGCTGAGCAGTATTGGGATGCGACCGAATAGCTCGGCAGCGCCATCGCCGAATCAATGCCCATGATGTCGATCAGCACATCGGCCTTGATGGCCGAAGGCATTTCTGCTGGCAGATTCGCCTGCGCAACGCCCGTCAATTGCCCCCAATGTGATTCGACTTTGCTGGCATGGGCCATGCGGAAATGCGCTTCATCGAGAGCCGCCGCATCACCACGCTTCTTGGCCGCTTCAGCCACCCGCATCCACGACACGGCATTGCTCGGGTCCAGACGGGCCCATTGATCAGGCGACAGCATCGCGCAACTGCCTTCATCGGGCTGTGAATTGCAGGCGCGAAGCGCCATCGCATAGACCTGAGGCGAGGCGCTTGCAGCGGCAAGCCGAGCCAGTTCTTCACGCGCAGCATTGAGCGGCTTCACCACCACGGCTGGGACGCCCTGCTTGGGCGCCGACGTGCCTGCAGTCGCCTTCGGCGGGCAATCGGCACCTTGGCAAGACGCCGTGACTGGCACCACCTGCGCTTGGTAGCTCTTAAAGGCCAGGCCCGCAGCACGCGTGACTTCATTGGGGCTGTTGATCAGCGTCGCCACCAAGCGTTCACGCGCGTTCTTGATCGAGTTGTCCATCAACTCCGGATGCAGCAATTCGCCCTTCGCGTTGACCTTCATCCCACCGACGCCGCAGACCTCGATCTCGTCTTTGGCCAGCACCACATGCTGAGCCCGGGCGGGTGGAACGGGCGCCGCAGGCACCGCAACCTTGGCCATGTTCGAACTCAGGTACATCTCGCTCCACCGAACCTCCGGGTTCAGCAGGCTGGAGATCTTGACCGATGCGCCTTCCTGCGACTTCGAGGGCACGCCAGGCGGGCCCGCTTCAAACGCTTGCCAGACCAGCAGGCCCAGGAACGTCAGCGTGAGAGCTGCACCACCCCACCGCGCCACGCCATTGATCGATTCACGCTTCACACCCCACCCTCCGCAATTGCTTCTTTGACTGCAGCGACCTGTCTTCTCGACACGATCAACCACTCATTCACCGGCGCCACCCTGACCGGCTTCAACGCCTCGGAGTTCTCGGCGGCGCTTCTCAAGCAGGTGTATCTCAACAG
>CAXTCD010000136.1:0-8406 GCA_964242145.1 uncultured Rhizobacter sp.
CGATGGTGGTGTGCCGCGACAACTCGGTGCTGGCCCAACTGGGTACGCCCGACATGCGGGTGCCGATCGCATTTGGCCTGTCGTTTCCCGAGCGCATCGAGTCCGGCGCCGATCAGCTCGATTTCATGCGCCTGGCTGGGCTCAGCTTCGAGCCTGCCGATGCGCAACGCTTTCCGGGCCTGCAACTCGCATGGGAGACCTTGCGAGGCCCTGAGGGCAGTACCGCAATTCTCAATGCGGCAAATGAAGTAGCGGTTGCTGCGTTTTTGGCGGGAACCATCCGCTTCAACGAGATTCACACCATCAACGCAGGAACGCTCGATGCCTTGGCACCGGAGCCGGACGGGTGTCGTTCGGTGGAAGGTTTGCTGGCACTCGATTCCCGGGCGCGGCAGGTTGCACAAAATAAGGTGGCGAGGATGCGCACATGATCATCACCGTGTTGGCGTTCGTCGTCACGCTGGCCTTGCTGATCGTCATCCATGAATACGGTCACTACCGTGTCGCGGTGGCTTGTGGTGTCAAGGTGCTGCGCTTCTCGGTGGGTTTTGGCAAGGTGATCTGGCGTCGTCAATCGCATCCGGGAGCGACCGAGTTCGTGCTCTCGGCGCTGCCATTCGGCGGTTATGTCCGCATGCTGGATGAGCGTGAAGCGCCTGTCTTGCCCACGGAACTGGGCATGGCGTTCAATCGCAAGACGCTGTGGCAACGCGCCGCGATCGTGGCGGCCGGCCCGGCTGCCAATCTGTTGCTGGCGATCGTCTTATATGCCGCAGCCAACTGGATCGGGATCGATGAGCCGAAGGCCCGGCTGAGCACACCCGCGGCGGGCAGCCTGGCCGATCGCG
Source organism: uncultured Rhizobacter sp. (assembly GCA_964242145.1). Taxonomy (GTDB): domain Bacteria; phylum Pseudomonadota; class Gammaproteobacteria; order Burkholderiales; family Burkholderiaceae_C; genus Rhizobacter. The sequence continues at coordinate 849 of CAXTCD010000136.1, forward strand.
CCGGCTTGCGCGCGGGCGACTGGGTGCGCGCGACATCGAAGGACGAAACCGAGTGGCAGGATGTCCGTTCGATGACCGACCTGCGCTGGGAAGTCACGCAGGCCGCCTTGCAGGGCGAGGCGCTGCATCTGATGGTCTCTGACGCTGAAGGCCATGCACAGCGGGTCGTGGTGCTCGATCTCGACAAGCTCGGGATGAAGGACATTGATGCCAAGGCGCTGCGCAGCATCGGCTTGGGCTCAACCTACAGCGAACCGTTGATCGCCAAGGTGTCTCCTGATGGCGCGGCGTCGAAGGCTGATCTTCGCGACGGCGACCTGGTCGTGGCTGTGAATGGCGGGCCAATCATCGACCGCGAACAATTGTTGGATGTGATCCGTGGCAGCGTGGCCCCTTCCGGCGTGGCGTCACCGATGCAATGGAAGGTACTTCGCCATGGCCAGCCGCTCGACATCAGCATCCAGCCGGCCGTGGTCATGGAAGATGGCAAGCGCATTGGCCGCATCGGAGCGAACCTGGGTTCGGCGCCAGAGACCGTCAAGGTTCAATATGGCGCGTGGGAGGGCTTGGCCCAAGGTGCCAAGCGCACCTGGGAGATGTCCAGCTTGACGCTCAAGATGATGGGCCGCATGTTGATCGGTGAAGCATCGCTGAAGAACCTCAGCGGGCCCTTGACGATCGCCGATGTGGCCGGCCAGTCCGCCCGCCTGGGCCTGGCCTACTATCTCGGGTTCCTCGCGGTCGTGAGCGTGAGTCTCGGGGTCTTGAACCTGCTTCCGCTGCCCATGCTCGACGGCGGACACCTGATGTATTATCTTTTTGAAGCAATGACGGGGCGGCCTCCCTCGGACGCGTGGCTCGAGCGGCTGCAGCGTGGCGGGGTGGCCATCATGCTGATGATGACGTCACTTGCTCTCTACAACGATGTGGCCCGGTTCCTGGGCCTGCACTGAACACTGCATGCGCACTTCCCCTGTTTCGGCCTCCCCCCGCTCGTCCTTTCTGCGCCCGACTGTTTTGTCGATCGCGCTCGCCGCTGCACTTCATGCAGGGTCAGCTTGGGCCGTCGACCCGTTTGTGTTGAAAGACATCCGCGTTGAAGGGCTTCAACGCTCTGATGCCGGCACGGTGTTCGCGTCCTTGCCTTTCCGCATTGGCGACACCTACAACGATGAGAAGGGCGCGGCAGCGTTGCGTGCCTTGTTCGCCACCGGCTTGTTCAAGGACGTGCGTATCGAGATCGATGGCACGGTCGTTGTCGTGATCGTCGATGAGCGCTCGGTCATTGCCAACATTGACTTCGTTGGCCTGAAGGAATTCGACAAAGACGTGTTGGTCAAATCGCTGAAGGACTTCGGCATTGGTGAAGGCCTGCCGTTTGACAAGGCGCTGGCCGATCGGGCCGAGCAGGAGCTCAAGCGCCAGTACCTAACGCGGAGCTTGTATGGTGCTGAAGTCGTGACCACCGTGACGCCGCAAGAGCGCAATCGCGTGAACGTGACTTTCACCGTCACCGAAGGGGCTGCTGCGCACATCAGCGAAATCCGCATCCGCGGCAACAAGGTGTTCTCGGAAGGCACGCTGAAGGGCTTGTTCGATCTGAACGACGGCGGTTGGCTGGATTGGTACACGAAAGCAGATCGTTATTCGCGCTCGAAGCTGTCGGCCGATCTGGAAACCTTGCGTGCTTATTACCTCAACCGCGGCTATCTGGAATTCGCGGTCGAATCCACTCAGGTTGCGATTTCCGGCGACAAGCAGGACATCACGATCACGATCAACGTCGCCGAAGGCCAGCCTTACACCGTGACGGCAGTGAAGCTGGAAGGCGAGTACCTGGGTAAGGAAGAAGACTTCAAGACGCTGGTCAAAATCAAGCCGGGCGAGCCTTACCGTGCAGAGTCAGTGACAGAGACCACCAAGGCTTTCGTTGAGCGCTTCGGCACCTTTGGCTATGCGTTCTCGCGTGTCGATCCGCGGACCGACATCGACCGGGCGACCGGCCAGGTCGTGATCACGCTGGTTTCTGATCCGCAGCGCCGTGTTTACGTACGCCGCGTCAACGTCGCGGGCAACAGCCGCACCCGCGATGAAGTGATCCGGCGTGAGTTCCGCCAGTTCGAGTCGTCGTGGTATGACGGCCGGCGGATCAAGCTGTCACGTGACCGTGTCGACCGCCTGGGCTATTTCAAAGACGTGAACATCGAGACCAACGAAGTTCCTGGCACGCAGGATCAGGTCGACCTGACGATGACCGTGTCAGAAAAGCCCACCGGCAATCTGGCACTGGGGGCCGGCTTCTCAAGTGCTGACAAGCTGTCGCTGACCGCTTCGGTGAAGCAGGACAACGTATTTGGCACCGGCAATTACCTGGGTGTCGAGGTCAACACCAGCCGATCGTCCAGAACGCTGGTCGTCAGTGCGGTCGACCCCTACTTCACGATCGATGGCATCTCGCGGGCGTTGGATGTGTACTACCGGACCACCCGGCCCATCAACAGCCAGGGTGGCGCAGATTACAAACTGGTGACCCCCGGCGCGTCGATTCGCTTCGGCGTGCCGTTCAGTGAATACGACACCGTGTTCTTCGGCGTTGGCATCGAACAGACCGAGATTCGCGGCGATACCGGCCTGCCGGTCAACTACCGCGTCTACCGCGATCGTTACGGTGACATCAGCCGCTCGGTACCGCTGACGATCGGCTGGACACGCGACGGTCGCGACAGTGCCCTGGTGCCGAACGATGGCCGCTACCAGCGCGTCAACGTCGATTGGGGTGCCGCTGGCGATACACGTTATGTACGTACCAATGTGCAGTTCCAGCAGTACTGGCCGATCACCAAGAAGTACACCTTTGCATTCAATGTCGAGGCGGGTTGGGGCCGTGGTCTGAATGGTCGCAAGTACCCGATCTTCAAGAACTTCTATGGTGGCGGCCTGGGCACGGTGCGTGGGTTCGACCAAGGTTCGCTCGGCCCGGTCGACTTGACGGGCGCCTACATCGGCGGCACGAAGCGGCTGAACATCAACAGCGAGCTGTATCTGCCGGTGCCCGGCGCTGGCAATGACCGCACCTTGCGCATCTTTGCTTATGTAGACGCCGGCAATGTGTGGGGTGATGACAAGCTGACGATCCCGGATCCGCTGCGGGTATCGGCAGGTCTTGGATTGAGCTGGGTCTCGCCGGTCGGGCCGCTGAAGCTCAGCTATGGCACGCCCATCAAGTACACCTCGCAAGATAGAATTCAACGTTTGCAATTCCAGATCGGGACCGCGTTCTAATGAACACCTCATTCTTGAAATCGGTGCTGTCGGCCTCTTGCCTGGCTGTCGCTGCGTTGAGCGTGCAGGCGCAAGACCTGAAGATCGGCTATGTCAACAGCGACCGCGTGCTGCGCGATGCACTGCCGGCGCAAGCGGCGCAATCGAAGATCGAAGCCGAGTTCAGCAAGCGTGACAAAGACCTGGCCGAGCTGGGCGCCCGGCTGAAGGCTGCTGCAGACAAGCTGGAGAAAGATGCGCCGACCTTGGCCGAGTCTGAGCGGGCGCGCCGCCAACGCGAATTGGTCGATCAGGACCGGGAAATTCAGCGCAAGCGTCGCGAATTCCAGGAAGACCTGAACCAGCGCAAGAACGAAGAGCTGGCGGCTGTCGTTGACCGTGCCAACAAGGTCATCAAGCAGATCTTCGACCAGGAGAAATACGATCTGATCATTCAGGAAGTGATTTTTGCCGGTCCGCGCATCGACATCACCGACAAGGTGATCAAGGCGCTGAACGCCCAAGGTGGCAAGTGATCCGGTGGACATCACGCTGGGTGACATCGCCGCGCATCTCGGCGGCGAACTGATCGGAGATCCGGGCCAGACGATCTCTCGCATCGGCCCGTTGGAAGGCGCAACGCCCGCAACGATCTCCTTTCTTTCCAATCCGCGTTATCAATCGCAGCTGGCCGAATCCGAAGCCGGCTGCGTGATCGTCTCGCCGGCCATGCGCGAGGTGGCCGTGGCTCGCGGTGCGGCGTTGGTGCTGCCCGATCCTTATCTCGGTTTCGCCAAGCTCACCCAATGGTGGGCAAAGCGGCACCGTGTGGCGCCGCCGGTCGGCATCCATTCCAGCGCCCTGGTTGACCCGAGCGCCGAGATCGACCCGAGCGCAAGCATCGGGCCTTTGGTCGTGATCGAGGCCGGCGCGCGCATTGCCGCAGGCGTGGTGCTGGGCGCACACAGCTTCATCGGCGCCGGTGCCCGCATCGGCGAGCAGACACGCTTTGCCGCCCATGTGAGTTTCCATCACGATTGCAGCATCGGGGCGCGTGGTTTGATCCACAGTGGGGCGGTGATCGGGGCCGATGGCTTCGGCTTCGCGCCAACGCAAGGCCGCTACGAAAAGATCGAACAACTGGGCGCCGTGCGCATTGGTGATGACGTCGAAATCGGCGCGAATACCTGCATCGACCGCGGTGCGCTCGATGACACGGTCATCGACAACGGCGTCAAGCTCGACAACCTGATCCAGATCGCCCACAACGTGCGCATCGGTGAACACACTGCCATTGCCGCGTGCACCGGCATCGCCGGCAGTGCGGTCATCGGCCCGCGTTGCACGATCGGTGGTGCGGCCAACATCAACGGGCACATCCGGCTTGTCGAAGGCGTCCATGTCTCGGCGGTAAGCATGGTGTCGCATTCGCTGCTGAAACCCGGCCATTACACCGGCTTCTTCCCCCTCGATGACAACGCGTCATGGGAAAAGAACGCCGCCACCTTGCGCAACCTGCATGCCTTGCGGCAACGGGTGCGTGAGCTCGAGAAAAAATCAAACTGACATGATGGACATTCACCGCATCCTGAAGAAGATCCCGCACCGATATCCGATCCTGCTGGTCGATCGTGTGCTGTCGCTGGAGAAGGGCAAGCGAATCACGGCGCTCAAGAATGTCAGCATCAACGAGCCCTTCTTCGTTGGCCACTTCCCGCACCGGCCGGTGATGCCGGGCGTGCTGATGCTCGAGGCGATGGCGCAGACGGCTGCCATCCTGGCCCTGGAGTCGCTCGAGATGGAACTCGACGAGAACACGGTGTTCTATTTCGCCGGCATCGACGGCGCTCGCTTCAAGCGGCCGGTCGAGCCGGGCGATCAACTCGTCATGAACGTGACGATGGACCGCATGAAGGCCAGCGTCTGCAAATTCACGGCGACGGGCGAAGTGGCTGGCGAGATCGCTGTCGAGGCACAACTCACCTGCGCGATGCGTCGCATCAGCTGACATTCGGAGCGTCGCGATGGCAAGCATCCATGCAACGGCGATCATCGATCCTCAAGCCCAACTCGCGGCGGGCGTATCGGTTGGTCCTTATGCGGTCATCGGGCCGCAGGTGTCGATTGGCGAAGGCACCACGATCGGCGCTCATTGCGTGATCGAGGGCCGCACGACTATCGGCCGCGACAACCGCATCTTCCAGTTCAATTCGATCGGTGCCGTGCCTCAGGACATGAGCTATGGCGGCGAGCCCACCGAGCTGGTGATCGGAGACCGCAACACGATCCGCGAGTTCTGCACGATCAACCTGGGTACGCTCAAGGAGGAGGGCATCACGCGCATCGGCAGCGACAACTGGATCATGGCTTACGTGCACGTCGCCCATGATGTGCGCATCGGCAATCACACGGTGCTGGCCAACAACGCGACCTTCGCCGGCCATGTGCACGTGGGCGACTGGGCGACCGTCGGTGGCCTGAGCGGCGTCCATCAATATGTGCACATCGGCGCACACGCGATGATCGGCTTCCAGGGGCATGTGGCCCAAGACGTACCGCCCTACATGACGGTCGACGGCAACCCGCTGGCGGTGCGCGCGGTCAACCTGGTTGGCCTGCGCCGCCGCGATTTCTCCAACGAGCGGCTGGGCATCATCAAACAGATGCACAAGCTGATCTACCGCGAATCGCTGCCGCTGGAGCAGGCCGTCACGCAGATCGGCGCACTGCGCGGCCAGTCGGAGGCTTCCGATGCCGACGTGCAGCTGATGCTTGATTTCCTCGCATCCGCCACGCGCGGCATCGTTCGCTAAGCCGTGCCTGGCATGCAGCCATTGGCTTGGCGGCTGGGCATGGTCGCTGGCGAAGCTTCGGGTGACCTGCTCGCCAGTTTGCTGCTGGGTGGCCTGAAAGCGCGCTGGCCTGATCTGCACGCGGCCGGCATCGGCGGCCCGAAGATGATGGCGCGGGGCTTCGACACGTGGTGGCCGCAAGAAAAGCTGGCGGTCAGCGGCTATGTCGAGGTGCTGCGCCACTACCGCGAGCTGTCAGGGATTCGCACGGCCTTGGGCGATCGCCTGCTCAGTGAGCGGCCCGATGTCTTCATCGGCGTCGACGCTCCAGACTTCAATCTCGGTCTGGAGTCGCGCCTGAAAGCACAGGGTGTCAAGACCGTCCATTTCATCAGCCCGTCGATCTGGGCCTGGCGGGGCGGGCGCATCGAGAAGATCCGCGCGGCCGCCGATCATGTGCTGTGCGTCTTCCCGTTCGAACCGGCGATCTACGCCCGGCACGGCATTGGCGCCAGTTATGTCGGCCACCCGCTGGCCGATGCGATTCCGCTGGAAGCGCCGCGTGCGGCCAGCCGCGCAGCGCTCGGTATCTCGCCCGACGAACAGGTCGTTGCGCTGTTGCCGGGCAGCCGCCGCTCCGAGATCCGCTACATTGCGCCGCGCCTGCTCGCGGCTGCGGCCGAGATGGCCCGCCAGCGGCCGGGTCTGCGCTTCATCTTGCCGGTGGTGCCGAGCCTGTTGCCGCTGATCGAGCCGATGTTGGCCCTGTTTGCGCCTTCCACACGCATCGAGTTATTGATCGGGCGATCACACGAAGCCTTGGCCGCTTGCGATGTCACGCTGATCGCCAGCGGCACCGCGACCTTGGAGGCTGCGCTGTTCAAGCGTCCAATGGTGGTGACCTACGTGCTGAACTGGATCAACTGGCAGATGATGAAACGCATGGCCTACCAGCCTTGGGTGGCGCTGCCCAACATCCTGCTCGGCGAGATGGCGGTGCCCGAACTCTTGCAGCACGATGCGACGGCGCAGAAACTCGCCGCGGCCGCTTTTGAATGGCTGGACAACCCGGCCGCCTGCGCTGCACTTGGCCAGCGCTTTGAATCGCTTCATCACCAACTCCGTCGCAACACTGCTCAAGCCGCTACCGATGCCATCGAGAAAATCCTCCGCGCCTAAGCAGTTGGGCCTTCATTTCGACGTCACCGGCCTGGTGGCAGGTGTGGACGAAGCCGGGCGCGGCCCGCTGGCCGGCCCCGTGGTCGCGGCCGCGGTGATCCTCGACGACCTGCAGCCGATCAAAGGCCTGAACGACTCGAAGAAACTCTCGCCCGCCATCCGGGAACGTCTCTTCGATGAGATTCGCGCGAAGGCGCTGTGCTGCTCGATCGCCGAAGCCAGCGTTGATGAGATCGATACCCTGAACATCCTGCAGGCGACGATGCTCGCGATGCGTCGCGCGGTCGACGTCGTGCCAGCGCGCGCCCGCTTGAACTCGCGCGACG
>CAXTCD010000136.1:8416-13999 GCA_964242145.1 uncultured Rhizobacter sp.
CGCGGTCGAAGGCCTGCGCCTGAAGCCGATCAAGGTGCTGGTCGATGGCAACCGCCTGCCGGTGCTGAAGATCGCTGCCGAAGCCATCGTGCAGGGCGATGCGCTGGTGCAAGCCATTTCGGCCGCGTCGATCCTGGCCAAGGTACACCGCGATCGCCTGTGTCTGAGCTTGCATGAACAGCATCCGCAATACGGCTTTGACGGCCACAAGGGCTACCCGACGCCGGAGCATCTGGCGGCTTTGCGTGAGCATGGCGCCTGCGTACATCACCGCCGCTCGTTCGCGCCGGTGCGCAACGTGCTGTCGGCCTGACGGCTTGCTGCCGTGATGAATGCGCGCATCGTCAAAGCGATCAGCTCGCGCGACAACGCCTTGCTCGTCAAGCTGCGCAAGCTGGCCGGTGACCCCGGCGCCTATCGCAAGGCGGGAGAGGTCTGGATCGAAGGCGATCACCTGTGCACTGCGTATGTGTTGCGCCAAGGTGTGGTGCCTCAGGCGGTGATCACCGAAGAGGCTTGGGAGCTGCCGAGGTTCAGGGTGCTGGCGCAATCGGCCGCAGCGGTAGCGATCATTCCGGCTGCGTTGATGGCTGGCGTCAGCAGCCTCGAATCGCCCGCGCCGCTGGGCTTCGTGTTGCCCTGGTCCGGCGCCGGTGAGCTTCAGCCCGACCAACCCACCGTGGTGCTCGATCGATTGCAGGATGCCGGTAACGTCGGCGCCGTGATTCGAAGCGCTGCGGCCTTCGGCTTCTCGCAGATCGTTGCGATCAAAGGCACGGCCGCCTTGTGGTCACCGAAGGTTTTGCGCGCCGGCATGGGCGCCCATTTCGCGCTCCACTTGGTCGAGGCCGCCGACGAGCAAGCCCTGCAAACACTGAACATCCCCTTGCTCGCCACCAGCTCGCACGCCAGCGAGGCGATCCACCAAGTGAGCCTGCCCTGGCCCTGCGCCTGGGTCATGGGCCACGAAGGGCAGGGCGTTTCTGACCGCCTGATGCAACGCTGCGCCCAAACCCTGCGCATCCCCCAGCCCGGCGGTGAAGAGTCCCTCAACGTCGCCGCCGCCGCTGCCGTCTGCCTCTACGAATCCGCCCGCCAACGCGCATAACGCTCTCACGCCATGGCGTGAAGCTCCGAAGCAACAAGGGCAAGCGAAGCAAGGCCCCATCAAGCTCACGCCGTAGCGTGAACTTCCAAGCAAGGGCAAGCGAAGCAACGCCCCCATCAAGCCACACGCGAGGACCGGCTTTGCCGGCCGACCCGTGGTCGCCCCTCGGGGGCAGGAGCGATAGCGACTGGGGGGCTCAATACATCAACCGATCCGGCCGAATGTCCCGCAGTATCGTGGTCGCGATCTCCTCGATCGACTTGTGCGTCGACGACAGCCACGAGATGCCCTCGCGCCGCATCATCGCTTCCGCTTCGAGCACCTCATGGCGGCAGTTCTCAAGGCTCGAATAGACGCTGTTCGGCCGGCGCTCGTTGCGGATCTCGGCCAGGCGCTCCGGTGCGATCGTCAAACCGAAGCACTTGGCCCGGTGCGGCGCCAGGCTGCCGGGAATCACACGGCGATCGAAGTCTTCCGGAATCAGCGGATAGTTCGCGGCTTTCACCCCGTGCTGCATCGCCAGATACAGCGAGGTCGGCGTCTTGCCGCTGCGGCTCACGCCGACCAGGATCACATCGGCCTGTTGCAGATTCTTCGCCGACTGCCCGTCGTCATGCGCCAGCGAGAAGTTGATCGCCTCGATGCGGTCGGTGTATTCCTGGCTTTTGGAGATGTCGGTAAAGCGGCCGACGCGGTGGTTTGAGGTCATGCCGAACTCGGCTTCCAGCGGCTCGATGAAGGTATTGAACATATCGAGCACCAAGCCGTTGCTCTGTTTGAGCACGCCCAAGATCTCGGCGTTCACCAGCGTCACGAACACGACCGGTTTCTTGCCCTCCACAGTGGCCGAATGGTTGATCTCGCGCACGACCTGCTGCGCCTTGTCGGCCGAGTCGATGAAAGGGCGCCGCACATGGCGCGGCTTGCCGCCGAACTGCGCCAGGATGGAATTGCCGAAAGTCTCGGCAGTGATGCCGGTGCCATCGGAGACAAAGTAGACAGTGCGATTCGGCATGACGGGCCTTTTGGTGCGACGCACAATGATAGGCAATTCACTCGTAGAATCATCTTCAATTCTCCCAGCCGCCTTATGACACGGTCCGTTCCATCATCAGAACAAACAGCGCGACGGACCGCACGGCACACGCTTGAGCCCTCGAAGCTTTGCTCGGGTTCGCGTCATTGCTGGGATGGCCCGGTTTTTCATCATCACGGAGCTTTCCCATGTCATCCAACCCTTTGGCGACCGCCCTGGTCGTACCGTTTGAACATCTGAGGATGACCGACGTCGAGTCGGTCGGCGGCAAGAACGCCTCGCTTGGCGAGATGATCAGCCAGCTGGCCGCCTCGGGCGTGCGCGTGCCGGGCGGGTTTGCCACCACGGCACACGCATTCCGCCAATTCCTTGCCCACAACGGCCTGGCCGCCAAGATCAATGCGCGCTTGGCATCGCTCAATACCGATGACGTGCGCGCACTCGCGCAAGCCGGTGCCGAGATCCGCCAATGGGTGGAGGAAACGCCGTTCCCGGCGGATCTGCAAGCCGCGATCACGGCCGAGTTCGCGAAGATGACCGCCATCAGCCCCGGGGCCTCGTTCGCGGTGCGCTCGTCGGCCACGGCCGAAGATTTACCGGATGCTAGCTTTGCCGGCCAGCAGGAGACCTTCCTCAATGTGATGGGCATCGACGATGTGCTGCACAAGATGAAGGAAGTCTTCGCGAGCCTCTACAACGACCGCGCGATCAGCTACCGGGTCCACAAGGGCTTTGCCCACAACGACGTGGCGCTGTCGGCCGGCGTGCAGCGCATGGTCCGCTCCGACCTTGGCGCGGCCGGTGTTGCGTTCACAATTGACACCGAGAGTGGATTTCAAGAGGTCGTGTTCATCACCTCGAGCTACGGTCTGGGCGAGACCGTGGTGCAGGGCGCGGTGAACCCCGACGAGTTCTATGTTCACAAGGCTTCGTTAAAGGCTGGCAAGGCGGCGGTGATTCGACGCAACCTCGGCTCCAAGCTGATCAAGATGGAGTTCGCGAGCACCGAAGAGAAAGCGGCCAGCGGTCGCCTGGTCAAGACGGTGGACACCGCCACCGAATTTCGCAACCGCTATTCGCTGACCGATGCCGACGTGTCCGAACTGGCCAAGTACGCGTTGATCATCGAAGCGCACTATGGCCGCGCCATGGACATCGAGTGGGGCAAGGACGGCGTCGACGGCCACATCTACATCCTGCAAGCCAGGCCCGAGACGGTGAAGAGCCAGCAAAAGGGCAAGGTCGAGCAGCGCTACAAGCTCAAGGGCACGGGCACCGTGCTGGCCGAAGGGCGGGCGATCGGCCAGAAGATCGGAACCGGCCCGGTGCGCATCGTCCACAGCCTGGCCGAGATGGACACGGTGCAAGCCGGCGACGTGCTCGTCACCGACATGACCGACCCGAACTGGGAGCCGGTGATGAAGCGCGCAAGCGCCATCGTCACCAACCGCGGCGGGCGCACCTGCCATGCGGCCATCATCGCGCGTGAGTTGGGCATTCCAGCGGTCGTCGGTTGCGGTGACGCGACCGATACGCTGAAGGAAGGCGCGCTGGTGACGGTGGCGTGCTCCGAAGGCGACACTGGCTACATCTACGACGGCCTGCTCGAGACCGAAGTCAGCGACGTGCAGCGCGGCGAGCTGCCTTACTGCCCGATCAAGATCATGATGAACGTCGGCAACCCGCAGCTGGCCTTCGACTTCGCGCAGATGCCCAACAGCGGCGTGGGCCTGGCGCGCCTCGAGTTCATCATCAACAACAACATCGGTGTCCACCCGAAGGCGATCCTGGACTATCCGAACATTGACCTCGACCTGAAGAAGGCCGTCGAGTCGGTAGCGCGCGGCCATGCATCGCCGAAGGCGTTCTATGTCGACAAGCTGACCGAAGGGGTGGCCACGATTGCAGCGGCCTTCTGGCCCAAGCCGGTGATCGTGCGGCTCTCCGACTTCAAGAGCAATGAATACCGCAAGCTGATTGGTGGCTCGCGCTACGAGCCGGAAGAAGAAAACCCGATGTTGGGCTTCCGGGGAGCATCGCGTTATGTCAGTGAGGCTTTCGGCGAAGCCTTTGCGATGGAATGCGAGGCGCTGAAGCGGGTTCGCAACGACATGGGCCTGAACAACGTCGAGATCATGGTGCCCTTCGTGCGTACGCTGGGGCAGGCCAAGCGCGTCACCGAGATGCTGGCGGAGCGCGGCTTGAAGCGCGGCCAAGACGGCTTGCGCATCATCATGATGTGCGAGGTGCCGAGCAACGCGGTGCTGGCCGATCAGTTCCTCGAGTATTTCGACGGCATGTCGATCGGCTCGAACGACCTGACCCAATTGACCTTGGGCCTGGACCGTGACTCGGGCCTGGAGATGCTGGCGCGCGATTTCGATGAGCGTGATCCGGCAGTCAAGGCGCTGATTTCACGGGCGATCGCTTCTTGCCGCGCAGTCGGAAAGTACGTCGGCATTTGCGGGCAGGGGCCAAGCGATCATCCCGACTTCGCCGATTGGCTGGCGGCCGAGGGCATCGTCTCGATCTCGCTGAACCCCGATACCGTGGTTGATACCTGGCAGCGTCTGGCCAAGCGCTAATGAGCTAATGGGCTGATGGCTTGAAGCGAGTCGATGGTCGCTTCAAGGCAGCAACCCCTTCGAGCCTTGATTCAGCTGCGGCTTCGCGGCGTTCATCACGTCGCGAAGCCGTAGTACAATCATGGGCTGACCTTGCCACACCCGGTCGGTATCTCGATCCTGAGGTATCGCACGACGCTCACGGGGTGGCTTCCAATTTCGGAAACCAAAGGAGTCTCAATGCGTCACTATGAAATCATCTTGCTCATCCATCCGGATCAGAGCGAACAGGTTCCAGCCATGCTGGAGCGCTACAAGGGCGTGGTTACCGCTGCTGGCGGTAAGGTCCATCGCGTCGAAGATTGGGGCCGCCGTCAAATGGCTTACCTGATCCAGAAGCTGGCCAAGGCCCACTACCTGTGCATCAACATCGAAGCCAGCAAGGAAGCTCTTGCCGAACTCGAAACCGGCTTCCGCTTCAACGACGCCGTTCTTCGCCACCTGACTGTTGTCAAGACCAAGGCTGAAACCACGCCGTCCGTCATGATGAAGTCGGTCGAGAAGGAAGACGCCCGCAGGGCGCCACAGGAAGCTTCGGCCTGACGTGGGTCGTGCCCCGACGGCTTGACCGCAGCGCTGCATGAACCGAGTGGTTCTTTCTGCGCAGCTGGTAGAGCGGGGCGCTGTGAGATACACCCCGGCTGGTTTGCCGGCCTGTGATTTTAGCTTGAAGCATGAATCGCAGGTCACGGAAGCCGGTCAGCTTCGCAAGATCTCTCTGGAGATGCGTGCGGTGGCTTTGGGTGAGATCACTCAGCGCTTGTCATCGATGGCGATTGGAACGGCGGGCATGTTTGCCGGCTTTCTGACTCACC
>CAXTCD010000137.1:0-13988 GCA_964242145.1 uncultured Rhizobacter sp.
CCATCTTCGGCAGCTTCAGCAGCTTCGATTGCGCCAGCGTGAAGAAGTAGTTCGAATAATTGGCGCCGCCCTTGCTCAGGTGGTTAGGGCCGTCGTTGTCACCCACGCTCAACTGGGTGAGCGTGCCGTCAGGCTTCAGGTAAGAGAACTGGCCGGTGGCCGGGTTGCGGCCGATCACCGCGACATAAACCTGGTCATCACGCCATGCGCCCTTGGTGTTGTTCTTCAGATCGACACCGATAAAACCGGGGTAGATCGGGTAGTCGGCCGACCCGCCACCACCGCCAGTGCCAGGGCCGGTGCCGGTGCCTTTGGTCCAGATTTGATTGTTGCCACCGTGGCAGGTCCAGAGGGCAACGCTGCTGCCGTTAGCGGTGCCGCCGCCGACAACGTCCAAGCACAGACCGGAGGCTTGGGCGACGAGTTGACCATTGCTCTGCAACGTCCATTTTTGGTTCACGCCACCGGTACAGGTATAGGAGATGACCTTGGTGCCGTTGGCTGTGCCGCCGCCGGATGCGTCGAGGCAGCGCGAGCCATTCAATGTGCGCAACTCACCTGCTGAGGTGAATTCCCATTGCTGGTTGGTGCCGCCGTTGCAACCCCAGATGTCGATCGGTGCGCCGAGCGAGGTGTCGAAGCCGGCGAGGTCAAGGCACAAGCCGCTGCCCTTGCCGACGAGCGCCGTGGCGGGGCCGGCTGGTGTGGGGGCGGGGGTCGTGCTGCCGCCGCCTGACGAGTTGCCAACGGTGTAGTTGTAGCGCGGGGTGTCGTACGCCAAGCTGTTGTTGGTGTAGGTGAAGAAGTAGCTCAGCTTCGTACCGTTGCTGGCTTGAAAAGTCTGCTCGTAGCGGCCGTTTGCAGTGCCCAGGCGAACGTTCTGCTGATCGCCACCGTTGACCGAATAGTGAACGTCAACCCAACTTGAGTTGACGTTGGATTTAAACCAGATCGTCGCGTTGGCACCTGAAGTGCTAACGCCTTGCGAGAAGTCTTCTGCCATTGCCGACACGGAAAGAGTGAGTCCAGTCAGCAAACACAAAAGCCATATCTTGAAGTTTTTCATGCAGGTTCCTCGTTCATTTATCAAGCCGCAGCAATTTTGGTTCGTCGACCCGAATCACACTCTCTTTGCGTTGCAACAAGGCGAAACGCCGTTCATGAGAAAAGATAGGCTATTGAGATGAGGTTGTGAATATCTGACGAAGTATGTACACGGGGCGTAGCGCACCGTGTCAATGAGATGGCAGATAACAAGCTGGTCATGAACTGGTTATGTACTCAATGCACCTTGTTACCAATCCCTGTGCGGGTTTTCGAGGGGTATCTCAATAGCGCGTTAATGAGTCGTAGCCGTTCATTCGGGTGCAATTTCTTATAAATTCAATAGAACGTCGGCATTCAAACTCTTGAGCGAAAGTAAATACTAACGAAATCGTTGAGTGAGGTCATCATGAAAGAAAAAGCCGCTACAGCGATCACGCTGTAGCGGCTTTGGTTTGAATTGCCTTTGTGACGCGATCAATCAGCGATTTGGGAGAAGAATTCGGTTTTCCCGCAGCGGATTTTTCAGGGTCAGGCTGCTCAGGGCCGACGCAAGAGGCAGCCCTTGTGCTTTTTCGATGCGAGACGCTGTGACCGTGGGGCAGGCGCCGGTGTTCCTGTAATTCAAGGCAGCGGCCAGCATGCCCTCTGTGGTATCTCCAAGATCCTTGTTCAGGTCGTCGGCGACCACACATCCGGGAAGCGCTGTGGGGATACCGACATCGCCGCCAGGGATGAAACCATCAGGGTAATCGCCAAAGCCCTTGGCATTGGCGCCCTTGAACTCGATCGGGAAGTAGGAGATGCCGCAGTTATCCTTTGCCGTGAAGCCATAGGGTTTGCCACAGGTCGTCTTGCCGATTTGATGCACATCGACGTCCACGCCGCGCAGGCCATTGATGATGGCTTCACTTGCAGAGCAGGTGTCCGACTGAGTCAGTACATAGACGCGCTTGAGGTTCAAGCTGGGAAGCGCCTTTTGATCGGTGCACTGGAACGACGAATTCAAAATGCATGACTGACTGAAAAACGGCGTTGCCGAATCACTGCTGTTGGTTTCTGTCGCACGTTTCGCGTTGTACGTGAGCTTTTCGAACACCTTGCCGTCGGAAGATGAGCCCGCAATCATGTAGGCCAGTTCGCTGGCGATGTAGAGGTAGCCTCCGCCGTTGTAGCGGATGTCCAGTACGAGATCGGTAACGTTTTGGCTTTTCAGATAGTTGATGGCTTCGATCAACTGGCTTTCAGCAGTTGCGATGTGGTCATTGAAGACCACATAGCCCACCTTGGCCCCATCGGCTGCCGTGACCACGCTGCGTGTGAGCACGGGTTGTTTGGTGATGTTCGATGTGGTCAGTGACGTGGAGAAGTCAGCCACTCCGGTGCGGCCAAAAATGAAGGTGTGGTTTGCATTCAATTGGCTGGGAGACACTCCTTCGCTGAGCACCGCGAATTTCGAATCGGTTCTGGGTATGTCGACGGAGACACCGTCGATGGAGCGCAGCACATCACCGCGTTTCAAACCGGCGGTGGCTGCCTGCGATCCGGGTTCGATGTAGGCAATGCGCAAACCGCGGGTTTTGTCTGTAGGCTCCGCGGTCCATGCAATGCCATACCCCGCTTCAACGCCTGAGTTTGACAACTGATTCCAGGCTTCGGTGGTGGAGATGAAACTGAACTTGTCTTTGAAGGCACCGCTCGGTGTTTTAGCCGGCGTCTTGAGTGCTCTGAAGTAGTTCGACAGCGAGCCATAGACATCGTTCGCATTGCTATAAGGCGAAGCGTTAGCGTTGACGTTGGGAACCTCGTCATACCAAAGGTAGTTGTCGTTGAAATAGCTGCGAACCCATTGCTTCTCGGTGATGAGTGAACCGGTGCGAGATGAAGCGGGAGCCAACGGGTTGGATGGTGCGCATTGCTGAGCAAATTGCGGATCGCCCGATGGACTGTTGCTGCTACCGCCGCCACCACCGCCGCATGCGGCCAAGCCGAGGACCATCGCAGACATCAGGTGCCGCAACCACGGCAAAACAGATGTTGCAGGAAATAGCGTTCGATTCATCATCATCACCTTGTTGAGATAAGCCGGCCGCACCGGCCGCGCTGCACGACTATAGCGACGCGGCGATTACGCATCTGCCATGCCTGACCCGTTGCTTGCGAGAAGCTCACGGTTCTGCGGACGAACGATTCGGTCGGAGTTATCTCCGAACAAGCATCTCCGAAAAAGCGATGCCCGTTCATGGGTGACATGCCGTGACGACGTTGGGAAGGCAGGTGTCTTGGTGCAGGACTCTGCGGACAGAATGCAGAACGAGATCAATGGGCGGCAAGGGGGGCCTTGCGTCGCGTGACCATCGTGGCGACTTGTGCCAGCGTCCATGCGAGCGAGGTGCCGGCGGTCACGCCGATTGCATCGGCCAGCAAATCGGCCCAATCCGCGGAGCGGCTGGGAATGAAGGCTTGCACGACCTCGATTCCGCCGCCAAAGGCCAGCACCGCCAATGGAATCAGCAGCCATGACCGTTTGGCGCGGGCATAACCCAGGTAGGCCGACCCGGCCAGCGCGACAAAGGCCAGGCTGTGATTGAGTTTGTCCCAGCCGGTGTCCAGCACATGCGAAGGCGTTGGCACCAGCGCGAGATAGCTGACGACAAGCAGCAGTGTGATCAACAGCAACTGCCATGGTCGCCGCGCCAGCATCAGGAAAGAAAAGCTTTGTGCGAGCCGACGTGCAGTCATCGGGCAACCTTGGAATCAAAGTGAGGGGACGTGATTCTAGAAAGCCTCGGAAGCTGCTTATCGCGAATTGATCTGCGGGGCGCAAGCAATGGATCTCGCCGCGGCGCGAAGACCGTCTCGGTGGCCGAGCTGCTTTGCGAAGCGCTTCGCATCAGATGATCCAGAGAAAGGGCTTGGGCAAACAAAAAGGGGCCGGAGCCCCTTTTTGTCGTTCCCCAGGTGATCCTTGTGGGAACTCCCGTATCTGGTGCCGGTGAGAAGAGTCGAACTCCCGACCTTCGCATTACGAATGCGCTGCTCTACCAACTGAGCTACACCGGCGTGAAGCCAAAGATTATAGCCTGCTCTCGCAAGCTTTGGGTTGTTCATGCATAAGTGATCCACGAAGCGTGATCTGGATGGTCCAGGTGAGGCAGGGTGTTGAAGGTCACCAGCATGTGCCGCTTCGGTGTGAACTCGAACTCGGTGACCGAGCTGTTGCGCATGCGCAGATTGAGTTCGATGGTGGCATCGGGCGACATGCCCAGCACCTGGCCGATCGCGGTGGAGATCGGCCCGCCGCTGGAGACGATCAGCACTTTCTTTTCGAAGTGATGCAGCCGCACATGATCCAGCGCGCCATGCATGCCGGCCACGAAGTCGAGATAACTCGGCATGCCGGTCGGCGCGATGCTCGCCGTCATCCATTGCTGCAGGCCTTGGCGCAGCAAGCGGAACTGATGCCGTACGAGTTCGGGCGTGTCGGGGCGGGGCAGGGCTTCCGGATGGATGGCCTTCAACACGGCAGCGCTGTCGTATTCGTTCAGGCCAGGCCAGCTGAGCGCCTCGGGTTGCCATTGCAGGCCTTGGGCGATGCCTGCCAGCGTCTCCTGATGGCGGCGCAGCGTGCCGACCAGCGCCGCATCGAAGTGGATGCCTTTGTGGCGGAAATATTCACCGAGCCGCATGGCCTGACGGTGGCCCAGATCGCTCAGGCGGTCGTAGTCGTCGGCCCCGAAAGAGGCTTGACCATGGCGCACCAGATACAGAGTTCCCATCGTGCGGATTGTGGTGTGCCGCGCATCACCCGCCTGTCGCTGCGGTGACGTGCATGGCCTTGCGGCTCACGCCGAAGGTGCCTCCACCCGGTGGTAAGCCGTGATGCGCTCAACTTCGTTCTTCGAGCCGAGCACGACGCTCACGCGTTGGTGCAGCTTGTTCGGTGCGATGTCGAGAATGCGCTCTTGCGTGTTGGTCGCGGCGCCACCGGCCTGCTCGATCAGCAGGCTCATCGGGTTGGCTTCATACATCAGGCGCAGCTTGCCGGCCTTGTCGGGCTCGCGCTGGTCCCAGGGGTACATGAAGACGCCACCACGGGTCAGGATGCGGTGCACGTCGGCCACCATGCTGGCGATCCAGCGCATGTTGAAGTCCTTGCCGCGTGGGCCGCTCTTGCCGGCCAGGCATTCGTCGATGTATCGCTTCATCGGCGGCGCCCAATGGCGCAGGTTGCTCATGTTGACGGCGAATTCCTTGGTGTCTTCCGGGATCTGCACACCGTCTTGCGTCAGCACCCACGAGCCTTGTTCGCGGTCGAGCGTGAACATCACGACGCCCGCACCCACGGTCAACACCAGCGTGGTCTGCGGGCCATAGACACAGTAGCCCGCGGCGGCTTGTTGGCTGCCGGCTTGCAGGAAATCTTGCTCGCTGACGCCGGCGTGGCCTTCGGGCTTTTTCAGCACCGAGAAAATCGTGCCGATGCTGACGTTGACATCGATGTTGCTCGAACCATCGAGCGGGTCGAACAGCAGCAGGTATTCGCCTTGCGGATAGCGGTTGGGCACGACGTAGATGCCTTCCATTTCCTCGCTGGCCATCGCGGCCAGAGCACCGCCCCATTCATTGGCTTCGATCAACACCTCGTTGGCGATGATGTCGAGCTTCTTCTGCACTTCGCCCTGCACGTTCTCGCTGCCCGCCGTGCCCAGCACGTCGCCGAGTGCGCCCTTGTTGACGCTGATGCTGATGCGCTTGCAGGCGCGCGCCACCACCTCCAGCAGCAGCCGCAGCTGGGCCGGGATGTTGTCGTGCTGGCGCTGTTGTTCGATCAGGTACTGTGTCAGGCTGATGCGCTTGGTCATGGGGATCTTTCTTCGTGGGCGGCGAGACGGTTCAGGCCTGCTGCAAGGCGCGGCCGATGATCTCTTGGACATCGCCCGACAGATCGGGCTTGGCGGCCACGCGCTTCAGCGCTTCGCAGGCGGCCGAACGATAGGGCTCGGCCAGGTTGCTCCAGCGGTCCATCACGCGGGCCAGGCGCGCGGCCAGTTGCGGGTTGATGCCGTCGAGTTCGATCATGCGGTCGGCCCAGAACACATAACCCGCTGCATCCGCGCGGTGGAAGGCGGCCGGGTTGCCCATGCACAACGCGGCGATCAGGCTGCGCGCGCGGTTCGGGTTCTTCAGCGAGAAGTCGGCATGTTTGAGCAGGTGCTTGGCCCGTGCGAGTACGCGGCCGTCCTTCTCCGGCGTGGTGGCCTGCAGCGTGAACCACTTGTCGATGACCAGCGCCTCGTTGCGGAACAGCATGTGAAAGCGTTGCAGTGCCAGCTCGGCCAGCTCCGAGTGCGCACTGGCCAGTGCGGTCAGTGCACCCAGGCGATCGGTCATGTTGCCGGCGTCCTTGAAGCGCTCATAGGCACGGCCCGGCCAGACCACGTCGTTGCGGGCGATGGAATCGAGGCACAGCATCGATAGCGCGAGGTTGGCCAACGCGCGGCGGCCAGACGACACCGGGTCGGGCGAGTAGCCACCCGCCACCTGGTGCGCTTCGAAGGCCCATTCCCAGTCGGTGCGCAGCGCTTGCGCCAGTTGCAGCTTCATCGCCTCGCGCACGGCGTGAATGCGCTGCGGGTCGACCACGTCGAGCTGTTCGGCGACATAGATTTCGCTCGGCAGCGTCAGCGCCAGTTCCTTGAACGCGGCATCGAGCGTCGGGTGGCGCAGCAGGGCACGCATCGCGTCGATGAACGCGGCGTCGAGTTCGGTCGAGGCTTCGCCCTTCACCGCGGCGAGCAGGCGATTCAGCGCCAGGCGCTGGCCGGCTTCCCATCGGTTGAACGGGTCGGTGTCGTGCTGCAGCAGGGTCAGCAGATCGGTGTCGCTCAGGTGGTCGGTCAACACCACCGGCGCCGAGAAGCCACGCAGCAGCGACGGCACCGGTTCGACATCGACGTTGATGAAGGTGAAGAAGCTGCGCGCTTCATGGAGCACTAGCACGCGTTCGGTGCCGACGGCTTCGCTCTCGCCTTCGAGTTGAAGCGGCAGCGGCTGCCCGTCACGCGAGACCAAGCCCAGCGCGAGCGGGATCACGCTGGGCTGCTTGACCGGCTGGCTCTGCGCAGGCAGCGCGCTTTGCTCCAGGCCCAGCGTGTAGGTGCGTGAGGGCGCGTCATAACGGCCGCGGGCGGTCACGCGCGGCGTGCCGGCTTGGCTGTACCAGTGCTTGAACTGTGTCAGGTGGCGCGTGAGTTCGCTGTCGGGGTTGGCATCGGCGATCGCCTGGGCGAAGTCGTCGCAGGTCACCGCCTGGCCGTCGAAGCGCGAGGAGTACAGCGTGATGCCGCGCTCGAAGCCGGTCCGGCCGACCAGCGTCTGCATCATCCGCACGACTTCAGCGCCCTTCTCGTAGACCGTGGGGGTATAGAAGTTGTTGATCTCGACGTAGCTGTCAGGCCGCACCGGATGGGCCATGCTGCCGGCGTCTTCAGGGAATTGCACCTGGCGCAGCTTGCGCACGTCTTCGATGCGCTTGACCGCGCGCGCTGTTGGGCTGCCGGTCATGTCCATGCTGAACTCCTGGTCGCGGAAGACCGTCAGGCCCTCCTTCAGGCTCAGCTGAAACCAGTCGCGGCAGGTGATTCGGTTGCCCGTCCAGTTATGGAAATACTCGTGGCCGACCACGGCTTCGATGCCGGCGTAGTCGGTGTCGGTGGCGGTCGCCGGGTTGGCCAAAACGAACTTCGTATTGAAGATGTTCAGGCCCTTGTTTTCCATCGCGCCCATGTTGAAGTCGCCGACGGCGACGATCATGAAGCGCTCCAGGTCGAGCGGCAGGCCGAAGCGGGCTTCGTCCCAGACCACCGAGGCGATCAGCGAGTTCATCGCATGCTCGGTCTTCTCGAGGTCGCCGCGGCGCACATACACCTGCAGCAGATGGTTCTTGCCGGCGCGGGTGCGGATGTGCTGCTCGCGCGCCACCAGGTCGGCCGCGACCAGCGCGAACAGATAGCTCGGCTTGGGGAACGGGTCATGCCACTTGGCATAGTGGCGCGGGCCGTTGACGCCGGCCATCAGCTCGCCTTGCTCGACCAGGTTGCCGTTCGACAGCAGCACCGGGTAATGGATTCGCGCGGCGCGCAACGTCACGGTATAGACCGCCATCACATCCGGGCGGTCCAGGAAGTAGGTGATGCGGCGAAAGCCTTCGGCCTCGCACTGGGTGAAGAAGCCGCCGCCCGAGGTGTACAGGCCGGCGAGCTGGGTGTTCTTCTCCGGCGAACAGGTGTTGCGGATCTCCAGCGTGAAGGTGCCTTGCGGCAAGGTGTCGATCACCAGCAGGCCGTCTTCATGGCGGAACGCCACCGAATCGCCGTTGACGAGCACGCGTGTCAGGTCGATGTCTTCGCCGTGCAGGCGCAGCGGCTGTTCCGGCAGGTC
The DNA here is from genome assembly GCA_964242145.1 of uncultured Rhizobacter sp. Classification (GTDB taxonomy): domain Bacteria; phylum Pseudomonadota; class Gammaproteobacteria; order Burkholderiales; family Burkholderiaceae_C; genus Rhizobacter. The sequence goes on from CAXTCD010000137.1 coordinate 8,488, forward strand.
GTTGTTGCGCACGACCTGCATGCGGTTGATCACCAGCGTCTTCGTGGGGTCGAGGTCGAAGGTCAGATCGACCGTCTTGATCCAGTAGGCCGGCGCGGTGTATTCCTCGCGGCGGATCAGGGTGGCTGTGCCTTCACGCATGGTGGGAGTCCTTCTGGGTGACCGTGAGATGGTGGGCCGAAATGCCGATGGCATGGAAGTCGGCCACGGTGGCGAGCAGGTTGTCGTACGAGGCGAAAGCGGCCGCCGGCAGCGAGGTGCTGAGCGCCACGGCGCGCATGCCGGCACGCCGTGCCGCTTCAATGCCCAACGGTGCATCTTCGAACACGATGCAATTCGCGGGCGCAATGCCCAGGCGCTTGGCCGCTTCAAGGAAGATGTCCGGGTGCGGCTTGCCGCGCACGCCATCGGCCGGGCTGACGACGGTGTCCATCTGCGCATCGAGACCGAAGCGGGCAAAGGCCAGCGCCATGTTCTCTGGCGTCGATGCGGTACAGATCGCAAGCTTCATCCCGTGCGCGCGGGCTGCCGCGCGCACGGCTTCGAAGCCCGGAATGAGTTCGAGCGAGATCAGCGCGAACTCGCGGTAAAGCGATTCCTTTTCTTTCGCCAGCAGCAGCCGATCGGCCGCCGAATGCGTGGGCAGCATCTCGGCCAATATCTCCGAGTTCGCCCGCCCGGCGGTGGCGAGGAAGAAGCTGTCGGCATCGAAGGGCAGCCGATGGCGGCGGTGGAACTCGGCCCAGGCCGAAGCATGGTGCGGCATGCTGTCGATCAGCGTGCCGTCCAGGTCGAACAGCAGCGCCTGCACATCGCCGGCCGGCACGGTGGTGACGAAAGCTTCAGGATTCATCGGGATCAGACGCCTTGCTTGAGGCTGGCTTCGATCAGCAGGTCGAGGTCGCCATCCAGCACCTTTTGGGTGTTGGAGATTTCAACGTTGGTGCGCAGATCCTTGATGCGGCTCTGGTCCAGCACGTAAGAGCGGATCTGGTGGCCCCAGCCCACGTCGGTCTTGGTGTCTTCGAGCTTTTGCTGTTCTTCCATGCGCTTGCGCATTTCATGGTCGAACAGGCGCGAGCGCAGGCGCTTCCAGGCGACGTCACGGTTGCTGTGCTGGCTGCGGCCGTCCTGGCATTGCACGACGATGCCGGTCGGGATGTGCGTGAGGCGCACTGCCGAGTCGGTCTTGTTGATGTGCTGGCCGCCCGCGCCGCTGGCCCGGAAGGTGTCGGTGCGCACGTCCGACGGGTTGATGTCGATCTCGACGGTGTCATCGACTTCGGGATAGACGAACAGCGATGCAAAGCTCGTGTGGCGGCCACCGGCGGAGTCGAACGGGCTCTTGCGCACCAGGCGGTGCACGCCGGTTTCGGTGCGCAGCAGGCCGAACGCATATTCGCCTTCGACCTTGATCGTTGCGCTCTTGATGCCGGCAATGTCGCCTGGCGTCTCGTCTTCCATCGTCGTCTTGAAGCCCTTGCGCTCGGCGTACTTCAGGTACTGGCGCAGCAGCATGCTGGCCCAGTCGCAAGCCTCGGTGCCACCGGCGCCGGCCTGGATGTCGATGAAGCAATTGCTCGGGTCGGCCGGGTTGTTGAACATCCGGCGGAATTCGAGTTCCTTGACGGCGTTATTGAGCTTCTCGGCATCGGCTTCGATGGCGACCAGCGAATCGAAATCACCTTCGCTCTTGGCCATGTCATACAACTCGGTGTTGTCGGCCAGGTTGCTCGTCAGGTGGTCGATGGTCTGCACCACCATTTCCAGCGTGCGCTTCTCGCGGCCCAACTCCTGGGCGCGCTTGGGCTCGTCCCAGACCTTCGGGTTCTCGAGCGCGGCATTGACTTCGTTCAGCCGCAGAGCTTTGCGGTCGTAGTCAAAGATACCCCCGGAGGTCGACCGTGCGCTTCGTCAGGTCGGCCAGAGAGTTGCCAATGGCATTGATGTGTTCGACGTCCATGATGTGTTTCCTGTGAGAGGTTTCCCGGCGGATGGAGGCTGCGTGGCCACGGCGCCTTGCGGGAGAAGCCGGCAATTTTGACACGCGAGGGGGCGGTGACCGCGCAAGGCCCTCGCAGCCTCGCGTGTCGGCCGAAGGTGGCGACCGTTGTGGGCGGATTCGCGCGGTGACGAGATCCTCCAACCGACATCGTTCAAATGGTGGCGGAAGTGGCTGCGGCCGCATCGAGAAAAGCCTCGATCAAACCGGCCAGCACTTCGGGCTGATCGTGATGAACCATGTGACCGGCCGGTGACAGGCGATGCTTCTGCACCTGCGTGACCACGCTCAGGCGCTGATGGAATTCTTCGGTGCTGTAGTGCTGGCCATCCCACCAGCGCGAGATGTCGGTGCGGTCACCCTCGACCCACATCAACGGCGCGGTGATCTGCCGCCAGCAGGCGATGACCTCATCGCGCTGATATAGCGTCGGCGTGCCGCGCTTGTGCAGCGGGTCACCGAGGATCTGCCAGCGGCCGCTGTCGTCTTCGCGTGCCCACTGCCGTGCCAGCCACGCGGCGCGGTCAGCGCTGAGCAAAGGGTTCGTTCTTTGCAGGCGGGTGGCCACGGCATCGGCGCTTTTGTAAGCGCTGATCGTGGCTGGCAGCTTCAGTTCGTCCAGCCACTGCGCATAGCGCTTGGGTGCCATCTCGGGCCGGGTGGCCGGCAGGCCGAAGCCTTCGAGGTTGATCAATCGGCGCACGCGCTGTGGCCGAACGCCCGCATAGACCATCGCGATGTTGCCGCCCATGCTGTGGCCGAGCAGGTCGATCTGGTCGATGCCCGGAAGCAGGGCGAGCACGCCATCGACGATGGCATCCAGGTCGCCGAGGTAATCAGCGAACCAGTAGCCGTCACGGGCCGGCCATTCGCTCAAGCCGAAGCCGCGCCAATCGGGCGCAATCACCTGGCGGGGCGGGCGGCCTGAATCGGCCAGGGCATCGACGATGAACTGGAACGAGGCGCCGACGTCCATCCAGCCGTGCAACATCAACAGCGGCGGCTGCTCGGGCGTCGCGAGTGCGGCATCGCCCCAGTGTCGAAGGTGGTACTGAAGGCCGCGGATCGGCACGATTTCGCTGCGGCTGGCGCGGCGCGGGAGGTAAGGGGGGGCGCTCATGCGCCGAATGATAGGCAGCGGCACCCCAGCACACGGAGCGCGAGGCTTCAGAACAATTCAGGCCGGGTTCAAGACCGGCGGTACGCGGGCCGCGACAGTCGGTGCAGCGCTGCCAGCGGGCGTGCCGCTACCCAAATCGAACCGAATCGAATCGAACCGGAGTTGGATCATCACCGAAACCTTCTGCGCCCGAGCCTTGTGCGCCACCTTGCTGAGCAGCGCGTTGCCTGCCGTGCTGCAGCCGGTCGGCAGCGCCGAGGCCACCGAGGCGCTGCCACGGCTGCAAGTGATCGAGCCATCCCACGTTGCATACGGTGCAAAGCGCGCGACATCACCTATGCTCATCGGCAGGCCGAGCAGCTCGATGGCAAAGGATCTCCTCGATTGAATGCGCTCGACATGCCACGGAGGCGTTCTTGCTGCGATTGAGCGCAAACCGTCGGTGGGTCATCGGTGTGACAGGGCATCGCTTGAATCGAATCACCCAAACCCAGCTCGACCGCATCACGCCTCGGCTTCGGCCTTTGCTTGTGCAACTGGCCGGCCATGCCGGTGACCCTGCGCCGCGCTTGGTTTCCGGCTTGGCTGAAGGCGCTGACCGGCACCTGGCCGAGCTGGCGCTGGGTGCGGGCTACCTCCTTCATGCGGTGCTGCCGTTTGCCCGCGACGTCTACCTCGAAGACTTCACTGACGCGGCTTCGCGTTCGCAGTTCGACGGCCTGTTGAACCGCGCCTCGCAGATCAGCGAGCTGCCGGGCCTGCGGGCGTTTGCGGGGCAGGCTTATCGCCGCGCCGGTGATGCGATCCTCGATGAGGCCGACGTGCTGATCGCAGTCTGGAACGGCCTGCCGGCGCAGGGCGCAGGCGGTACCGCCGAAGTGGTGCAGTCCGCCTGCCGCCGCCGCATCCCGGTGATCCACGTGTCGACCTGCCCACGCACCGCACCGGTCTTGCTGTGGCAACGGCGCGGCCGCGCCGAGCGCAGCGGGCCCGGCGATGCGATGACACCGCGGCCCTGCAGCCCGGCCCGGCTGGCGGCGATCGTGTCGACCTTGCGGAGCAGGTCGCGATGAGTGCAGATCTCAACGAGATTGACGTCCCGGCCGTGGCGGATGAGGCGGTCGATGGACCCCAAGCCTTGCCGCCGGTGCCTGCGTTGCCGAATCGGGCCGAAGGTACCGTGGCGCCAGCCCGTTATTCCGCCTTCCTGAGTTACAGCCACCACGACAAGGCGATCGCCAAGCGGCTGCAGCGCCGGTTAGAGACTTACCGCGTGCCAAAGCGGCTGGTCGGCCGGCCGGGCGCGCAAGGGCCGATCGCGGCGCGGCTGCCGCCTGTTTTTCGTGATCGCGATGAGCTGCATGCCGGTGCCGACCTGAAGGCGAGCGTGGCCGAGGCGCTGTCACGCAGCCGCTGGCTGATCGTCGTCTGCACACCAGACGCTGCCCGTTCGCCTTGGGTCAACCGCGAGATCATCGAATTCAAGCGCCTGCATGGTGAGCGCCGCGTGCTGGCCTTGATCGCCCGCGGCGAACCGTTTGCCAGCGACATGCCGGGCCGCGAGGCGCAGGAATGCTTTCCGCCGGCGCTGCGCCGCGCGCTGGCGCCCAATGGACAGCCCGAAGGCGAGGCGCTGGAGCCGATCGCCGCCGACATGCGCCGCCACGGCGATGGGCCGCAGCGCGCGGCGCTGAAGCTGCTGGCCGCGATGCTCGGCGTCGGGTTTGACGACCTGGTGCGGCGCGACATGCAACGCCGCGTACGTTGGCTGTCAGCCATTGCGGCAGCATCGGTCTTCGGCGTGTTCGTGTTCGCGCTGCTGGCCGTGCTGGCGGTGCAGGCGCGCAACGAGGCCCAGCACCAGCGCGTGCAGGCGGAAGGCTTGATCGAGTTCATGCTCGGTGACCTGCGCAAGAAGCTGGAGCCGGTGGGCCGCCTGGAGGTGCTCGATTCGGTTGGCGAAAAGGCGCTCGCCTATTACGCCGCTCAAGTATCGGGCCAGCTCGATGCCACCGCGCTGGGCCACCGCTCGCGGGCGATGCATCTGATCGGCGAGATCCGCGATCTGCGCGGCAACCCCGCCGAGGCCCAGGTGGCTTTCGAGCAGGCTTCACGCACCACCGCCGAGTTGCTCGCGCAGGCGCCGAACGATGGCCAGCGCATCTTCGATCACGCACAAAGCGTGTACTGGGTCGGCTACGCCGCCTGGAAGAGAGGCAATGGACCCGAAGCCGAACGCTGGTGGCGCGACTACCTGGCGCTGGCGCAGCGGCTGGTGTCGATCGACGCCAAGAAGGCGAATTGGGCGGCCGAAGTGGCCTTCGCCCATCAGAACCTCGGCACGCTGCAACTGGGCAGAGGCCGACCGGGCGACGCGTT
>CAXTCD010000138.1:0-13949 GCA_964242145.1 uncultured Rhizobacter sp.
CGACCCGTCGATACGGTTGCTCACCACCACTGTCATCGACTTGGCGATTTGCTTTGAGTGGGCAGTAGTCAATCTTGCCAAGCGACTCGATCAGCAGCATCAACTCTTTCGTCACGTACCAGTTGTCGACCAGCACCCGATTGAAGCTCAGCGCTTTGGTGCTGACGACCGAGTCCAAGACGGACTCATCAAAAACAATACACTCGGGGCGATTCGACAACGTCGCCTTGAACGTGCTCCCAGATCAAACTGGATGTCATTTTTTCTTTTCGCAGATATCGATTGATGGCGTCATGACTCAAGCCTTTGGAATGCGCGGCACAGTGTGTCAATGTGAAGTTCGTATGACTCGAAAGAAGGAATTGACAATAATCTAATCGATGGGTCTTCAAATGATCTCAAGTCCAAGTTGTTTCCTTGATTTTATTGAACTTAGCTCATGTTGGAAATCCCGCCACCATTATCGAAAATAATGGTTTGCGTAAGTCCTAAATTGAAAAAATAGACTTGCCAAACCTGTTGATCCATGAGTCAGGGCCTGAATCAAAGCAATGAGCCGGAGAGGTATCTGTTCCGGCGCCTCAGCGTTATTTCCCTGCTTCATGGGAATGACGGCATGGTTCTTCGAAAGAGAATCGTGATTGCTTTTTTTCACTAGGAGATATGATTTTTTTGAAATCAGCTCTTGCCATCGCGATGGCCATTTCTGGCGCAAGTTCGGTCTATGCGGCTTCCGCCAGCCAATATCCAACACCCGGAACGGAAGCCCAGAAATTCAGAGTGATCGCCACCCAGGACGGGCCGCTGAACCTGTACTTCATCGGCGGAAACAGCGTCGACAACGTGTCGATCCGCGTCGGCAACGCAGGCCTCTGGAACAGTGACCCTCTGTTCGACAGCAAGTCGTCGAAATATGGAGAAAAGAAGGTCACGACCGCCCCGGTGATCAAGGGCACTGTCATTGAGCTCTGGATCAACAAGACGCTGGCGAAGCCGCATCGCGATTTCTATGGCCGCCTGATTACCTCGCCCGATCCTTACCCGACCGATGTGCAGCGCAATCTGGCTTACACGACCTCCTTCGCGGGTGACGCAGCTGCCGGCATTCCGGCTGGCATTTATGTCGGCATCGAAGACGACCGCCTGGGCGGCGACTTCGACTACAACGATCTGGAATCGTGATCGAGAACGCCAGACTGATCCCGTAATCGGGCCAGGTCAGCAGTCAACTCCAGCACGTTGTGCGAAGGCCGGGCGATGACTTGCTCGGCCAAACCCACGTGATTCCGTCGTCCGTGTGGCTTTTGTACAAGCCGGGCTGGTTATGGGCGTGGCGCATCGGAGAATGCGACCCCGTTTCATCGATTCCCGCCTGCCATGACCGACCTGTCTTCTTTTGCCATCACCCGCAAATGGCCTGCGCAGCATCCGCAGCGCCTTCAGCTTTATTCGCTGCCCACGCCGAACGGCGTCAAGGTCTCGATCTTTCTGGAGGAGACCGGGCTGGCTTATGAGCCGCACCTGGTGCGCTTCGACACCAACGATCAGCTCACGCCCGAGTTCCTCTCGCTGAGCCCGAACAACAAGATCCCCGCGATCCTCGACCCCGATGGCCCCGGCGGCCAGCCGTTTGCGTTGTTCGAGTCGGGCGCGATCCTGATCTATCTGGCCGAGAAAACCGGCCAGCTGCTGCCCAGCGATGCGGCCCGGCGCTACGAGACGATCCAGTGGGTGATGTTCCAGATGGGCGGCATCGGCCCGATGTTCGGCCAGGTCGGCTTCTTCACGAAGTTTGCGGGCAAGGATTTCGAAGACAAGCGCCCGCGCGACCGTTATGTCGCCGAAGCCAAGCGGCTGCTGGGGGTCGTCAATGGCCGCCTCGCGGGCCGCGACTGGATCATGGGCAGCGACTACACGATTGCCGACATCGCGATCTTTCCGTGGATCAACAACCTGTTGAATTACTACGAAGCCGCTGACCTGGTGGGCTTCGCCGACTTCCCCGAGGTCGCCCGTGTGTTGAAGGCTTTTGTCGCACGCCCAGCCGTCACCCGCGGCCTGCAGATCCCCGCCCGGCCTGCGGCTTAAGCGCGTTCGGAACAGCGCGCTGCGCATCGAGGCGATGTCTCGATGCTGCGATCGGCCGTTTCAGCGGGCTGACATGAAACTGAAGAATACTTGCGCTCTTGTCTCACTCGCCGATGTCGCCATGAAACCAGCCGTCCCGTTGTTATCGATCCTGCTTGCGGCCTGCGCCACGCCGCCCACGACCGATGCCGCAGGTGCGGTGCGCGGCCTGGTGCAAGGCTTTGGCGGCGCGCGGGTGTGCGTCGACCTCAATGGCAATGCCCGATGCGACTCGGGCGAACCCACGACCCAAACTGACGCCAAAGGCCAGTTCGAGTTGCGCGGTCCCGGCGCACTGGTGGCAGAGATCGGCAACAGCGCCAGGCCACTCGTGCTGCGCGCACCGGCCGGTGCCAACACCGTGCTGAGCCCGGTGTCGACCGAACTGGCCGCGCTGGTGGATGGCAACGGCGGATCATTGGGGCAAGCCCGTGCATTGCTGGCCCGGCGGCTGGGTGTTGACGCGTCGCGCGTGCTCGATGAGCGCGAGCCCCGCGTGCAGGCCGAAGGCGCGCTGCTGTTGCCGCGCATTGCCGATGCAGTCGCCGATGCCGGCCCGAACGGTGATCTGGCGAAGGCGATGCGCAACCACCTGGCGCTCGATGCGATCGACACCGTCGTCGTGATCTACGCCGAGAACCGTGCCTTCGATACGCTCTACGGCCTGTTCCCCGGCGCGAACGGCATTCCGGGCAAGAACCCGAGTTCGCAAGGCCCTGCGGCGCCGCAAGTCGACTTTGATGGCGCGGTGCTGCCGGTGCTGCCGCCGACCTGGGGCGGGCTCACCGCCGGTGGGCAGCCGGTGACGCTGACGCAGGCGCAGTCGAGCGGCTTGCCGAATGCGATGTTCCAGATCGATCAGCCCCAAGGCCTTGGCGCCAGCGGCGTGGTCGTGCCATCGACCGTGATCACCCGCGATCTGGTGCACCGCTTCTACAACAACATGATGCAGATCAACGGCGGCCGCAACGACCGCTTTGCCGCGTATTCCGATGCGGGTGGCCTGAGCATGGGCTACTACAACGGCAGCTCGATGCAGCTGTGGAAGCTGGCACAGCGCTACACGTTGGCCGACAACTTCTTCATGGGGGCGTTCGGTGGTTCGTATCTGAATCATCAATACCTGATCTGCGCTTGCGCGCCGGTTTATCCGAATGCCGACAAGTCGCCGGCCCAAGGGCTGATCAGCGACATCGAGCTTGATGCCCAAGGCCGTTTCAAACGCTTGGTGCCGGCCGCCAACATGCCGGGCTCGGTGCTCGATGGCGCGCCGCGCTATAAGCGCGATGGCGCACTGACGCCCAAGGACGACAAGGGCAACTTCTATACGGTCAACACGATGCAGCCGGCCTACCAGCCCAGTGGTGTGGAGCCGGCGGCCGGTGGCGATGCGCGCTATGCCGACCCGACCAAGCCGACGACCTTGCCGGCGCAGACGCTGCAAACCATCGGCGACACACTGAATGAACGCGCGGTGCCATGGGCCTGGTATGGCGGCGCGTGGAGCGCGGCGAGTTCTTCCGAAGCGCGCAACGTGATCTACAAGGGCAAGGCGAACTTCCAGGCCCACCACCAGCCGTTCAACTATTACGCCGCCTTCGACCCCGCAACGCGGGCCGATGCGCGCGCCGCCCACCTGAAAGACTTCGACAGCGAATTCCTGCGTGACGCTGCGGCCGGCCAATTGCCTGCGGTCACCTTCTACAAGCCGCAGGGCAACCTGAACCAGCACGCCGGCTATGCAAGCGTGGCCGATGGCGACGCGCACATCGCCGAGGTCATCGGCCGGCTGCAGCAAAGCCCGCAATGGAAGCGCATGCTGATCGTCGTGACCTACGACGAGAACGGCGGCTTCTACGACCACGCGCCGGTGCCAGCCGGTGACCGCTTCGGCCCCGGCACGCGCATCCCGGCGCTGATCATTTCGCCTTTCGCCAAGCGCGGCTACGTCGACAAGACGCAGTACGACACCGGCTCGGTCCTGCGCTTCATCACGCACCGCTGGTCGCTCGACCCGCTGCCCGGCATCATCGAACGCGACCAGGGCCTGCTGCGCAACGGCAGCCGCAACATGGGCGACCTGAGCGGCGCGCTCGACTTCACGCAGGCCACCGACACGGTGGCGGCTGGGCGCTGAGCCTTGCCGCATGGTGCCGGCATGTCAGTCGGTGGGCAGCAGCGACAGTTGATGCGCGCTGTGCTGCGCCTGGGCCGGCAGCCGGCGCCGCAGCACCGCATGGGGCACGTAGCCGCGGGTCTCGAGGTTCCAGCCGTCGATGGCCTGCGAGTCGCTCACATGCTGCACCAGCGACACGCCGAGCTTCTTGGCGCTGGCGCGCTCCACGATCGATTCGCACTGCTCGGGCGTCAGCTGGCTGACGAAGGCCGTCCAGCGCTGCTGGGCCAGCGGGTTGCGCCAGGCATCTTCGATCGCCCAGCGTGACTCGTGGGCAAACACCGTCTTGCCGGCTTCGAGCACGCGCGGCAGCAGCGCATGGAAAAACATCTGGAACGAGCGCTTGATCGCCTGCGTGGGCAGCAGGTCTTCGAGGCGCGACAGGCGGTGGCTCCAGCCCGGCACCAGCAACTGCTGGCTGATGAAGGCCTGCAGTGCCTGCGACGGGTTGAACAGGCGCAGCCGGTTCGGCGGCAGCACGAGCATCGGCAGCGCGCAGGCTTCGGCGTGGGGCAGTGGCTCGACGAAGCTGCACAGCACGGCCACGCGTGACCACTGCGCCGCCGTCAAGCCGCCGAGGCCGCTGGGCGCCGAGCCGGCGGCTGCAGTGGCGTCGCTGGATTCGATCTGCCGCGCCAGTTGCAGCGCTTCGCGGTAGCCGTAGGCCGCCTTCGCGTGGTTGGCCTTGGTGCTGATCACGGCCAGGTTGCCGGCGGCGTAGCTCGCGTCGTTGCGAACACGGTCGATCGAGGCTTCGGCATTGTCGAATGCCGTATGGCCGAAGGCGATGCGAGTGACCGGGCAGTGCGTGACTTCGAGCTGCTGCAGGTAATGCGGCGTGACCTGCACCAGCTCCACGCTGCGCCCGCGCAGCCAGGCATGCAGACGCAGCTGCAGCCATTTGCGTGCATGGCGCGTGGCTTCGAGCGTGCGCTCGCCGAAGGTGGCCTGGCTGGCCAGCCAGCCGTGGCGCAGCGGCGAAGCCTCCAGCGCATATGGGATCGGCGGCGTCAGGCCGTAGTGCGCATAGTCCCAGCCCAGTTCGAAGCCGATGTGCTCGTGGGTGGTCAGGGTCGTCGACGGGGTGGATTGCAGATCGGTCGTCATGGGGGGCTCCAGCGAGGTCACTGCAACCGTTGCAGCGATGAAGCCAGTGTTGCGGTTGACTGGCTCATGGGGTGAGCTACCCGGGTCGGCCACCGTTTTTTTATTTTCGTTATGCTGGAACCACTGGCTCATCTGGTGAGCCAGTGGTGTGATATTCCAATGCGGGCTGTTGGAAGAGGGAAGAGGGAAGAGCGGCTTCCGGCCCACCCGGGCGGGCCCGCAGCGATGAACAACGAAAGCCACAGATGGACCGAACCGAACGTTTCTACAAGATCGAACTGCTGTTGCGCAGCCGCGGCAGCGTGAGCTTCGAGGCCTTGCTCGAAGAGCTGACCGTCTCGCCGGCCACGCTCAAGCGCGATCTGCAATACCTGCGTGACCGCCTCAGCGCGCCGATCGTCTATGACCGCCTGAGTAACGGCTATTGCTTTGAGCCAGGCAGCAGCGGTGCCAGCCAGGCCAGCGCGGTGCCGGGCGCGCGGCTGGAACTGCCGGGCCTGTGGTTCAACGAGAAGGAGATTCACGCGCTGCTGACCATGCATCAGTTGATGTCGGGGCTCGATGACGACGGCGTGCTGTCGCGCCACCTGCAGCCGATGATGAGCAAGCTGCAGGGCATGCTCGGCACCGACGAGAGCGAGGCGCGTGAACTGATGCGCCGGGTGAAGCTGATCTCGACCGCGCGGCGGCGCACGCCGAGCCGTTATTTCGAGCTGCTGGGCAGTGCGCTGGTGCAGCGCAAGCGGGTGTGGCTGCGTTATTTCAAGCGCAGCGACCGCAGCACCAGCGAGCGCGACGTGTCACCGCAGCGGCTGGTGAATTACCGCAACACCTGGTACCTCGATGCCTGGTGCCATGCCAGCGACGGCCTGCGCCGCTTCGCGCTCGATGCGGTGCAGGAAGCCCAACCGCTGGAGACCAAGGCCCGCAACGTGGCTGTCAAAGACCTGGAGGCCGAACTCGACGCCGGCTACGGCATCTACAGCGGCGCCGGCAAGAGCCTGAAATGGGCGACGCTGGTGTTCAAGGCCGATGCGGCGCAATGGGTGGCGGTGGAAGAGTGGCATGCGCAGCAGAAGGGGCGCTGGCTCGCCGATGGCCGGTATGAACTGCAAGTGCCCTACAGCGACCCGACCGAGCTGATGATGGACATTCTTCGTCACGGCGACAGCGTGGTCGTCACCGGTGACAAAGCCCTGGCCGCCGCGATCAAAAAGCGTTTGGGTGGCGCGTTGGCGGCCTACGGCTGAGCGTGCCAGCTTGCTGTGTCAAGACGATCGCCGATGCGCCAGGAAGAAGCGCAGCATTTCGCGCGATGCGCTTGGCCCGCGCGCATCGGTATAAGACCCTTGGGTGCTGCCACCCGACCACGCGTGCCCCACGCCATGCAGCGTCCAGTGTTCGGCCTGCACCGTGCCGGCGGCGTCTCGGTAGTCCTTGCGGGTGAAGCGACCGCCGGACTGCGTGTCTTCCACGACACGGGTGTCGGTGGCCTGCGCGGTGCGCAGCGCATCCAGCACCTGCTCGCCGTTGCGCGGGTGCACCGTCGCATCGCTGTCGCCATGGAACACGATGACCGGCACCGAGCGCGCGCCGGAGGTGGCCGGGTGAGCGGCCGGCGCGCCGTTCTTCATCACCGAGAAGGCCGACGGCACGTCATGCGCCGCACCTTGCGGCACGCCGGAATGGACACCGATTGCGGCATACACGTCGGGGTATTCGCGGCCGAGGATGGCTGCCATCGCGCCGCCTGCCGACAGCCCGGCCACGTAAACACGGTCGGCATCGAGCTGATGGGCCTGCAGCACATGGCGCGTCATGCCGGCGATCATCTCGGGCTCGCCTTGGCCGCGCTTTTGATCGCCCGGGCGAAACCAGTTCCAGCACTTCGACGCATTCGAGCGCGGCGCCTGCTTCGGATACAGCACCAGGAAACCTTGCGCCTGTGCCAATTCATTCATCCGCGTGCCTGCGGCGAAATCATCCGGGTCCTGGGTGCAGCCATGCAGCATCACGACCAGCGGCAAGGCCCGGCCCGCACTGCCAGCGGGAATGAAGAGCTTGTAGTCGCGCGGCCCTGACTGCGCGGCATACGACGCGCTGATGAACTGGCCCGGCGTGTCGCGCGCGTTGGCCGGCGGGGCCTGCGGGGGTTGTGGGTGGGTTTCCGGCTGCGCTTTCGGCTGCGCTTGTGGCGGGGTCTCCGGCTCGCGCAGTTCGGTGACGAACCCGTCCAGCACCACGGCATCGGCATGTGCGTCGGCCAGCGGCTTGCCCATCAACGGGCCATTGGGCGGCGCGTGGCCTGCCGTGCCGTCGTGCCGCTGCGACCCCAAATGAGCCAGGGCTTTCTGGATTGCCGCCGTGGCTTCGGTCAGGCGGTTGTGCTGGGTCAGGTGGGTGGCATGGCCCATCAGCTTGGCAAAAAGCGGGTTCATCGGGGGATCTCCTTCAGAAGATTGAGCGGGCGTGGTGCGGATCGGGACGCTGGCCGGTCAGCGAAGCGCGAACTCAAGGGCTCGATGGCCTGGCCGGTACAAAGCGCGGTCAAAGCGGCTGCAACGCAGTGAGTGCAGAGCGCTCGGCAAAGTCATGTTGCATTGCAGCATAGTCTGACAGGTCGACGGGCAATTCAATCAGTGAGGCCATTCACCCATTGACGAGACGGCTGCGTCGGGTGGTTTCAGGTGCAAGACGCGTGATGAAGAAGCCGGCGGCAGGGCCGCGAATCGAACGGGCGCTGGCCGGGCCGTGTCGTCACGAAACGATGTTTCGATCGGGCTCATTCGGAAGGTGCGTTATTTCCATGGCCGCCTGAAAGAAGGCGGAGAAGGCGGCGTTCGCGGCGCAGCGTCACGGCTGCACGAATCGTTCGGGCCCCACCGAATGCATCGCAGGTAGACCGGAGACTGGCAATTCCAAGGCCGCAAATGTTCCCGAACACTCGCGGCTTCACTCATCGGTTTCGCACTTCGTGACGCCGCTTCGTTTTTTTTGGTTACGGGGTGGGGGGGTCAGAACAAGAATGGATGCGTCATGTACTTCACCTACCGACTGCCCTCCAACCGATCGAGCCGTCGTGTCGCGACCGCTTGTACGAGGATCTCCAACGACTCGGCCCACCCCCGCTTCACGGTAAGGCGTGTGTCGACATCCTCCCTGTCGTCGATCGCGACGTCTCGGTTGTGCAGCGGTTCGTGGCTTTGCCCCTATCCCACCTTTCACGGAGATCCGAATGTCGAACGCTAAAGCCCTGTCACTGAATCGCAATGCACCCAAGTGGAATCGAATCGTGGCGTGGGCCAGCACGCCCATCACGGCGCAGGCGATGCTCGGCTTCTTCAAGCAGCATCTGGGTTGGGCGGAAAACGAAACGCGCAGTCCTATCGACGCGCGTCAGGCAGCGAAAAGCCGGCGCTCGCGGGCCGTTCATTCACAGCGCCGCGATGAGTCGCTGGGCCGCACGCTGTTCAACTTGTTCAGCCTGACGGTGGCGACCGCCAAGTTGGGCCTGCGCAGTGCAGGCGTGGCGGCGAAGTGGATGAGCTTTCAGTCGGCCAGTACGAAGGCTTCGGCTGCGGCACCGGTGCAGAAGCGGTCTGCGGCCCGCGAGCCATTCCGCAAGAGCGTGGCTTCTTATCCCTTCGAGATCGTGGAGCCGGCCGATCCTCAAGTGGTGCAGCCGCTGTTCGCCAGCTATCCGCCGGTGGCAGTCAACCATCGCCCGCATCGTGCGCGGCGCCGCGTGGCCCGCCAGGTGCACGGGGCCGAGGCGCTGTCGACCTTGTCATTCGAACTCGAAGAGGGCGTGGACAGCAACTTTCCCCGCATCGATCCACCGATCGATTTTCCGACCATCGCCTTTCCCGAAGAGCGTGGTTCGAGCGTCGTTCACTGAGCGGAGCTTCTGATGCCGACGTCCTCAGATCAGTTGGATTTTTTTGATGCGTCCCGTGAACGGGCGGCGCATCGATCGCGGTGGCCTGACCGTTTCAAGCTTCCCGTGTTGGCCGAGATGCTTTCAATTCACTTCAAAAAGGAGATCCCGATGTTCAATCCCAAGATGAGTCGCGAGCTGGCCGCAGCCCGGTCTCTGTTCGAAAAAGTCATTGCCGCCGCGAACGACGAGCTGGTCAGCGGCGTGTTGCTGTCGGCCAGCTATCCGCGCTCCGGTGAGGAAGCGCGCATCGAAATCGCGGCCCGCCGCGACACGCTGTTGTGGGTGCTCGAGAACATGCCCGAAGCGTCTGAGCGCGGTGAGCGCGGCGGCGTCAAGAAGCGCCGCGCGACCGCGTAATCAGCGCCAGCGCCACGGCGGCGGGTGTGCTCCGCAGCGGTCTTCGAGTCGCTGGCGTGAGGCTGACTGCCGGGGTCTCGCTACCATCGCGCCTTTAACCTCCGGCCCGGCCGGCGAAAGGACGCAATGAAAGCAAGCTGGAACGGCGTGACCCTCGCCGAAAGTGACGACATCGTTGTGGTCGAAGGCAACTGCTATTTCCCGGAAAGCAGCCTGAATCGCGATTACGTGAGCTTCAGCAACCATCGCACAAGCTGCTTGTGGAAAGGGCAGGCGTATTACTACAGCCTGTTCGTCAATGGCGAGATGAACCCTGACGCGGTTTGGTACTACCCCGAACCGACCGAAGCCGCGGCCGAGATCAAAGGGCGCGTGGCTTTCTGGAAAGGCGTGAAGGTCGAGTGAGCTGCGGTGGAATGGCCGCAGTGCTACCGGCCGGCGCTGGCGCTACAGCATCTCGTCAGGCGCAAATGGCGCGAGCAGCTTCAAGCCGAGCTTGAGCCACAGGCTGGCTTCGGGCTCGTCGGTGCTGGCTGGCGGCGCGTTGATGCCGCTCGCGGTCCACTGCACCGTCTTGTCGGCCGTCAGGCTCAACCGGTAAGCGCTGGTGCTCAAGTCTTGATAGGTCTGCGCCAGCTGCTTTGAGATCACGGTGCTGCGCACGACCACGCCCATCTCGGTGTTGAGCTTCTCGGAACGCGGGTCCATGTTCATCGAGCCCACCAGCGAGGTGGCGCCATCCACCACCAGCACCTTGGCGTGCAGCGAAGCCTGCGATGAACCGAAGGCGCCGATGCGTGTGCGGCGCGTTGCATTCAGATGCGGGCGCAACTCATACAGCTCGATGCCCTGCTCCAAGAGCGGCACGCGGTAGCGCGCATAGCCGATGTGCACGGCCGGCGCATCGGTCGTGGCCAGCGAGTTGGTCAGGATGCGCACCTTCACGCCCCGTTGAACCAGGCTTGTGATCAGCGCGACGCCGCGCTCGCCCGGTACGAAATACGGCGACATCAGGATCACCTCCTTCTTCGCCGACCGCATCAGCGATTCAACGTCATCGGCGATCGCCTGATTGCTCGTCAATTCGCCTTCGTTGCCAATCTTCGAGGGCTGGTCGGCCAGCACGTGCGAACTCGCCCAGACCAGATTCAGCTGGCCTTGTGCCAGTTCGCGTGCGAACCCTTCGCTGGGAATGGCGGTGACTGATTCGGTCGAGCTGGGACCGGGCGCGACCTTGTCGGCAGATGCTGACAAGGTCGCCGCGCTGGCAGTGGCGTCGGTCGCCGAAGCGGCGGTCTGTGGCGACGCTTCGGCCGGGAGTGGCGCAATCGGCTCAGTGCCGGCAATCGCTGCAATGGGGTAAGCGAGCGGGTTGTTCCAGAACGCGTCGAAGGTGGCTGACAGCGTGCGCACCGCCGGGCCAGCGACGATCAGGTCGATGTCGAGGAAATTGCTGTCCTGGCTTTCAACGTAATAGGCATCCCCCAGATTGCGCCCTCCGGTGACGGCCAACGCGTTGTCGGCCACGAACATCTTGTTGTGCATGCGCTGGTTGATGCGGGTGATGTCGGTGATCGACGTCAACACCCGGCTGATCGTGGAAGCGCGGCCTGCCGGGAAGGGGTTGTAGATGCGCAGCTCGATGTTGGGATGGGCGGTGAGGCGAAGAAAGCCGGCATCCTGGCCCGAGGTGTTCAGGTCATCGACCAGCAGGCGCACCTTGACGCCGCGGTCCGCGGCAGCGCGGACTCGCTGGATCAGCGCGCGGCTCGAGCCGTCGCTGTGGATCAGGTAGTACTGAAGGTCGAGCGAGCGCTGCGCACGGTCGGTCAATGCGGCCAGGGTGCCGAAGGCTTCGCCGCCATCGACCAGCAATCGAAAGCCGGACACACCGGGAGCCGATGCCGCCGTCGATGCAGCCACCGCCAGCTTGCCCAGTGGCGTGGTCTGCGGTGCTGCAAACGCATGGTCGGGCTCGCGCGCTTGCGGTGGCGGCAGGCTGGCACAGCCGGCTTGCAGCAGTACGCACGCACCGGCCAGCGCCGCGCGCGACAGCCAGCGCTGCAACGTGTGCCGCTGGCCTGTCATGCGCCCGAACCGGCAGCGCTTGGCCGCGCCCGCGCGACGGCCGCTGCCATGCGTTTGTTCGGATGCCGTTGGCGCGCATGCCGTGCGCGGTATTGCGCCGCCGGCAGCAGGCCGCTGCCGAGCAACGAAAGCGTCATCCAGGCAATCAAGCCCGATTCAAACAAGGCAGACATGGTGCGAGGGGTCAGAGGTGTCGATCACACATCGTGACCGGCGTGCTTGCCCGGCGCGGTAGGACGCTGCCGCGTTCGAGGGTCGGGGCTTGCCGCGCTTTATGGTTGAGGCCCGAACTCAGCGCCGGGGTTTGCCTTGGCGCTGCAATCCACTGAAAGCATCCTCGTCACTGCGGGCTGGGCGGTGGACCGAGTGCGATGGGCTCGTCCAGAAACGTCCAGGTCTCGGCGCCATCAAAGCGGCGCACCCGCACCTTGGCGATCAGCGCTGGATCGAAGTTGCCGAGATTCACGCCGTGCTTGACGCCAGCGTCTGGCTGCAAGGGCTCCCAATGCGTGACACACCCGCAGGTCTTGCAATGGATGGTGCGCAGCGTCTTGTCACCCCAGATGTAGGCCGAGGTGGCTTCGGGGTGGCCTTCGATCTTGACCGAGCCAAACTCGAAGTAGACCCAGGGGCCGCCGATGCGGCGGCACAGCGAACAGTTGCAGGCGGTAGCGACCGTGGGTGTGGACGGCAAGACCAACCGAACTGCGCCGCAATGGCATGAGCCTTCATGCATGGAATTCTCCTCAGAGGGCGCGTCACCGGGTTGATTGCCGCGATGACTCACGTTTCAGATCAAAGACATCGCGCAAGCATTGATCGCCAAGGGCCTGAGGCCGAACCCGGCATGCGTTGGCGTGAGCGTGGGGCTTGTGTTCGGCCCACGATCTCGCCACGGTGGCCGACGCTCAGCTCAGGCGCGCGAGCGCGGCCAGCAGCCGGTCGATGTCGGCTTCGCGGTGGGCGGCCGACAGCGAGATGCGCAAGCGGGCCGTGCCCTCCGGAACGGTGGGCGGGCGGATGGCCGGCACCCACAGGCCTTGGTCATAGAGCGCGGCCATCACCTGCATCGATTCCAGGTTGCCGCCGATGAGTAGTGGCTGGATGGCCGTCGATGACGGTGGATGCGGCCAGCGCAAGCTTGCGGTGCCGGCGCGCAGGTGGGCGATCAGCTTGGCCAGCCGCTCGCGCCGCCAGCCTTCGGAGGCGATCACCTGCAGGCTTTCCCGCACTGCCTGCACGACCATTGCCGGCGCGGAGGTCGCGAAGATGTAGGTGCGGGCGCGCTGCAGCACCCATTCGATGAGCGTGGCGTGGCCGGCCACGAAGGCGCCCGCCACACCCGCGGCCTTGCCCAGCGTGGCCATGTAGACGAGCCGCTCGTGCTGCAAGCCGAAGTGCGCCGCGGTGCCGCGGCCTTCCGGCCCGATCACGCCGAAACCATGGGCATCGTCGACCAGCAGCCAGGCATCGTGGCGCTCGCAGAGTTCGATCAGCGTGGGCAGCGGCGCGATGTCACCGTCCATGCTGAACACCGCATCGGTGACGATCAGCTTGCGCGCGGCGGTCGATTCGCCAAGCAACGCGGCCAAGGCCTCCATGTTGTTGTGCGGGTAGACATGCGCTTGTGCGCGCGACAGCCGGATGCCATCGATCAGGCAGGCATGGTTCAGCGCATCGGAAAACACCGCATCGCCGCGCCCCACGAGCGTGGGCACCAGCCCGACGTTGGCCATGTAGCCGGAGCCGAAGTAGAGCGCGCGCTGCATGCCGACGAATTCGGCCAGTTCGTGCTCCAGCGCCTCGTGCGGGCCTTGCTGGCCGCTGATCATCGCCGAGCCGGTGGAGCCGACGCCGTAGCGCGCCGCAGCTTCCTGGGCCGCCTGGATCAGCGCCGGGTGCTGTGCAAGCCCGAGGTAGTCGTTGGAGCAGAAGGCGATCACTGGCCGCCCGTCAACCATCAGGTAAGGCCCATCGGTTGATTCAACGACACGCCGCTTGCGGCGCAGGTGCCTCGCATCCAGCTCGGCGAGCTGCGCCTCGAATTCGGCCATGCCGGAAAGGGGTGAATGCATCGTGTTGCAGCCTTGTTTCAGGAATCGCCAAACAGGTCGTCTTGCAGCGGCTCGGCCGGGCCGCCAGCGGCTGCGTCGG
>CAXTCD010000139.1:0-13943 GCA_964242145.1 uncultured Rhizobacter sp.
AGGTCGGTAAGGTAGGCACTTCAGCCGGGGCCGGCGCGGTGGCCGATGCCGGCGTCGGCGTGAAGGCGACAGGTGCGGCCTGAGCGTCGTCGGTCTGGGTGAACGATGCCGGGGTCACGTCTTCCGAGATGCGCTCGACGCGCAAGCCCGGTGTCAGCCCGGCACCATCGCCAGCGCTCAAGCCGGCGGCAGGGGCCAGCGGCGAATTCGGTTGGTCTAACTCAGCGATCACGCGATCGAGTTCGGGCGTACTGGCGGGCGCGCTGTCGGGCACGGGCGCGGCCGCAGCGGCTGCGGCGAGCGGCAACACGGTCTCAGGTGTGAGCTGAACGATGCCGTCCTGCGAGGTCAGGATCACATCGCCCTTCTGAACGAAATCCCCCACCTTCACCGGCCGGACATGCCCATCCGGGCTTCTCAACATGGCGGTACCCCACAGGCCGGTGACGGTGCCGTTGACGGTTTGGACGATGGTGGGCATGAAAAAAACCTCGGTCGAGATATCACTCAGGATTCAAAAAGGATACGTGCGGTAACGGTTTCTTAAGCGTCGGAAATGCCGGGGATTCCGTGAACAGATCCGCCGTCCACCGTTCGCTGAACCCGCTAAGAAAGCGGCCTGCGGCGAGCGGAGCGGCAAACGAAACCTTGCCGAAAAGCATTTCGGCGGGCTTTCTTGAAACTTGAGCAGGCGCGGCTTCAGCCACTGATTCAGCGGCTGAATGCGGCGCTAATGCGCAAATCGGTGCGGGTGCGGGTGGCGCGAAAGGCGATGCGGTCGGGCGGGGAAGGGGCGCCGGGTTCAGCGCTCGCGAAGCGCGTAAGCCTTGACCTTCAAGATCGGCTTCAGCAGATAAGCCAGCACGGTCTTCTGGCCGGTCAGGATGTCGACCTCGGCCGTCATGCCCGGAATGATCGGCATCTTTTCGCTGAAGTTGACGCGGGTCGTGCGCACCCGTACCAGATAGAAGGCGTTGCCGCGTTCATCAACGACGGTGTCGGGGCTGATGTTTTCGACCTGCGCTTCGAGGCCGCCGTAGATCGAGAAGTCATAGGCAGTGAACTTGACCGTCGCGCTTTGCTGCGGCCGGATGAAGGCAATGTCTTTCGGCGCCACGCGCGCTTCGAGCACCATGCTGTCGTCCAGCGGCACGATCTCGATGATGTCTTTGCCCGGCTGCACGACGCCGCCTTCGGTATTGGCCAGCAGCCGCTGCACACGCCCGCGCACCGGCGACTTGACCTGCGACTTGTTGACTTTGTCGGTCAGCGCCACCGCGCCTTCGGTCAGCGCGTTGAGCTTGCCCAATACATCGGCCAGGTCCTTGCGGGCGTCATTGCGGAAGGTGATCTCGGTCTCCTGCATCTTGCGCTGCGCTTCACCGATCGATGCATGCACGCGGGCGATCTGGGCCGAAGCGCTTTCGGAGTCACCGCGGCTGCGCGAGAGGTCGCGCTCCAGCCGCAGGATCTCGACCTCCGACACCGCGCCCGAGGCCAGCAACGGCCGCGTCTTGTTCAGCTCCTGCTGGCCGAACTCGATCGCGCGCTCGGCGGTCGTCTTGCGCGACCGCATTTCGCTCAGTTCCTGCTGGCGCTGCTGCAACTGCTGGTTGTTGATCGACAGCATCGTGCTCAGCTCATTCTGTTTGGCTTCGAACAATTGCCGCTCACCGAGAAGAATGCGTTGCTCCTCCGGATCGTCGCCGATCGATGGCGGCACGAAGGCCGAGCCTTCGGCCAGCGCGCGCAGCCGCGCCTGCCGCGCCCGCAGCGCAAACCCGGTCGCCGCGCTTTCGCGCACCCCCGAAGTCGCCCGCGTCTCATCGATCTTCAGCAGCAACTGGCCCTTCTCGACCACCTGGCCTTCCTTGACCAGAATCTCCGACACCACGCCGCCATCGAGCGACTGCACCACCTGCAACTGCCGCGAAGGAATCACCTTGCCCTCGCCGCGCGTGACCTCATCGACCCGCGCCAGCCCGGCCCACACCAGAAGCGCCAGCATGATCAACAACGAAGCCCGAACGATCTTCTGCGCCCGCTGCGTGCGCCCGCGCGACATCACCTCATCGGCGTCCTGCTCAAAACTGCGAAACCCCGCCTGCCCCGCCTTCGGGTCCGTCGTACTGCTCCCAAACACCCGATCCGTCACCGGCGCAATCCCCACCCGAATCCACTCGAGTAAAGACAGCACACCCATCCCCGCCCGATACAGCACCCCATGAACCCGCCCCGCGTGTTGCTCACTCATATCGATGCTCCATCAACACATCAACGACACGCAAAGCCCGTTGATAAGCCGCAACAATCAAAGCACAGGCGAAGCCGTGCCAATCAATCAACGCCCCGCGGAACTGGCTTTGCCAGGCCGCCAGGGTGGCGCCCCTTGGGGGCAGGAGCGACAGCGACTGGGGGGCCAAACAGCCTACGCCGCCCGAGCAATCCGCCCCGAAGCCAACGCCTCCATGATCCGATCGCGCGGCCCATCCGCCACGATGCGCCCGCCATCGATCACGATCACCCGCGACACCATCGACAGCAGCGAGGTGCGGTGCGTGACCAGCACCACCGTCTTGTTGGCGGCGAACTGCGTGATGTGATGGGTGATCTGCGCTTCGGTCGAAAAATCCATCGCGCTGGTCGGCTCGTCCAGCAGCAGGATCGGCGCGTTATGCAACACCGCGCGGGCGATGCCGATGCCTTGGCGCTGGCCACCGGAAAGCGACTCGCCGCGCTCGCCGACCGGCATGTCGAAGCCGCGCGGGTGGCGGTTGATGAAGCTGCTCATGCCCGCCAGTTCGGCCGCAGCGACCACCGCTGAATCATCGGCATACGGCAGGCCGAAGGTGATGTTGTCGCGCAGCGTGCCGTAGAACAGGGTCACGTCTTGCGAGACCGAGCCGAGGTTGCGCCGCACGTCGGCCGGATCGAGCTGGCGCAGGTCGATGCCATCGAGCAGCACCGCGCCATCGGTGGGCTGGTACAGGCCCATGATCAGGCGCTGAATCGTCGACTTGCCCGAGCCGACCTTGCCGATCAGCGCCACGCGTTCGCCGGCGGTGATCTTGAAACTCAGGCCATCGAGGGCGGCATCTTGCCGGTTCGGGTAGCTGAACTTGACGTTGCGGAATTCGATGTCGCCGCGCAGCAGCGGCCGATGCACGAAGTTTTCGCCGGCAGGCCGTTCGACCGGTCGCTCCATGATCTTGTTCAGCGACTCCATCGCGGTACGCGCCCCTTGGTACTGCATCAGCAGGCCGACGATCTGCCCGGCCGGCCCCAGCGCGCGGCCCGCGAGCATCGATGACGCAACCAAAGCGCCCATCGTCAACTCGCGCTGGCCGATCAGGTAGACGCCGATGATGACGATCGCCACCGTCACGCTTTGCGTCAGCCAGCCGGTGAGGTAAGTGGCCGACGACGACAGCGCACGCATGCGCACGCCGGTGCGCGACAGGAACACATTGGCGCGCTCCCATTTGGCCTGCACGACGCTTTCGGCGCCGAGCGACTTGATGGTCTCGATGCCGGTCAGGCTTTCGATCAGCGTCGCATTGCGCTGTGCCGAGGCCTGATAGGTCGTCTGCGACAGCTCATGCAGCCGGTACTGCAAAACATAACCGAGCACCAGGATGATCATGAAAGCCACCACCACCGGTACCGCCAGCCAGGGCGAAATCCACGCCATCACGACGATGAACATCAGCGCGAAGGGCAGGTCGATTAGCGCGGTGACGGTGCTGGAGGCGATGAAGTCGCGCACCTGCTCGAAGCCGCGCAGGTTGGACGCGAACGAGCCGACCGACTCCGGCCGGTGCTCGAGCCGCATGCCGAGCACCTTCTCCATCAGCCGCGCCGAGATCTGCACGTCGATGCGCGCGCTGGCCTCATCGACGAAGTGGCTGCGCAGCAAGCGCATGAATACATCGGCGCACATGATCAGCACGACGCCAATCGACAAGGCCCACAGCGTCTCGGTCGCGTTGTTGGGCACCACGCGGTCATAAACGTTCATGCTGAACATCGGAAAGACCAGCGCGAAGAAGTTGATCAGCAACGCGGCCCACAGCACATCGCGGTAGACGAAACGCTGTTCCAGCAAGGCGCCCCAGAACCAGTGCCGCGTCTTCACCGCGCGCACTTCGGGCGTGCGCGCATCGAAGCGGAAATGCGGCCGCACGAACAGCAGGACGCCGGTGAAATCGGCCTCGAGTTCGGCGCGTTTCAGCACCACCGAGCCTTGCCCGGTTTCGGGCAGCAGCAGGCGCGCTTCATCGCGCGTTGCGCCATCGCCCCAGCCGAGCAGCACGCAGGCACGGTTGTTTTTCAGGATCAGGATCACCGGCAGCGTGGCGCTGTTGA
Organism: uncultured Rhizobacter sp.; assembly: GCA_964242145.1. Lineage (GTDB taxonomy): Bacteria > Pseudomonadota > Gammaproteobacteria > Burkholderiales > Burkholderiaceae_C > Rhizobacter. The sequence goes on from CAXTCD010000139.1 coordinate 4,366, forward strand.
TCTTCAAAAGCGGCAAGCGCTGCAGCTTGGCCGACATGCCGGCGCGGGCGACCGCGCGCTCGGCCAGATCGAGCGGCAGGCCGCCTTTGCCGGCGCCGCCGTCCTTGCCTTCCTTGTTCAGCGGCAAGCCGGCCGACAGCGAAGCGCGCGAAGCGCTTTGGCCATGCAGCCGACAGACTTCGACCAGGCAATCGAGCAGCGGGTCCGGGTGGATCAAGTCTTCGCGCAGCCGCTGTGCGGGCGGTTCGGCGACCGGCGGGGCTGCCACCGGTGGGGCTGCAGGAGGGGAAGGAGCCAGGCCGGTGTCAGACATATGTTCAGGTAGGTTTGCTTAGCCTATATCGGCACAAAGCAGGTCGAATTGACCCCTGCGGTAGTCCTTGAAGTAATGCCTTAGCGTCTCGCGCACGGTGCGGAAGGCCAGTTCGTCCCAGGGCACCTCGGCCTCGCTGAACAGGCCGGCCTCGATGGTTTCCGGGCCGGGGGCGAAATCGGTATCGAGCAGTCGCGCGCGGTAAAACAGATGCACCTGCCCGACATGAACCACATTCAGCACGGTGTACAAGCCTTGCAGCTCGATCCGCGCGCCGGCTTCTTCTTCGGTTTCACGCACTGCGCCTTGCGCGATGGTCTCGCCCAGTTCCATGAAGCCGGCGGGCAAGGTCCACAGGCCGTAGCGCGGCTCGATGTTGCGCCGGCACAGCAGCACTTTGTCGCCCCAGGTCGGCACGGTGCCGACCACGTTCAGCGGGTTCTCGTAATGGATGGCACCGCAGGCGGTGCAGGTCGCACGTTCGCGGTTGTCATCGGCCGGCACCGAATACCGCACCGGTGCGCCGCAGGTCTTGCAATGCTTGAAGCTGCGCGGTTGAAACATGGGCGGCAGTGTAGCGCCGGGTCTGTGCGATCGGCCCCGCGCGTGGCATCATCCCCACTCGACTCACAGCGTTTGGAGTTCCCCCTGATGAGCTACGTGCTGCCTGCTCCGCGCACCCCGTCCATTCCCGTTGCCGGAGGGGCTCCCGGGGCGCAGTTTCCGGTGCGACGCATTTACTGTGTCGGCCGCAATTACGTCGACCACGCGATCGAGATGGGCCACAGCGGCCGCGAAGCGCCTTTCTTCTTCATGAAGCCGGGCGATGCGGTGCTGCCTGTCGCCGAAGGCGCACTCGGCCAGATGCATTACCCCAGCCTGACGCGCAGTCTTCACCATGAGGTCGAACTGGTGGCCGCGATCGGCAAGGGCGGGCGCAACATTCCTGCCGAAGAAGCGCTCGATCATGTGTGGGGTTATGCGGTGGGCCTCGACATGACGCGCCGCGACCTCCAAACCGAGGCCAAGAAGCTCGGCCGGCCTTGGTGCATCGGCAAAGGCTTTGATGAATCGGCACCGATCAGCGCCGTGCGCCCGGCAGCCCAGTGCTACCTGAACCCGGCCACGAAGATCGTGCTCGATGTCAACGGCGCGCTGCGCCAGCACAGCGTGATCGGCAAGCTGATCTGGAGCGTGGCGGAGATCATCGAGCAGATCTCGGCCGCGTGGGATCTGGCCGCTGGCGATCTGATCTTCACCGGCACGCCCGAAGGCGTGGCCCAGGTCAGCGAGGGAGATACCTTGACCGCGCGCATCGATGGTGTCGGCAGCCTGCGTGTCCAAATTGTCTCGCGCTGAGCCGGCGGTACTCGGCGACATGGAGTTATTCAGTTATTTCCGCTCCTCCGCCTCTTATCGGGTGCGCATTGCGCTGGCGCTGAAAGGCATGGACTACAGCTACCTGCCAGTTCATCTCGTCAAGGGCGAACAACGCGAAGCGCCTTTCAGCAACCTTTCGGCCTCACGCTTGTTGCCGCTGCTGAAAGACGGCGACAACGCACTGTCGCAGTCGCTGGCGATCATCGAGTACCTCGAAGAAAAGCAGCCCGAGCCGCCGCTGTTGCCCTGGGAAGCCTCAGCGCGTGCGCGGGTGCGTTCGCTGGCGCTCGACATCGCCTGTGAGATCCATCCGCTCAACAGCGTGCGTGTGCTGCATTACCTCGTGCATGACCTGAAGATCACCGAAGACCAGAAGGACCGCTGGTACCGGCATTGGGTGGAAACCGGCCTCGATGTGGTGGAGCGCCAGCTGGAGAATCATCCGCTGGCGGGCCGCTTCTGCCATGGCTATGCGCCGACGCTGGCCGACATCGTGCTCGTGCCGCAGATCTTCAACGCACGCCGCATGGAATGCCGTCTCGACCATGTGCCCACGGTGATGAAGGTGTTCGAGGAATGCATGAAGCTCGATGCGTTCTCGAAGACCCAGCCTTCGGCCTGCCCCGACGCCGATGTCCGTTGACTGGCTGCGCCCCGACTGGGCTTTACCGGGCGCCCCGTGGCCTGCCATCGGCGCGCTGATGAGCACGCGGCACGGCGGCATCAGTGCGGCGCCCTGGGACCGCCTCAATCTCGGCACGGCGGTCGGTGATGAGCCGGCGCATGTGGCGCACAACCGCAGCGTGCTGCAACGCGCCACCGGTGCGGCGCACGTCTACCTGAAGCAGGTGCACGGCACACGGGTGCTGCGTTTGACGAAAGCCCATCTTGAAGCCCACCTCACCGAGGGCTTGCCAGCGCTTGAAGCCGATGCCTGCATCAGCACCGAGGCCGGCATCGCCTGCACGGTGCAGGTGGCCGATTGTTTGCCGGTGCTGTTTGCGGCGCATGGTCGGGGGGCTGCTGTGGGCGCCGCACATGCCGGTTGGCGCGGCCTGGCGGCGGGCGTTCTGGAGGCCACGCTCGATGCCCTCTGCGAGGCCGCAATGTGCACGCCGGCCGAGGTGCACTGCTGGCTGGGTGCCTGCATCGGCCCGGCGCATTTCGAAGTCGGGCCCGATGTGCTGGCAGGCTTTGGCGTATCGGCCGCTGTGGCCGATGCCGCCGAGGTGCAGCGCTTTCGTCCGTTCAAGGAAGGCAAGTGGCTGGCGAACCTGCCGCTCCTGGCCCGCGACCGGCTGCAGGCTGCGGGCGTTCTGCAGATCAGCGGCGGCACATGGTGCACCGTCGCCGATCGTTCACGGTTCTTTTCGTTCCGCCGCGATGGTGTGACCGGCCGCATGGCTGCTGCGGTCTGGCTGCAGGCTTGAGTCTGGCTGAATGCTTGAGCGGTGTCTGGCTGCACTTTGTTCACTTCCCTGTTCACCGTTCTGTTCATCTGCCTTTGCGGGCTCTGAAGGTAGCTGCGCAGGCGGATCAGCGGCTTCGGCCGCCAGCCGGGCCCGCCGACGCATCGGCGTGCCCATCACGTACAGCACGATCGACAGCGGCAGTAGCCCGTACAGCAGCAAGGTGAAAAAAGCGCCCAGCACCGTGCCGATCGGGCTTACCGCTTCGGCGATCGACATCAGCAGCACGACGAACATCCACCCGATGGCGACAAGATACATTTCGATGATTCGTGAGATGGACCCGAGGGCCCGACAGGGCTGCCGACTTTAATTCGAACCGGCCGACGAGCCAGCAAGGACAGACGTGAAGCCCCCCATCCTTTCGCATGAATCGATGATCGAAGCCGCAACGAAGGCGCTCGGTACGAATGCAGACCTGTGGAAGACGCTCAGCGGCCTGAGCCTGCCGCTGCCCGATCTGAATGCGCTGCAGGCCGAGTACCTCGCGCAGGCCACTGCGCTGTGGAACCAAAGCGTGACGGTCGATCCCGCGCAGCCCCATCAGCCGGTCAAGATCGATGACCGGCGCTTTGCGAGCGAGGCTTGGCAATCGAACCCGGCCGCAGCCTTCACCGCGCAGATGTACCTGCTCAACGCACGCACGTTGATGAAGCTGTCGGACAGCGTGCAGGGCGAGGAAAAGACGCGGCAGCGGCTGCGCTTTGCGGTCCAGCAATGGGTGGCGGCCGCGTCGCCGAGCAACTATTTGCCACTCAACCCCGAAGCCCTCGGCCTGGCACTGAAGACCAAGGGCGAGAGCCTGAGCCATGGCTTGCAGCACCTGTGGCAAGACATCCAGCAAGGCCATGTCTCGCAGACCGACGAGCGCGTGTTCGAGGTCGGCCGCAATGTGGCCACCACCGAAGGCAGCGTGGTGTTCGAGAACGAGCTGTTCCAGCTGATCGAATACACGCCGCTGACGAAGACGGTGTTCGAGCGGCCCTTGCTGTTCGTGCCGCCTTGCATCAACAAGTACTACATCCTTGACCTGCAGCCGGAGAACTCGCTGATCCGCCATGCGGTGGCGCAGGGGCATCGGGTGTTCGTGGTCAGCTGGCGCAATGCCGATGAGAGTGTGGCGTCCAAGAACTGGGACGACTACGTGCGTGATGCGGCCATCCGCGCGATCGACGCCGTGCTTGACATCAGCGGCGCGAAGACCATCAACACCTTGGGCTTTTGCGTGGGCGGCACCATCCTCGCAACCGCGCTGGCCGTGCTGGATGCGCAGGGCCGCCAGCCCGCGGCCAGCATGACCTTGTTGACGACCTTCCTCGACTTCAGCAATACCGGCGTGCTCGACCTCTTCGTCGACGAAGCGATGGTGAAGATGCGTGAAGCGACGATCGGTGCCGACAGCCCCGGCGGCGCCGGCTTGCTGAAGGGCCAGGAGCTGGCCTCGACCTTCAGCGCGTTGCGTCCGAATGACCTGGTCTGGAACTATGTGGTCGGCAATTACCTCAAAGGCGAGACGCCACCGCCGTTCGATCTGTTGTACTGGAACAGCGACAGCACCAACCTGCCGGGCCCGATGTATTGCTGGTACCTCCGCAACACTTACCTCGAAAACAATCTGGTGAAGCCAGGTGCCGTGACGGTGTGCGGTCAGAAACTCGATCTCGCCAAACTCAATGTGCCGACGTATGTGTATGGCTCGCGCGAAGACCACATCGTGCCCTGGGATGCGGCTTACCTGAACACGCAGGTGCTCAAGGGCAGCAAGACGCGTTTCGTGCTCGGCGCGTCGGGCCACATTGCCGGCGTCATCAATCCGCCGGCGAAGAAGAAACGCAGCCACTGGATCGGCGCCAGCGCCGCTTTGCCCACCGATGCGCAGGCCTGGCTCGACAAGGCCCGTGAGCACCCGGGCAGCTGGTGGACCGACTGGTCGGAATGGCTGCAGGCGCTCTCGGGCAAGCAGGTGGCTGCGCCCAGGACCGCAGGCAATCGCCAATACAAGATCATCGAACCCGCGCCGGGCCGTTACGTCAAACAAAAGGCCTGAAGCAGAAATCTTGAAGGCCGTTGTGACGAATCGGCTGTGTGACGAATGAAGCCCGATGACGCGGCGATGACAGCGCCGCCGGCCGTGCTGGGTCATTCTTGACACGGTAGGGCGCCAAAGAACACAGTTCCTCTCAGACCTCAGACAACCAGGAGTACCCCATGACTGACATCGTGATCGTTGCCGCGGCCCGCACCGCGGTCGGCAAATTCGGCGGAAGCCTCGCCAAGATTCCGGCCTCGGAGCTGGGTGCTGCGGTGATCGTCGAGCTGCTCAAGCGCGCCAAGCTGAGCGGCGACCAGATCAATGAAGTGATCCTCGGCCAGGTGCTGACAGCCGGTGTCGGCCAGAACGCGGCTCGCCAATCGGTGATCAAGAGCGGCTTGCCGCAATCGGTGCCCGCCTTGACGATCAACGCGGTTTGCGGCTCGGGCCTGAAGGCCGTGATGCTGGCTGCGCAAGCCATTCGCGATGGCGACTCGGAGATCGTCATCGCCGGCGGCCAGGAAAGCATGAGCCTGTCGCCGCACGTGCTGCCGGGTTCGCGCGATGGCCAGCGCATGGGCGACTGGAAGCTGGTCGACACGATGATCACCGACGGCCTGTGGGACGTCTACAACCAGTACCACATGGGCATCACCGCCGAGAACGTGGCGAAGAAGTTCAACGTGAGCCGCGAAGCGCAAGACGCGCTGGCATTGGCCTCGCAGCAAAAAGCTGCCGCGGCGCAAGATGCCGGCAAGTTCAAGGACGAGATCGTGCCGTTCACGATCCCGCAGAAGAAAGGCGACCCAGTCGTCTTCTCCGCCGATGAGTTCATCAATCGCAAGACCAACGCCGAAGCGCTGGCCGGGCTGCGCCCTGCATTCGATAAGGCCGGTGGCGTGACGGCTGGCAATGCTTCGGGCTTGAACGATGGCGCGGCCGGTGTGGTCGTGATGACGGCCAAGAAGGCCGATCAACTGGGCCTGACGCCGCTTGCGCGCATCAAGAGCTACGCAACGGTTGCGCTCGATCCTGCCCTCATGGGCATCGGGCCGGTGCCGGCGTCGCAAAAAGCCTTGCAGCGTGCCGGCTGGAAGGCCAGCGATCTCGATCTGCTCGAAATCAACGAAGCCTTCGCAGCACAAGCTTGCGCGGTGAACAACGAGATGGGCTGGGACACCAGCAAGGTCAACGTGAATGGCGGCGCGATCGCCATCGGTCACCCGATCGGTGCGTCGGGTTGCCGCATTCTGGTCACGTTGCTGCACGAGATGCAGCGCCGGGATGCAAAGCGTGGCATTGCGAGCCTGTGCATTGGTGGTGGCATGGGCGTTGCACTGACAGTGGAGCGCTGAAGAGCAAGTCAGTTGGGGGGAATCCCGGTTGACCGGCCGGGATGGGGGCGCGACGCTCGGCACTTGACTGGACAAGTTCATTGACAGCCCTGCCGGGCGCGTTGCTAGCGGTGCATCCGCTCAACGTCGCCCGCAGGGCTGACATCTTTATTCAGCAACCTTCACGTTTCACGACCCGTCGCTTTACTGCATTCAAATCAAGGAGAAGAAGAATGACCCAGAAAATTGCTTACGTCACCGGCGGCATGGGCGGCATCGGTACCACCATGTGCCAGCGCCTGCACAAAGACGGCTTTGTGGTGGTGGCCGGTTGCGGCCCGAGCCGCGACTTCAAGAAATGGCTGGATGAGCAAAAGGCGCTGGGCTATTCCTTTCATGCGTCGGTCGGCAATGTCGGCGACTGGGAATCCACCGTCGCTGCGTTCCAGAAGACCAAGGCCGAACTCGGCTCGATCGACGTGCTGGTCAACAACGCCGGCATCACGCGCGACGGCATGTTCCGCAAGATGAGCCGTGCCGATTGGGACGCCGTGATCGAGACCAACCTGACCAGCCTGTTCAACGTCACCAAGCAGGTGATCGACGACATGCTGGAAAAAGGTTGGGGCCGAATCATCAACATCAGCTCGGTGAATGGCGAGAAGGGCCAGTTCGGCCAGACCAACTACTCGGCTGCCAAGGCCGGCATGCACGGCTTCACGATGGCGCTGGCCCAGGAAGTGGCGAACAAGGGCGTGACGGTGAACACCGTGAGCCCGGGCTACATCGCAACCGACATGGTCAAGGCGATCCGGCAAGACGTGCTCGACAAGATCGTCGCGGGCATCCCGGTCAAGCGCCTGGGTACGCCGGATGACATCGCGTCCATCGTTTCTTGGGTGGCATCGAGCGAATCCGGCTTCGCGACGGGCGCTGACTTCTCGGTCAACGGCGGCCTGCACATGGGCTGATGGGCTGACCGCCATCGCCAATGGTTGCGTCTGCGCATCACTTTCTGGGGCCTTCGGGCCCCAGATTCTTTGGGAAGCCGGATGCGGTCGCGTTGCGCGACGGCGCTGCGTCGCAGCTTGCGACAATCACGGTCCGATGAAGCCGATAGCCTCTGCCTTGTTTCACATCGCGTTCTATCAATTCGCCCGGGTGGATGAACCCGAGCGGCTGGCTGCATGGTTACGCGAACTGACGCGTGATCTGCGGGGCAGCATTCTGGTCGCCACCGAAGGCCTCAACGGCGTGCTGGCCGGGCCTGCGCCCGCGCTGGATGGATTCGAGCGGGCTTTGCGGCAAGACGGCCGGTTTGCGGCGATCGTGTTCAAGCGCAGTGCCTGCGTTACTGCGCCGTTTGCGCGCATCAAGGTCCATGTGCGGCCGGAGATCGTGGCGGTGGGAGTCGATAAAGGTGATGCGCCAGGCCATCACGTGAGCCCGAAGGCCTGGCGCGAATTGATTGCGCGCGACGATGTGGTGGTGCTCGACAACCGCAACAGCTTCGAGTATCGGCTCGGCCGCTTCAAGGATGCGGTGGACCCGGGCGTGCGGAACTTTCGCGACTTTCCGGCTTATGTGCAGGCGCATGCGCCGCAGTGGAGAGCCGAGGGCAAGCACATCGCGATGTATTGCACCGGCGGCATTCGCTGCGAAAAAACCAGCGCCTGGATGCAAGGCCTGGGGCTGCAAGTCAGCCAACTCGACGGCGGCATCCTGAACTACTTCCAGACCCTGCCGGATGCGCAGCAGGATTGGATCGGCGAATGCTTTGTCTTCGACAACCGCATCGCGCTCGATACCCATCTGCAGGAAACCACCACCACGGCCGAGCAGGTCTATGAAGGCGACCCGGAAGACGCCTGGCGGCTGCAGCGCGCGCGCCGCCTGGACGAAGCCGGGTGACGCGCAAGCAAGGCGCCTTGCCACCGGCGGCACCTGTCAGCCGGCACGGCGTGGGGCCGAGTTGCGTGGCCTTGCCGATGGGGCCGTGGCCCACGATCGCGGCCTTTCTGATCGAGCGTTTTCCGAAGATCGACCGCGTTGAATGGCTCGCGCGCATCGAGCGCGGGGAGGTGACCGATGCGCAAGGCCATTCGGTGCAGCTCGACACGCCTTATCGGCCGAACACCAAGATCCACTACTACCGCAGCCTGGCGGCCGAGCCGCGCATTCCGTTCGAAGAGAGAGTGCTGTATCAGGACGATCTGATCGTCGTTGCCGACAAGCCGCACTTCCTGCCGGTCACGCCCTCGGGCCGTTATCTGCAAGAGACCTTGCTGGTGCGCTTGAAGCAGCGGCTGGGCATCGACAGCTTGGCGCCGGTGCACCGCATCGACCGAGAGACGGCGGGCCTCGTGCTGTTCACTGTGCAACCCGAAACCCGCGGTCGCTATCAGGCGCTGTTTCGCGATCGCGTGGCCAATAAGGTCTATGAAGCGGTGGCGGGTTGGCGCGCCGATTTGGCATGGCCGATGAACTTGCGCAGCCGGCTCGTCGACGGCGATTCGTTCATGACCGTGCGCGAAGTGCCAGGCGAGGCGAATGCGCAAACGCAGGTGGAGTTGATCGATCGATCCGACGCACACGGCCTCTACCGGTTGCGGCCTTTGAGCGGCAAGCGGCATCAGCTGCGAGTGCAGATGGCCGCGATCGGCCTGCCTTTGCTGAACGACCAGATCTATCCCGTGCTTCAGCCGGACACGCTGCAGCCTGATTACGCCAAGCCCTTGCAGTTGCTTGCGCACTCATTGGCCTTTATCGATCCGGTCAGCGGCGTGGCGCGCAGCTTTGAGAGCCGACAGCGCCTGAACTGGCCGCTTCAGCGGGCGCAAGCGGATTGAGCCGCCGGCTGCCCCGCTTGGGTTCGACGCCCTTGGTGAGACCTCTCAAGAAACAGGAATGGGGTTCTGAGTCTTCATGCGGCGGCAGTGGTTGCATTGATCTCAAACCCGAGCGCTGCGGCGCGGCGCCTGGGCGCAGCGATGCTGCGCAGGCGTTGCTGTTCTTCCTATCGTTGCTGACCAAGGTCGACGAATGCCTCT
>CAXTCD010000140.1:0-13897 GCA_964242145.1 uncultured Rhizobacter sp.
AACCAGCTGTCGGCGCGGGCGCTGTGGCGCTACGGCATTTCGGGCGACCGGCCGATCCTGTTGATCACGATCGACTCGAACGACGACCTGCCGCTCGTGCAGCAGATGCTGCGTGCCCATCACTTCTGGCGGGCGCGCTCGTTTGCGGCCGACATCGTGATCCTGAACGACCGCGGCACTTCGTATTCCGATGACATGCAAAACGCCATCGAAGCGATGATCCGCCACGCCGGCGCCGGGCAAGACGCACCGGCTGCGCAGGGGCGGGCCTTCGTGCTGCGCGGTGACCGTCTGCCCGATGACGAGCGCCGCTTGCTGATGACGATCTGCCGCGTACTGCTGCGCGGCGGGCAGGGCATGCTGGTCGATCAGTTGCGCCGCCGCGTGCCGCAGCGCGAAAGCGCCAACCTGCCGGTGACGCCGCGCATGCCGCAGGCGCTGGTGGGCAGCGCACCCGACAACGCGACCGACACCTCGCAGTTGGAGTTCTTCAACGGCCTGGGCGGCTTTGCGCTGGGCGGCAAGGAATACCGCATCGTGCTGCCTTCGGGCCGCGCCACGCCGGCCCCGTGGGTCAACGTGATGGGTAGCCCGCACATGGGCACGCTGGTGTCGGAAAGCGGCGCGGCCTTCACCTGGCGCCTCAACGCACGCGAGAACCAGATCACCCCGTGGTCGAACGATGCCTTGAGCGATCCGTCTTCGGAAATCATCTACATCCAGGACCGCAGCAGCGGCGCTTACTGGACGCCCACGGCCCAGCCGCGGCGTGTGCCGGAGGCCGTTTATGAATGCGCTCATGGAGCGGGTTACAGCCGCTTCTCGGCGCAGGTGGACGGCATCGATTCGGAGCTGACGCACTTTGTTGGCTGGGACCGCCCGGCGAAGTTCATGCGGCTGCGCCTGACCAACATGAGCGGGCGTCGGCGGCGGCTGGTGCTGAGCGGCTTCGCCAACCTGTGCATTGGCGACAGCCGCAGTGGCCGCGTCGATCTGCTGTCGACCTGGGCCGGCACCGGCAGCTCGACGACGCTGTATGCGCGCAACCCGGCGAATGCCGACTTCGGGCGCGACGTGGCCTGGATGGGCTGCTCGCACCCGGTGACGGGCTGGACTTGCGATCGGGCCGAGTTCTTCGGCCTGGGCGGTAGCCTGAATGCACCGCAAGCGCTGGAGAGCGGGCGCAGCCTGCGCAGAAGCGTGGGCGTAGGCCCCGACCCGTGCTGGGTGATGCAGGTCGAGGTGTCGCTCGAAGCCGGTGAAGAGCAGGTCATCGTGTTCGCGCTCGGCCAGGCCGGCAGCGTGGCGGGGGCCGATGAGCTAGCGCACATGGCCACGACTTCGGCCGATACCGAGCTGGCCCGCGTCAAGACCCACTGGGACAGCTTGCTCGGCGCGGTTCAGGTCGAAACGCCCGACCGTGCGAACGACCTGATGCTCAACCGCTGGCTGCTCTATCAGACCATCAGCAGCCGCGTGTTGGGCCGCTGCGGCTTCTACCAGGCTGGCGGAGCGTATGGCTTCCGCGATCAGCTGCAAGACGTGATGGCGCTGGTACATGCGTGGCCGAGCCATGTGCGCGACCACCTGTTGCGCGCTGCCGCCCAGCAGTTCAAGGAAGGCGATGTGCAGCACTGGTGGCACCCGCCGAGCGGCAAGGGCGTGCGAACCACCTTCTCCGACGACAGGCTGTTCCTGCCCTATGCGGTAGCGCATTACCTCGCAGTGACTGGCGACGACAGCGTGCTCGACCGCAACGTGTCGTTCCTCGAAGGGCCGATCCTGCCGCCGCACGAAGAGAGCTTGTACTTCGAGCCGAGCGTGGCCTCCGAAAGCGCGAACCTCTTCGAGCATTGCGTGCGTGCGATCGAGATCAGCCGCGCGCGGGGCGTGCATGGCTTGCCACTGATGGGCTGCGGCGACTGGAACGACGGCATGAACCGCGTCGGCTGGAAGGGGCAGGGCGAAAGCGTCTGGATGGGCTGGTTCCTGAAGTCGGTGCTCGATGCCTTCATTCCAGTGGCCGAGCGCCGTGGACGCGATGACTTGGTCGGGCCTTGGAAGGCGCTGGTGCAGGAGCTGCTGCACGCGATCGAAACCCAGGCCTGGGACGGCCAGTGGTATCGCCGCGCCTACTTCGACGACGGCACGCCACTTGGTTCGGCCTCGAACGACGAGTGCCGGATCGACTCGTTGGCCCAGAGCTGGGCCGTGATCGCGGGCGGCGGCGACCCGCAGCGTGCCCGCGATGCCATGGCGCGTGTCGATGAGATGCTGATCGATGACGAGGCGCAGCTGCTGCGCCTGTTCACGCCCAGCTTCGACAAGACGGCCGTCGACCCCGGCTACATAAAAGGTTATGTACCGGGCATCCGTGAGAACGGCGGCCAGTACACGCATGCTGCCGTCTGGACGGTGATGGCCTTTGCGCGCCTGGGCGATGCCGAACGGGCGACGCATCTGTATTCAATGCTGAACCCGATCGGCAAGAGCGACTCTCGCCTGAGCACGCAGAAGTACCGGGTCGAACCTTATGTGATGCCGGCCGACATCTACGGCGAAGCGCCGCACACCGGCAAAGGCGGGTGGACCTGGTACACCGGCGCGGCCGGTTGGTATTACCGGGTGGGCCTCGAAGAGCTGTTGGGCGTCAAGGTGCATGCGGGCGAGTTGCACCTGACCCCATGCATCCCGGCGTCGTGGCGCTCTTACCGTGTCAGGTTTCAGGTGGGGCAAGCCGCTTATGAGATCGAGGTACGCAACCCGTATGGCACGGTCGGCGGCGAGGTGTCGATCGAGACGGACGGTGTCGCGGCCTTGCAAGGCCGAGGCGTGCCGTTGATCGACGACGGCAAGGTGCACAAGGTGGTTGCCACATTGATCGGCGTGGCCAGCCGGCCCGCGTCGTGATGACGCGAGCCGCCGTTTCCGTCACCTGTGCGGCGGCAGCTCAACAAGCTTTTCTGCCAGGGTCGTGTACCCGTTGGGCCCGGAGTTCATGCTGGGGCTGAGGCCCTGCGACCTCCAGGTGGATGCGTATGCTTTAACAGTTACGTTCACCCACTGACTTGTTCATTTCCGAGGTTGCCCGCTACGCCCATCGGCCAATGAGTTACGGCGGCAGTCCTTCGGTGTGTCGATCGCTTGAAGGAAATGGCTTGCCTTCTGGTGATTTTCTAAAGCGTGAGTGTTCCCTTTCACGTCGATGAAAGGTCGATGGCACGGCGGTCGTTGTTTCGTTTGAATACGAATCGGACGATTGAAAAAAAATTCGATGTGCTCTGTACACACAAAACACGAACACAAATTCAAGCCATTTCTCGATGCCATCACTAAGCGCTCGCACTGTCTTGGCATTTCAAGGGTGGCTGAAGCTTTTTGGTGACGCTGTGCATTGGCTTCTTGTGCAGGGTGGTGCAAAGCTTGTTCATGACCAGCTGACGCGCTTTCCTGTCGGGCAAACAGGTGAAACCTACCTGAACCCAGCGACTATATAAAGAGCGTTAAAGATGTCCAGAACGTGATAACTGACGGGCCGCGTGTTGGAGATAGTCTTCCAGTGCGCCCGGCTCGACCGGCTTCGTGAGGTGGCCATCGAAGCCGGCCTGCGCGGTGCGGGCTCGGTCTTGCTCGCCACCCCAGCCGGTCAGCGCGATGATGAAGATGTTGGCCCATCGTGGGTGGGCGCGTAATGCGCGGGCGACTTCAAAGCCGTCCATCACTGGCATGCCCAGGTCCAGCAGCACGATCTGCGGGTGAAATCGCTCGGCCAGCTCAAGCGCTTGCGGGCCGGATTGCGCGCCAGCGACCGGGTAGCCCAAGGCATCCAGCAGGTCGACCAGCGCATCGAGCCCATCGGGGTTGTCTTCGACAATCAGCACGCGCGGCGTGGGCGCGCTCGCGATCGCAGGTGGGTCGCTCGCGGCGGCCGGCGAAGCCAGGGTGGTCGATGTATTCGACATGGCCTGAGGTGCATGGATGCTGACGTCTGAAGCCTGAGGCGTTGCCGCCAATCCAAAGGTGGGCGATGTCGATGAAAGCGGCAAGGTGATCATGAACGTGCTGCCAGTGCCCATGCCGGCGCTGTGCACGTGCACCGTGCCGCCGTGCATCTCGACCAGGTCCTTGACCAGCGACAGTCCGATGCCCAGCCCGCCATTGGCGCGGCCGGCGCTGTGAGGCAGTTGCGAAAAGCGTTCGAAGATCCGCCCGAGTTGATCGACGGGAATGCCGATGCCGGTGTCGGTGACGGTAATCTCCACGTGTTGATCTACCGGCCGCGCTGAGAGGTGGATCTGGCCGCCTTCCGGTGTGTACTTCGCCGCGTTGGTCAGCAGGTTGTCGATGGTCTGGACGATGCGCGCACCGTCGGCATCGAGCTGAACGCCGCTGTCTGGCAGTTCCAGCGTCAGCCGGTGGCGCGCCGCTTCGATGGCCGGGCGCGCCATCTCCAGCGCTTGCAGTATCAGGCCCTGCAGCGCTACAGGCTGGCGACGCAAATGGATGCGGCCTTCGTTGATGCGCGACACATCGAGCAAGTCGTCGATCAGCCGCGCCATGTGGGTGGCCTGGCGATCGACGATGTCTTGCGCCTGTGAGATCTGGGCCGGGTCCGACGATCGGCGCATCAGCGCGATGGCGTACTTCATCGGTGCCAGCGGGTTGCGCAGTTCGTGTGCCAGCGTGGCCAGAAACTCGTCTTTGCGGCGATCTTGCTCACGCAGCTTGGCGTTGTCGCGCACGCGCTCGATGTGGGCCCAGGAGCGATCAACGACCTCGGCCACGATGGCGATGTCTTGCTCGGTCCAAGGGCGCGGCATGTTTTGATGGACCGCCATCAGTGCCACCAGCCGGCCGTCTTTGACCAGCCCGGCGCAGATGATGGCCTTGATGCCGATCGCGTTGAACATGCGGCCGCCGTTGTCGTCGGTGAGCTCGCGGTCAACGTCATGAACCACCAGGTGCAGGCCTTGGCGCAGGTTCGAGGTCGCGTGCGAGCCGAACAGCTCCAGCGAGTAGACACCCACGCTGCTGGCCATGCCCTGCACTGACCAGTCGCTTCGGATCGTGAAGCGATCGCTGTCGGCATCGACATCGGCATAAGCGCAACGTGAGGCCTGCAGGTATTCACCGAGCAGCCGGGCGGTGACGGCCATCACGCTGGTGGCATCGGTCAGCGCGCGCGTGCCCTGGCCGATGCGGTCCAGGAAGCGAAGGCGCTCCTCACCGGCCTTCAACGCAGCTTCGGCTTGTCGGCTGACGGTGATGTCGATGCAGATGCCGACCCATTCGCGCACGGCCTCGCTCTCGCTCACCAATGCGGCTTGCGCTGCAAGCTCGCGGTACTCGCCATCCTTGCGGCGAAGGCGGTAGCTTATTTCGATCAAGGTGTGCAGATGGGCCTCGGTACGCAAGAGGCCGATGACGCGGGCTTGGTCGTCAGCGTGAATGGCTTGCAGCCAGCCCAGCCCGGCGTAGGTGGAGTAGGGCTGGCCCGTGAAGGCTTCCCAGGACGGGTTGGCTTGCGTCACGCTGCCCTGGGCGTCGGTTCGCCAGACCACGGCGGCGGTGGGGTTCAGCGGCGCGCGCTGCGTGGCTTCGAAAGTTTCGTTCTCTGGCCTGTGATCGTTTGGCATGATGGTTCGCCCGATCGTCGCCGGGGCGGTGAGCAAGGCAGTGAAGGCCGTTCTGCAATGGGTGTTGCGCAGGGAGCACACATCTGCCATCTGCACCAGATTGCTCCGATCGTTGAGTGTGTGAGTGTGTTGGTGGCGTTATTTCTTGAGCAGGCCGGTCGGGCTCATCCTGAGCTGAACGCGCTGCCTACGGTCGCGCCATAGCGCAGGCGGCGCGAAGCTTGAATCGGCGGCGGGCCTGCCAAGCTGTAGGACGTTTTCTTGTGATGGCGGCAAGTGGTGCGGCATTGATGATTGCAATGTCCCTCTTGTCTTGTGCGACGCCTGTGATCAGGTGTAAGCACATAATGACGAAAGGCGTGCCGTTCAACGGCCTGTGCATTTCGCCTGTGGAGTCATCAATGGATAACGAACGGGCATTGGCCGTTATTTTGCGGCAGCACGAAGGCCGTATCTTGCAAGACTGGACCGGTGTTCTGCAGGAGCAACGCAAGCAAGGCGGCGGCCTGCGAAGTGATGATGTGCAGGCGCAGGCGCGCGGCTTTCTGAGCGCTTTCTCTGCAGCCATTCGCCAGACGATGGAAGGCAACCTGCACGGCCCGGAATGGGACGACGTTCGCAGCTTGCTTGAAAATCTTTCGCGTGATCGGGCGCTCGCCGGCTTCAGCCCGGCCGAGACGGCCACCTTCATTTTCTCGCTCAAACAACCGCTGTTCGAAGCCTTGCGGGAAGCGCTGGCCGACGACCCGAAACGCCTGAGCGACGAGCTGTGGTCGGTGTCGATCGTGCTTGACAAGCTGGGCCTGTTCACGGTCGAGGCTTATCAAAAGAGCCGCGAAGCGGTGATTGAGCGCCAGCAGCAGGAACTGCTGGACCTGTCGACCCCGGTGGTGGAACTGTGGGACGGCATTCTGGCGCTGCCGCTGATCGGCACGCTTGACAGCGAACGCACGCAGATCGTGATGGAGAGCCTGCTGGAAGCGATCGTCGCCAAGGAAGCGACGGTGGCCATTCTCGACATCACCGGCGTGCCGACCGTCGACACGCTGGTGGCTCAGCATCTGATGAAAACGGTCGCGGCGGCGCGCTTGATGGGCGCCGAATGCATCATCAGCGGCATCCGCCCACAGATCGCTCAGACCATTGTTCACCTCGGCGTGGACCTGGGCGGGGTGGTCACCAAGGCCACGCTCGCCGGCGCGCTGCAGATTGCGCTGCGCAAGACGGGGCAGAGCGTGCAGCAGTCGGACTTGGCCCGGCTGGCCAAGTAAGGAGGGCCAGGGTGGAACACATACCGGTCCTGAAGGTCGGCCGCTTCCTGCTGGTGACGATCCAGATCGAGCTGCACGACGAGCTCGCGCAGACGCTGCAGGATGACCTGACGCAGCGACTGGCGGCCACCGGAGCGCGTGGCGTGCTGATTGACATCTCGGCGCTGGAGATCGTTGACTCGTTCATCGGCCGCATGCTGGCGCAGATCTCCGCGATCGTTCGGGTGATGGATGCGACGATGGTGCTGGTGGGCATGCGCCCGGCCGTGGCCATCACGCTGGTCGAGCTGGGCATGACGATGGATGGCGTGAAGACCGCGCTCAACGTCGACAAGGGTTTGGTGATGCTGCAAAACGCTCTGGACGATGAAGCCGGAGAGTCGACATCGCTGCTGTAACGCCCACGGTCGTCGAGATTCGAACGCCGGAGCAGGTCAACGCCGCGCGGCGGCTGGTGCAGAACCGGGCCACTGAACTGGGTTTCTCGACGCTGGAGCGCACGAAGTTCGTGACCGCCGCGAGCGAGCTGGCACGCAACACACTCGTTCATGGCGGTGGCGGCACGCTGACACTGCAAACGTTGACGCGCGATGGCCGCACCGGCCTGCAGCTGGACTTTGAAGACCGTGGCCCGGGCATCCCCGACATCAACCTGGCGCTGCAAGACGGCTTCACGACAGCCAGGAGCCTGGGCCTCGGCTTGGGCGGGGCGAAGCGCCTGGTCAATGAATTTGAAATCACCTCCCAGCCGGGACAAGGAACGCGAGTGAGCATCGTGCAATGGAAACGACGGTAGAGGTTTCGGACGCGAGCCAGGTGGCCGAGGTCCGACGTGCGGTCTCGCGCATCGGTCACACCATGGGCTTGACGGCCGATCTGGTGGCGCAGGCTTCGCTGGTCACCAATGAGTTGTGCACCAACATCCTGAAGTACGCGGGCCACGGCGAACTGGTGTTGAGCACCTATGGCGTGGGCGAGTCGGTGCATGGCGTTGAGATCATGGCGCTGGACCGCGGGCCGGGCATGGCCGATTTCAGCTTGGCCTCGCGCGACGGCTTTTCGACCGGCGGCAGCCTGGGCATCGGCCTGGGCACGGTTCGCCGCGCAGCAGCAGCCTTTGACGTTTATACGCAGCCGGGCCTGGGCACGGCCATCCTGGTGCGTGTGGCCGACAAGAAGGCACCTGAGCCCGAACCTGCACCGTTTGTGATCGGGGCCCGCATGGTGCCGATGCGCAACGAGCTGGTGTCGGGCGATGGCTGGTCCTTCGTGCGGCTGGGGCAATCGATGGCTGTTGCGGTGGTCGATGGCCTGGGCCATGGGCCGAAGGCCGCGGAGGCGTCGCAAGCGGCCTTGCTCGCGTTCCATCAATGCATTCGTGACGTGGGGCCGTCGCAGGCCTTGCAGTTGGCGCATCAGGCCTTGCGCGCAACGCGTGGTGCGGTGATGGCCATCGCGACCATCAATGCCACCACCGGCCGCCTGTGCTATTCGGGCATCGGCAACATCAGCGGTGTGGTTCATGCGGCCGATGCCTTGGTGCGCCTGGCGTCGATCGACGGCACGGTGGGCTATGGCTTGCGCAAGGCGCGTGAATCGGTGGTCGACTGGAGTCGGCATTCGACGCTCATCATGAACAGCGACGGCCTCAGTTCGAAATGGAACCTGGCCCGGCATCCCGGCTTGCTTCATTGCGAGCCGGCATTGATCGCTGCCGTGCTGCACCGCGACTTCGCGAGAAACACAGACGACTCTACGGTCGTTGTCGTCAAGGGACTGTGATGCTGATTCCCGTGCTGACCTTCAAGATCCAGAGCGACCACAGCCTGGTCACGCTGCGAGATCGCTGCCGCCACGTAGGCGAACTGTTCGGGCTCGAACTGCTGCAGCGCACTCGGCTGACGACCGCAGTGTCCGAGGTCGGGCGCAACGCCTTGCAATATGCCGGCGCGGCCTCGGTGAATTTTCTGTTTGGTAATTCCACCAGCCGGCCCGGCCTGCAAAGCCTGCTGGTGCAGGTGGTCGACAAAGGCCCCGGGTTGCCGCCCTCGGTGTGGTCGGGCGGCGTGCTGTTGCCGAATGCGGAGCCGGGTGGTTTGCAGGGCAGCCAAAAGCTGGTCGATACGTTCGGGATTACCTCGATGCCCGACGAGGGCACCAGCGTGACGCTGGAGGTGCTGGTCCCCCGCGACATCTCCCCTCTGACCTTGGCTGCAGTGGGCTTGCGCACGGACGAGTTGCTGCGCCGCAAGCCACAGAATCCGCGCGAAGAGCTGGAGCATCAGAACCGCGAGATGCTGCATGCACTCGATCAGCTGCGCCGCAGGCAGGCCGACCTGGAACATGCCGACCAACGCAAGAACGAGTTCGTCGCAATGCTGGCGCACGAGCTGCGCAACCCCCTCGCGGTGATCTCTATGACAGTGGAGTTGATGCGCCGCAAGAACGTGCTGGTACAGGCCGACGTCGAAAAATACCGCGACACCATCGGCCGCCAGGCCTCGCAGCTGACACGCCTGGTCGATGACCTGATGGATGTATCGCGGGTGTCGCGTGGCAAGGTCGATTTGAAGCCCGAAGTGGTGGAAGCCGGCGCGCTGGTGGCGCAATCGATCGAGATGACGCAAGCCTTTGTCGATGCGAAGAACCATCGGCTGTCGGTGTCACTGCCGGACGTGCCGGTGTGGATCGACGTCGACCTCGTGCGCATGAAGCAGGTGTTGAGCAACTTGATCCATAACGCAGCGCGCTACACGCCAGACGGTGGCTTGATCAAAGTCAGCTTGCAGGCAGAGCGGGGCGAAGTGCAGATCCGCGTGAAAGACAACGGCATCGGCATCGATGCCGAGATGCTGCCGCGCATCTTCGACCTTTTTACGCAGGTGGAGAGCAATCTGCAGCGGCAGGATGTGGGTCTGGGCATTGGCCTGACGATCGTGCAACGCCTGGTGCGCGACCACGGCGGCACGGTCACCGCCCACAGCGATGGGCTCACGCTGGGCAGCGAATTCGTCGTGACCTTGCCGACGGTGGAAGCACCTGTGGCTAAAGCCGATGGCGCCTTCTCGAACGTGTCAGGCGTCGACGAGCGCAAGCTGCTGCTGGTCGATGACAACGAAGATGCCGCACTCGCGATGGAAGAAGTATTCCGCCTCAGCGGCTATGACTGTGTCATTGCGAGAGATGGTGCTCAAGGCTTGGCTGCCGCACGCGCGAGCCCGCCCGAGATCGCCATTGTCGACATCGGCCTGCCGGTGATCGATGGCTTCGGCGTGGCGCGCGAGCTGCGCAAGCTGCTGGGGCCGCAAGTCTTGCTGATCGCACTGACCGGCTATTCAGCAGCAGAAACACGAGCTCGCGCCGAGGAGGCCGGCTTCGATGATTACTTCGTCAAGCCGGTCAACTTCCCTTTGCTGCTGCAGCGACTAGAGCTGCGCGGTGCCGCTGGTGTGACCTCCAGCTGATACTGCCGGCAGTAAGGCATTGCCAATCAGAAGGCTGCGAACCGGGGTGGCTGCACACAACGAGATTAGTTACGAAGCTTGTGCGCCAAATGCGATGGTGATGGAGATGGCGATGGGTCGGATGCCGGCTTTTCTGTCGGTTGTGTTGTGTCGGCCGAAGCCGGGTTGACTTTGGATGCACTGCGCTCCAGAAACACATACAGCACGACGCCCCCGGCGAGCGGAATCAGGTAGTAGATCGCGCGATAAGCCAGGACCGCGCCCATCAGCGTCGGCTGATCGACTTCGCCCGACAGCAGCGCCAGGTAAACGCCTTCCAGCACCCCCAACCCGGCCGGTATGGGCGTGATCACGCCAACGATGGAGGCGGCCATCAGCACGCCGAGCGTCATGCCGTATGACACCTTGCCTTGGAGCAGCAAGTACATCGCACAACCCATCAGCGCCCAGTTGACGCTGGAGATCAGCAATTGCACAGCCGCCAGCGCAGGCGACGGACAGTGAATGCGCTTGCCGCGAAATGACCATTCACGCCCGCGTGCCATCGCGCACGCAACGACATATGCCACTGCCAGCAACAGCATCAGCACGCCCAGTGCACGCACAGTGGTGCTGGCCATGTGAGCTTGGCTGGGCGGGGTGATGACGCCAGAGGCAAACAACCCGCCAGCAAGCAAGCCATAGCCCAGCCAGTTGGTGGCCATGCTCAAGCCGACCACCTGTGCGACCGTGGGCTCATCGAGCCCCGAACGCGCATAGAGCCGCACCCGCATGGCCACGCCGCCCACCAGCGAACCCAGGTTCAGGTTGAAGGCATAACTCGCCATCGCAATGGCGCAAGTGCGCCACCATGGCAGGCGGTGCGCGGTGTGCCGTCGGCCGATCAAATCAAAACAGCCATAAAGAAAATGGCTTGCAGTGGCCACGCCCAGCGCCGCGAGCAACAAGGGCAACGGATAGCTGCGCAGCGCGCGCCAAGCGCCAGCCCAGTCCACCTTGTGCGCGTGAGACAGCAGCAAGCCCAGCACGGCGATGCCAAACAGAGGCACAAGCCAGCGCTTCGATTTGTGCCACAGCTGGGACCAAGGTATTCCCATCGCCGGTGCCGACGTATCAACGAGCATGGGTGATCACCTCGCGTTCACCCGACGCCATGCTTCTCGTGCATCCCCAAGCCTGATGCAGCGGGCGTCGAAATCGAGCGGCACTCGTTGCGAATTGGGTCATGGCGAATCGGCGCGTCTGCCGTCAACAGATGAGATAACGCCACGATAGCCAGCGCATGGCGACCGGTGCGTCATCAAGCGCCGCCATCGTCTGTAGGCATTTGTGAAGCGGTCGGTACTGCGTAATCGACGTGAATACGGTCTGCCTCACATTCTTTACGGCTCGAACGCCCCCTGAAATCTCGGATTTCCAGGCATTGAGCAGCATTCGACAAAGGAATATCGCATTTGATGAGGCATCGAATTTAAAAATGCACGCCAATGCATTAATTCGCTGAGATGTATCAATCGATTGAAATATTGGAATGAATGTATCAAGGGATTCAAAATAATTTTCTGATGGTGCGGAGTCATGTGTTGGTTAAGAATGACCCGATCGGTGGCGGTGGCAATTTGAAGTCGTCGAGTACCTCAAGATGAAATTTGACCACCCGGTGCTGAATTCAGCCGCTGAACTTATCAAATAGATACTTCACGCCTTGTTTCCATACGAAGTGTTCCTTCGCCAAGGCGCATCTTCAGACCCCGCAACTCTTAAGCTCTCCTCATGAATCATCCTCTGACCGCCCTGTCTGCCGTGCGAGCGCTCCGCAAATTGAAGCCATCGTCATCGACGGTCCGTCAGTGGGGCGCGGCCGCGCTTTTTCCGATGGCCATGTCGATGGGTTTTCTGGCGTGGTCAGCGCCGGTGCAGGCGCAAACCAACCAAAATGCAGATGCCGTTTATGACGGTTGGTTGCGGGCTTACCTCATTCGCTCGGGTGGCAAAACCTATTTTGCCAATAATCTCGTCGATCGCTCGATGGCGTTCATGTGGGGCCAGGCTTATGACATCGCAGCGGTCGAAGATGCCTACGATCGAACCAAGTCGGCCGACCGCAAGCAATTGGTCAGCGATCTGCTGAATACCTTTATTCAGAAAAACACCACCGATCTGTCCTGGGACAGCTGGAACGATGACGTGGCTTGGGCGGCGATTGCCTTGGCCCGCGGGTATCAAATTACCGGCAATCGCACTTTCCTAGATGCCTCCAAAAAAGCCTGGGACATGGCGTATGACCGCGGCTGGGACAGCAAATGGGGTGGTGGCATTTATGAGAATATGGCTAATAAGGGCGACAAAGGCGGCCTGAGCAACTGGACCTTCGTGATGGCCGGTGCTGATATTTATGAATCCACCAAAGACGTGGGTTACCTGAATAAATCCAAGAGCATTTATGCCTGGGCACGCTCTCGGATTTTCGATACTACCACTGGCCGTGTCTATGAAGGGGTCGACGATAACGGCAAGCGTGGTGATGACAATGTCTATAACAGCGGCTTGTTGATCAACGCTGCTGCATCACTTTACAAAATAACTGGCGACAAGACCTATTACAACGATGCGATTTTGGCGGCCGATCATGTGATCAAACGCTTCCCCATCATGATCGATGACCACCCGGCGAACGGGGGGTTCGGCGGCGAGCAGTTTTTTCGCGGCCTAAGTAAGTTTGCAACCCAAAATAAACTGTGGGGGAAATACTGGCAATGGTTCCACGACAATGCAACGACGGCCTGGAATAACCGCCGCACAGACTACAACGTCACCTGGAATAAGTTCAATAAGGCGACACCCGCGACGACGAATTTCTGGGCCATGGAGGTTTTGTCGTCAGTGGTTATTCAGGTCACCACGCCCGAAAAAGCCGACAGTCCACCGGTGACGGACCCCAATCCACCGGCGCCTACGAACAATCCTATTGCTGGCGCCCACTCAATCGTTAGCGCTTTGAACGGCATCGTGATTGATAACGGCAATACCAAAACCAACGGTGCCGGCACGATTCTCTGGAGTGCCAATGGCGGCGCTCAGCAAAAATGGAATTTTGTTCAAAACTCGGATACCTCTTGGACGATCACCAATCAGCAAAGCAACCTGGTTCTTGAAGACCCGGGCTATGCCATGGCGAACGGTGTCCAAGTGGCTCAATGGACGGCGAATGGAGGAGACAACCAAAGCTGGTGGGTCGATAAGCAAGGCGATGGCAGCTACAAGATTTGGAACAAGGCGAGCAGACGCGCACTGGACAGTTCCAGTTCATCCAACAATGGCCAACCCTTGGTTCAGTGGGAGTGGCATGACGCAGTTCAACAGCGCTGGTTGTTGAAGTAGGGGAGTCAGCCTGCTGCGCGGATGATTACGTGCTGCTGAACGGGGGTGCGCACACCTCGTGTGATCCGCCATTCTCTTGTTTTGCCCTTACCTGAATCCGTGACCTGGCCGATGGGCTGATCACGCCAAGTGCATGATGCGCTTG
>CAXTCD010000141.1:0-13885 GCA_964242145.1 uncultured Rhizobacter sp.
ACACCTCATCGGCGTTCAAACTCTACCGCGCTGGTCTGGACTGAACATACAAGCGGCCTCGTTGAAATGCGGCGCCGCGCCGCATCGGCCTGCTCGGCCCACACCCTTTGATCCACCCTCGCACTGACGCTCGCGACCCTTCGGCGTGTTGAACTCCCGAACCCTGCTGCCCGCATTGGCGCTGATGCTGAACGCGCTGATCTGGGGTTCGTCCTGGTGGCCATTCCGGCAACTGGAGTTGCGCGGCCTGCACCCGTTGTGGTCGACCGTGTTGATCTTCCTGCTGTCGGCCACTGTGATCGTGCTGACGCAGCCGCAAGCCTTCCGCCAGTTGCTGCGCACGCCCACGCTGTGGATCGTGCTCGTAGCTTCAGGCATAACAAATGCGGCCTTCAACTGGGGCGTTGTGATCGGCGATGTGGTCCGCGTGGTGCTGCTGTTCTATCTGATGCCGCTGTGGACCATCGTGCTCGCGCGCCTGATCCTGCATGAGCCGTTGACGCTCAAGGCCGGGCTGCGCGTGATGCTGGCGCTGGCCGGCGCGGCGATCGTGCTGTGGCCCGCGCAAGGCGGCCTGCCGCTGCCGCGATCGCTGCCGGACTGGCTGGGCGTGATCGGCGGCCTGTCGTTTGCACTGAACAACGTGATGCTGCGCCGTGAAGCCCACCAGCCCCGGGCCGGCCGCGCGCTGGCGATGTTTCTCGGTGGCGTGCTGGTGTCCACGGTGCTGGCCACCCTGCTTGCCAGCCAGGGCCACATGGCCTGGCCGCCCCCGCCCGAATGGCCGTGGCTCGTGATCGCGCTGGCCTTGGGCGGCTGCTTTCTGGTCAGCAACCTGGCGCTGCAATACGGCGCCGCGCGCCTGCCGGCCAACATCACTTCGGTCGTGATGCTGACCGAGGTCGTGTTCGCATCGAGTTCGGCCATCCTGCTCGGCAGCAGCACGCTGACGCCATCCCTTGCGCTGGGCGGCGGCCTGATCGTTGCGGCCGCGCTGCTGTCAGCGTTTGAACGCGCACCGGTGCACGGTTAGCCCGATCTGCGCTTGTCGCGATCAGATCGCCCGCAACCCAGCCAGGGCGATACCATCCGCTGATCATCAACCTCGACGGAATCGCCTCATGACCAGCCTCTATGACTTCGAAGCCACCACCATCGACGGCAAGACCGCACCGCTCTCGGCTTATCGCGGCAAGGTGCTGCTGGTCGTCAACACCGCCAGTGCCTGCGGCTTCACGCCGCAATTCGAAGGGCTGGAAGCCTTGTGGAAGAGCCACCGCGACCGGGGCCTCGTGATCGTCGGCTTTCCGAGCAACCAGTTCGGCCATCAAGACCCCGGCACCAACGCCGAGATCTCGTCGTTCTGCCAGCTGAACTACGGCGTGAGCTTCCCGATGATGAGCAAGGTCGACGTCAATGGCAGCGACGCCCACCCCCTATGGAAATGGCTGACGGCCGAAGCCCCCGGCCTGCTCGGCACCAAAAGCATCAAGTGGAATTTCACCAAGTTCCTGATCGGCAAAGACGGCCAACCGATCAAGCGTTATGCGCCGACCGACAAGCCCGAGTCGCTGGTTGACGATGTCGACGCGGCACTGGTTGCGGCCTGACGGCCTTTCTCTGCAGCAGCGCGTCACGGCGCGAGCCACAGTCCGCCGTAGCTGCTGCGCAGCCGGTGCTGGCGGGCCAGCTCGGCGATCAGGCCGTTGACGGTCTGGCGCGACAGGTTCGACAGCGCCGCGAGTTCGGCCTGCGTGGTGCGGACGAAGCGAAAGCCGTGCTCATCGGTCTGGCCACCCCGCCCGCTGTGGGTCAACTGCTCCAGCGCCAGGCTCAGCCGCTCCATCGCGCTGCGGTGGCGCGACGCTTCGAGCAAGCGCAGCGCGCCGTCATGCCGCTGCGCGAATTCATGCATCAGCGCGCGGGCAAAGCCCGGCACGTCGTCCATCAGATAGACATAAGCGGCGGGCCCGATCGCCAGCACCCGCGACGGCCGCGTGGCCAGCGCCTCGAAGGTCGAGACCCGGCCGCTGGCGAACGACGACAGCCCGAACAGCCGCCCCGGCGGCAGGTGCTCGATCACCGACACCCCACCCGCCACCGTCGAAAAGCGGATCTCGATCTCTCCCTGCAAGCTGCCGAACAGCGCCGGCGTTGGCGTGCCTTGCCTGCAGCACGGCCGATCGTGCGAGCCGGCGTATACGGCACAAAGGCAGCAGCACTTTCCAATGCGCGGCCTTCAATTGCAGATCCGGCAGGCTGGCCGCCAACAAAGTTTCGATGTCTGCTTGCATCGGGGAATTGTCGGCCAGCCGACAAAGCTGGAGCGGGCGCGCAGTTAGGCTGAGCACTCAGCTTGTGGGTTGTTTCAGACGCCCCGTTCGTTCGACGGCTTGAGCGCCAAGCTTCGGCCGCGTTCTGCCCTGCTCGCCTCAGCGCTGCCACAAGTCACTCTGTGAAATCAACGCGATCGAATGCCATGTCCACCGATTCAATGCCTTCCAAGTCCTCACCTGCCCAACCCGCCCATCCCGGCCCGCCACTCGACCGCGCCGAGCACGAGCGCCTGGCCGCACGCTTTCATCACTTTGCCGATCACGATTGCCCCGAAGAGCCGCTGTACCAGGCCTTGAGCCGCATCGCCGCTGGCGACGCCTCGCTGCTCGATGTGATGCATGACGCACCCGACGAACAGCGCCGCCCTAACCTGTGGCTGGCCGCCCTTCACGATCGGCTGCTGAGCGGCGCTGAACATGCCTTGGCTGCCTACTTCCCGAGTTGTGGCGGCCTGCGTGCGCCCGACGCGGCGCTCAGTAACATCGTTAGAGATTTCGTGCGGCAAGAAGAAACCTTGCTCCGCGCCTGCATCGGCAGCCACAGCACGCAGACGAATGAGATCGGCCGTTGCGCCGTGCTGTGGCCGATCCTGCAGACCCTGGCACTGCGCAGCAATGGCCGGCCGTTGGCCTTGCTGGATGTAGGTTGCAGCGCGGGCCTGAATCTGGGCGTCGATGTCTATCGGTACGAACTGTCGTCGATCGACGGCGACACAGTCCCTGCGTCCGGTGATGCACCGGCCCTCGTTTGCGAACTCGTCGGCCCGAAGCGCCCGCCACGTTCCACGCACGCGCCGCAGATCGCCACGCGGCTGGGAATCGACCCGGCGCCGATCGACATCGACGATGAAGCGGCGGTGCGCTGGCTGCGCGCCTGCCTGTGGCCGAGCGACCGGCTGCGTGCACAGCGCTTCGACCAGGCCGTGGCACTGGCCCGCGCGAGCCGCTGGCCGGTGCGGCACGAAGCCGATTGCAGCGCTGCCATCGGCCCCTGGCTCGACAGCCTGCCCGCGGGGTTTCAGCCGGTGATCTTCAACAGCTGGGTGCTCACGTATTTCGAGCGGGCGGCCTTGCAGCATCACATCCAGACGGTCACCGGCCTTGTGCGCACTCGTGGCGCGTTATGGTTATCGGCCGAACCGGCTTCGCTGTCGATCGGCGAAGCACGGGTACCGCCACCCGTTCACCCGGAAACCGCCTCCGGCACGCTGTGGACCTTGTGCCACGCTACCGCTTCGGGCCTGGCCTTCGAGACGATGGCCAGATCGCACCCGCATGGGCGCTGGATGGAATGGCTGGTGGATGAAGCTGGTGGATGAGCGCGATGAAGCCGCGTTGAATCGGCCGTCTCATCCTGCATGGCGTCGAGCCAACTAAGCCGGCGGCTGCAGGTTGCGCGAAGCCGGCTGCGCGCCACCGCTGACTTGGCTCGCGATGCAGACACGGTTGCGGCCCGTGCCCTTGGCTTGATAAAGCGCAGCATCGCCACGCATCAGCAGGGCTTCGAGCGTGTCGCCGTTATGCAGCCAGACCGATACGCCAATGCTCACCGTGGTGCGGATCGCCGCGCCGTCATCGGCTTCCAGCACCAGGTGTTCGATGACGAGCCGGATGCGCTCGGCGGCGGTCTCGGCGCCTTCGAGTTCGGTGTCGGGCAGCAGCGCGATGAACTCTTCGCCACCCCAGCGGCCGAACACGTCGACATCGCGAAGCACGCTCTGGCAGGCGAGCGACACGGCCTGCAGCACGCGGTCGCCGGTCGAGTGGCCGAAGTTGTCGTTGACCTTCTTGAAGTGATCGATGTCCAGCAGCAAGGCCGCGAAGCCGGCCGCCGTGCGCGAGGCCCGGCGCAGCTCGATGCCGGCGCGAGCCGTCACCGCGCGGCGGTTCAGCGCACCGGTCAAGGGGTCGGTGGTGGCCAGCGTCTCCAATTGGTCCTTGGCCTGCTTCAATGCGGTCACGTCGGTCAGGCTGCACAGCCAGGCCGGGCGGTCTTCATGGACCATCGCGACGCAGCGCACCAGCACCCAGAACAGTGTCGCGTCAGCGCGGTGCAAAGGCACTTCGGCGAGCGTGGCGGCGGCCTGCATCAAGCCTTGCTTCGAGAGCTGCAGCATCAGCTGCTGCAGTTGCAGATGCGCGGTCTGCAGCAAGGCGCTGGTGGTCGATGGCGCCGATGCGCTGGAGGCCACACCCACCGACACGCCGAACAAGTGCAGCAGCGCCTCATTCGCCAGCATCACCGACAAATCGCTTTGGCGCAGCACGGCCACCGGCGCCGGCGCGGCCCGCAGCACGTCTTCGGCCGCCTTGCGGCGCAGCGACACCACCGCCTCGCGGCGCCGCTTCTCGGCATAGCTGAGGATGATCATCAGCGCGACGATGCCGGCCGCCTCGAACGGCATGTGGCGCAGTGCCGCCCAGCCCAGATCGCGGCGGTCCACCACCAGCACATAGCGCCACGGCGTCGACTCGATGTCGTAGGCGATCGCGATCTCGTTGCCCAGCTCCTGCCGGTTGTTGGACGGCGCCATGCGCAGCGCCGCCCAGTCACCGGTGGCGCCGGCCTTCTTGGCAACCTCGGCCAGCAGCGGCACGTGGTCGGACGCGCCGCCCACCATCGTCGGGTGTGCGAACACATGCGAATGCTCGTCCAGCACGAAGGCCGTGCCGATGGCCAGCGCCGGCCGCCGGACGAACTGCGACAGGCTGTCGAGTTGGAAGTCCATCGCGGCGACGCCGCGGTAGTCGCCCAGCGCATCGTCGACCGGAATGCTCAGCGTGCTGATCAGGCCATTGCCCTTCGGGTCGTCATAGGCGTCTGACCAGAACGGCGTGCGCGACGGGTTGTTCTCCGGCAGGCCGCCCTGGTAGATCGGCCCCTTCAGCATGGCCGGCGCGAACATCTGGATGTCGTCGTTGGCCGGCGGGTAGATCAGCTGGAAGCTGTAGCCCGACAGGTAATAGACCGCCGACGCGGCCGACTGCGTCTGCCGGGCGCGGATGAGCGCCGGGCTCAGCGTCAGCGCCACTTCGATCTCGCGGCCGATCTCGCTGCCGCTCACCGGCCTGGCGCCGACCATGCTGAAGCTCGGCGACGTGAAACGGTTGCTTATTGACGAGCGCACGACCATGTGCGCCGGGTGTTCGGTGGGCAGCATCACCCAGGTGCCGGGCATGTCCAGCCGCTCGACGATGGCGCTCTGGTTGGCCGGCGACAGGTCGATGGCATGCTGCTGGAATAGCCCGTTAGCCACGCCTTGCAGCATGTAGACGCTGTCGCGGGCGGAGCGTGTGGACAGGCCGACCTCGCGCGCGGCGTCATGCGCGGCATCCTGCATCGCCGACCAGAGCTGCTCCTTGCGCACCGTCCAGGCCACGGCGAACGCCGCCAGCGCCACCGACAAGGCGATCAGGTAGGTCAGCCAATGGGCTTTGACGCGGAAAGATCGGAAAGTCACCAGGCCACCCTTATCTCCTTGAATTCGGCGCGAGAAAAATCCCATGTTGCGCAGGGTTATGTGTTGCGCTCGCCATTCACGGAACCTTTTCTTATCGGCCATCGCGCCGGCAACTGAACGGCGTGGCGGGCCCAGGGCCCCATGCAAGCCCATCGGCGGCATCGGCGGCATCGGCCCCAGTTTCGGTGCTCGCCGATAATTTGGCGACCCCCACTGCCCCGCCCGATCATGTTTGAACATGTTGACGCCTATGCCGGCGACCCGATCCTGACTCTCAACGAGGCCTTTGGCAAAGATCCGCGGCCGAACAAGATCAATCTGAGCATCGGCATTTATTTCGATGATGCCGGCCGGCTGCCGGTGATGAACGCGGTGCGCACCGCCGAGAGCGCGATGCTGCAGACCATTGGCGCGCGTTCCTATCAGCCGATGGAAGGCGCGGCCAACTACCGCCAGGCGGTGCAGCACCTGCTGTTCGGCGCCGAGCACCCGGCCGTGAAGGCGCAGCGCATCACGACGATCCAGACGCTGGGCGGCTCGGGCGGGCTGAAGGTGGGCGGCGATTTCTTGAAGCGCTATTTCCCGAACTCCAATGTCTGGGTCAGCGACCCGACCTGGGACAACCATCGCGCGATGTTCGAAGGCGCCGGCTTCCAGGTCAGCACCTACCCGTATTACGACGCAGCCACTGGCGGCATCCGCTTCGAAGAAATGCTGGCCGCGCTCGATCAGCTGCCGCCGAAGAGCATCGTGCTGCTGCATGCCTGCTGCCACAACCCGACCGGCGTCGACCTGAGTGCCGAGCAATGGGCGCGGCTGATTCCGTTGATCCGCAAGCGCGAGCTGCTGCCTTATGTCGACATCGCCTATCAGGGCTTTGGTGACGGCATCGAGGAAGACGCCTTCGCGGTGCGTGCGCTGGCCGATGCCGGCATCAGCTTCTTCTGTGCCAGTTCGTTCTCGAAGAGCTTTTCGCTGTACGGCGAGCGCTGCGGCGGCCTGAGTGTGGTCTGCCCGACAGCCGCCGAAGCCGAGCTGGTGCTGGGCCAGATGAAGAGCACGATCCGCAAGAACTACTCGAGCCCGCCCACCCACGGCGGCCAGATCGTTGCCCGCGTGCTGCAAAGCCCTGAGTTGCGCGCGCAGTGGGCCGCCGAGCTGGACGCGATGCGCGTGCGCATCCGCCAGATGCGCGAGCAGCTCCACGCCGTGCTCAGCGCGAAGCTGCCGGGCCGCGACTTCGGCTACTTCCTGAGCCAGCGCGGCATGTTCAGCTACACCGGCCTGAGCGCCGCGCAGGTCGATCGCCTGCGCGAAGAACATGCGGTCTATCTCGTGCGCTCCGGCCGCATGTGCGTGGCCGGGCTGAACACCGGCAATGTCGAGGCCACGGCTGTCGCAATGGCGGCTGTCTTAGCGGGATGAAGGACCTCGCCGCCTATCTCGCGCTGACCGCCGAAGAACACGATCTGCTCGGCGCCGCGGCGCTGGGCGGCCCGATGCGCACACGGACCTGGCTCCTCGCGATGCTGGCCCAGCTCGGCGCCAAAAATGCGCAAGGCAAGCGTTACACGGCAGAAGACGTGCGTCAGCTCACGCTGCAGCTGGCCGCATCGGGCTGGCTGATCGAAGACCATTTGCGCCCCGGCTACTGGCAGGTGGCGGCCGATGCCTTCAGCACGGTCTACCTGCACTGGCTCGACACGCATGACGCGGCCGAGCTGCGCACCCACCTGGCCGCTGCGATGGGCTACCGCGAGCATGCCTACTACGGCTTCGCCGATCTGTTCAGCGCCGTGGCGATCGTGCGGCTCGAGATCTATACCGGCGTGCCGTTCGAGGAAGTCGAACGGCTGAAAGCGGCCTGCCATTTCGGGCAGTCATGGGATGACGTGCTGCGGCGCGCAGTCACTGACTTGCTCGACGAAGCGCTGTTCAATCGCCTACCGGCGCCTCTGCAACGCGACTTGCTGTTCGAGGGCCATTCGCTGCTGCTGATGGACCTTGACGCGCCGACGATCCCGCTGTTCCCGCTGACCGAACGCTACCTCGCGCAACACCGCGGCGACACCGGCTTTGCGCTGCGCGCGGTCACCTGCGAGCACCTGCTGTGGGCCGGCCGCGCAGCGGAGATCGACGCGGTTTTGAAGCCGATGCGCAAGGGGCCGAAGACCGACGCGTACTGGCAGGCGATTGCGCAGGCGATCGACGCAGCCCGGCTGATGCAGCAAGGCCAGTGGGCCGAAGCCGAAGCCGGCTTTGACAGCGCGCTCACCCCACTGAAAGAGCACTCGGGCAAGCGCAAAAAACTGCTGCCGCTGACGCTGGTCACGGCTTATGTGCTGAGCCTGCTGGCGCAGCCGAGCGCGGACCATTTGAAGAAGGCGCTGAAGTTCTGCCTGGCCGAAGGTGGCAAGCGAACGCCGGACGACAACCACTGGAGCGGCATCGTGGCCCGCGCGATCCAGATGCGCATCGGCGACGAAGCCCGCGATCTGAAGGCCTTCAAGCCGAAGACCCACGCGCCCAGCATCGACCCCTTCGATGCCTGGCGCTGGCTGATGGCCGCCTGGCTTCAGCGCGGCGATGAAACCGGCCCGTTGAGCGCTGCGCAGCAAGCCCCGCTCAACGCGCTGCGCGAGCGCGTTGCGGCACGCGGCTTGACTGCCTGGCTCGGCCAGATCGACAACGCGGCGCGCGTGCTGCAAGGCGAAGCGCCGCCGGCCGATTTCTTTGTGCCGCCGGCAGAGGCGTCATGGCGCTCGGCGCTGGCCTCGCTGCTGGCGATCGCGCCATCACAAGGCAGCAGTTCAACGGAAACCCATGGCGACACCCGCCTCGTGTGGATGCTGGACGTCACCCGCAACGGCGCCTTGGTCGACATCGAGCCGCACGAACAAAAGCGCGGCCCGCGCGGCTGGGGCAAG
Organism: uncultured Rhizobacter sp.; assembly: GCA_964242145.1. GTDB lineage: Bacteria > Pseudomonadota > Gammaproteobacteria > Burkholderiales > Burkholderiaceae_C > Rhizobacter. The sequence goes on from CAXTCD010000141.1 coordinate 8,725, forward strand.
GCCAAGCCGGTATCGCTGGCCCGTCTTGCGAAGGCCGAAAAGCTGCAGCCGGCCGATGCGCTCGTTGCGCGCGCCGTGCGGCCGATGCCTGCCGAGCGCACCGTGCGCCTGGACCTGGCCGCGGCGATCGCCGCGCTGGTCGGCCATCCGCACGTCGAGTTCTCCGATGCACCCGGCATCACGGTCGCGCTGAGCGAAGCCGGGCCGGAGATCGACGTCGTCGCGGTGGGCACTCAGCGCCGCGTGCGCATGCTGCCGACGCTGCACGCGCCACGCCCGCAAATGCACCGCTACCCCGCCATCGGCGCGGCAGAGCAAAAGGAGCTCGAAGCGCTGCAGGCCGTCAGCATCTTGCGTGATTCACCCCAGCGGGCCCGCCTGATCCGGCTGAGCGCGGCGCACCGCCGCGTGGCCCAGTTGCTCGGCGATGGTCTGCTGGTGCCGGCCGATGGCTCGGCCCAGCTGCAAGACGTGCTGCAAGGCCTGGGCGCGCATTTCCAGATCCATGCCGACGAAGTGCAGGCCGCACGCGAGGTGGAGCCCGATGCGCGGCTGCGTGCCGAGCTGGCACCGCAGCGCGATGGCGTGTCGCTGCGGCTGGTGGTGGCGCCACTCGGCGTCGACGGTCCGCGGCTGCCGCCCGGCAGCGGCCGCGCCCGGCTGGTGTCGGCGATCGGTGGAGAAACCGTCGGCGCACAACGCGACCTGGCGCAAGAGCGCGCGAACCTCGATGCCGTGCTCGACGCCTGCCCGATGCTGGAAACCGGCCAGGCGGCCACGTCGAGCGAATGGCAGATCGACAGTGCCGACCACGCGCTGGAACTGGTCGAGCGGCTGCATGCGCTGACCGCGCCGGGCGGCGCGGTGGCCGAACTCGACTGGCCGGCCGGCAAGGCCTTGCGGGTCGACACCGCCACCCTGGGTCAGCTGCAGGTGAACGTGCGCACCGCCACCGACTGGCTCGCCTTGCAAGGCGGCGTGAAGATCGACGAGCACCTGGTGTTCAGCCTGAGCCAGTTGATCGAATGGAGCCGCAAGGGCGGGGGCCGCTTTGTGCCGTTGGGCGAAGGCCGTTACCTGGCGCTGACACAGGAGCTGCGCGCGCGCCTCGATGAAATGGCCACGGTGGTCGAAGTGCAGCGCGGCGAAGCCCAGCTGCCGGGGGTGGCGGCCAACTGGCTGAGCGCGGTGACCGATGGCGCGCAGCTCGATGCCGACCCCGCCTTCCATCGGCGCATCGAGCAGCTGCTGGCCGCGCAAGACAAGGCCATCACGCTGCCGCCCGGCCTGCAAGCCGAGCTGCGGCCTTATCAGGAAGAAGGCTACCGATGGGCGATGCGCCTGGCCCATGCCGGGCTCGGCGCCTGCCTCGCCGATGACATGGGCCTGGGCAAGACGCTGCAGTCGCTGGCGGTGCTGCTGGCGCGCTCCGCCGGTGGCCCAGCACTGCTGATCGCGCCGACCTCGTTGATGGGCAACTGGCAGGCCGAGGCCCGCCGCTTCGCGCCAACGCTGCAGTTCCATGTGTTTGCCGATGTCGAACGCGCGGGCTCGTTCGATCACCTCGGCCCTCACGACGTGATGATGGTGTCTTACCAGCTGCATCAGCAGAACGTGGCCGCCTTCGCAGCGCGCGAATGGCACACGCTGGTGCTCGATGAAGCCCAGGCCATCAAGAACGCAGCCGCCAAGCGATCGCAGGCCGTGCATGACATGCGCGCCGACTTCCGGCTCGCCTTGTCGGGCACACCGATCGAGAACCGGCTGTCCGAGCTGTGGTCGGTGATGCGGGTGTGCAACCCCGGCCTGCTGGGCAGCCTCGCGCGCTTCAATGAGCGCTTTGCCGGCCCGATCGAGCGCGACCGCAACCGCCAGGCCCAGCGCAGCCTGCGCCGGCTGATCTCGCCGTTCATCCTGCGTCGCACCAAGGCCCAGGTGCTGGACGACCTGCCGCCGCGCACCGAGCTGACGCTGACGGTGCAGGCCGATGGCGCCGAGCGCGCGCACTATGAAGCGCTGCGCCGCGAAGCGCTGGAAGCGGCCCAGCAATCGCTGGCCGGCAGCCCGGCCGGCCAGGCGCAAATGAACATCCTTGCCCAGCTGACCAAGCTGCGCCGCGCCGCCTGCGACCCGCGGCTGGTCAGCCCGCAACTCGGGCTGACCGGCGCCAAGGTGCAGGCCTTCGGCGAGCTGGCCGCCGAGCTGTCGGCCAACGGCCACAAGGCGCTCGTATTCAGCCAGTTCGTCGACTTCCTGGCGCTGCTGCGCGAACCGCTCGATGCCGCCGGCATCCGCTATCAATACCTGGACGGCGCCACACCTACCGCGGAACGTACACGCCGTGTCGCCGCCTTCCAGGCCGGCGAAGGCGACCTGTTCCTGATCAGCCTGAAGGCCGGCGGCTTCGGCTTGAACCTGACGATGGCCGACTATGTGGTGATCGCCGACCCGTGGTGGAACCCCGCTGCCGAAGACCAGGCCAGCGGCCGCGCCCACCGCATCGGCCAGCAGCGGCCGGTGACGGTGTACCGGCTGGTGAACGGCGGCACGCTGGAGGAGCGCATCGTCGCGCTGCACCAGAGCAAGCGCGAGTTGGCCGACAGCGTGCTCGAAGGCGGCGACATCGGCGGCGTGCTGAAGGCCGACGAACTGGTGGCCTTGATGCAGGGCGATTGAGCGCCAGGGCACGGCGATTTTTTGCATTTCGTCATGTAAGAACGCTTGGAATCGATCGACAGAGAAAGGCAAGCGCGGTGCATCGTTCCAACCGAACCCGCGCCTTGTTAGTCATCCACTCGAATCAAGGACAACCATCATGCTGAACATCAAATCCGGCCTCGCCCTCGCCACCACCGCTGCCGCCCTCTTCTCGATGGGCATGGTCGCCACGCCCGCCCACGCCGCGGACGACGGCCACGTCAAATGCTCCGGCGCCAATACCTGCAAAGGTTCCTCGGAATGCAAGACCGCCAAGAGCGAGTGCAAGGGCCAGAACACCTGCAAGGGTCAGGGCTGGGTCAGCAAGAAGACGGCCGAAGAGTGCACCAAGGCCGGCGGCAGCGTCGCGAAATAAATCCGCGTTCGCGGTTTGGGCAGGTGCCCATTCGTCGTCATGTCAGATGACGAGTTAGGCACCCGATTGAATGCCAACCAGGAGCCCGGCGTGCGAGGCAATCTGCCCGCATGCCGGCTTTCGCGATGAACACATCAAGCAGCTCGCCGCTGAATGGCTTCGGCCTGGGCCTGCGCCCCGAGCACTACGCCGAATTCGGCCCCGGCCCGTCGGGTGTCGACTGGCTGGAAGTGATCTCCGAGAACTTCATGGTCGCGGGCGGCAAGCCGCTGCACCACCTGGACCGCCTGCGCCGCGATCACCCGATGGTGATGCACGGCGTGTCGATGTCCATCGGCAGCACCGACCCGCTGGACCTCGGTTATCTGCGCGAGCTGAAGGCGCTGGCCGCGCGCATCGAGCCCGCCTGGCTGTCAGACCACCTCTGCTGGACCGGCGTCGACCACCACAACCTGCACGACCTGCTGCCGCTGCCCTACACCGAGGCTGCGCTGCGCCATGTGGCCGATCGCGTGCGGCAGGTGCAAGACGTTCTCGGCCGCCGCCTGCTGCTGGAGAACGTGTCGAGCTACGTCAGCTTCGAAGGCGACGAGATGAGCGAATGGGAGTTCATCACCGAACTGCTGCAGCGCGCCGATTGCGAGCTGCTGCTCGACGTCAACAACGTTTACGTCAGCAGCGTCAACCACGGCTTCGACCCGCGGCAGTTCATCGACGCAATGCCGCGCGAGCGTGTGCGCCAGATCCACCTCGCCGGCCATGAAGATCACGGCAGCTACCTGATCGACACCCACGGCCACCCGGTGTGCGACGCGGTCTGGTCGCTCTACCGCCACACGGTGGGCCGCTTCGGCGCAGTGCCCACGATGATCGAACGCGACGACCACATTCCACCGCTGGCCGACCTGCTCGCCGAGCTGGGCCAGGCGCGGCAGATTCAGGCCGAGGCGCTGGCGGAACCGCCGGCCGGCGCGCGCACCGAAGCCTCCAGCTTGCAGACTGCATGAGCGTCATTGCCGGGCGCTTTTCTTCCCTCCCTTCACCCGCCCACGCCATGCACACCCTGGCCGAACAGCAAACCCGCTTGCGCAAAGCCATCGTCTCGCCGGCTTCCACGGTGGCAGCCGATCTGCTGCGGCAAACTGAAGGCCGCGAACCGCTGCTTTGCATCTACCAGCACGCCTACGCGGCGCGGCTGACCGCCGCACTGCGCGACAACCACGGCGTGTTGCCCCGTGCAATGGGCGACGAAGCCTTCGATGCATTGGCTGAGGCCTACCTTCAAGCCCATCCGTCTCAGCATCCATCGATCCGCTGGTTCGGCCACCGCCTGGCCGACTTCATGGCCGAGCAGCCCGAACTCGTGCCGCATCCGGCGTTCATCGACCTGGCCCGCATGGAATGGGCACTGCGCGATGCCTTCGATGCGGCCGACGCCACACCCTTGACGATGGCCGAGGTGATGCAATTTCGGCCCACCGAGCAATGGCCCGATTGGGTCCTGAGCTTTCATCCCAGCCTGCGCCGAGTCCATCTGCAATGGCGCATCGAGCCGGCCTGGCGTGCGCTGCAACAGGGCGACAGCGATGGCGATGCTGACGGCCAAGTCGAACTTCCCGAGCCGCAAGCCGACGTGCACTGGCTGCTGGTCTGGCGCCCGGCGCTGGAGACCCGCTGGCGTTCGGCTGCCAGCGCGCTGGAAACCCAACTGCTCGACGCCGCCCTGCGCGGCCAGCCTTTTGCCGCACTGTGCATCGTGGCCGCCCGAGAGGTCGGCGACGACGCGGCGGCTGCAGCAGTCGTCAGCTCGCTTCAACAGTGGATCGGTGAGGGCCTGTTGATCGGATGAACCCGGCTCGGCACAGCTCACTCCCGTGGCTGCGCACACGCGATGGACAGCCTGTCGCGACACGCTACCGCCCAAGCCCGATAATCTCGGGTTTTCACGAGGCGGCGCGTTTTGTTTGCGCTGCGCCCAAGCATGTCCACCGAGCTGACCTCGCAGGTGCGCCGCCGCCGCACCTTTGCCATCATTTCCCACCCTGACGCGGGCAAGACCACGCTGACGGAAAAGCTGCTGCTGTTCTC
>CAXTCD010000142.1:0-13846 GCA_964242145.1 uncultured Rhizobacter sp.
GAATGGCCAGCGAGTTCGCTGTGACTGTGGGGCGCAAGGCTCCCTCCCTGTTGTTGACCTTGTTGTTTTACTTATGGCTTCACATCGTGTGAGCTGGTGTGACTTTATCCGCAATTTGTCAGTGACCCGCTCCTCCGTTTGGGGGATGCGGATAAGCGAAACCTTGTCACGGCCGAATGGGCTAACAGAACTGAGGTGCTGACATAACTCGAAGGCCCATGTTCCGAATGGAAACGCGGCATTGAACCGACACTGCCGCTGGAGGGCTTTGTTATCAGATGCTGAGTGTCCCGAAGTTGCACATAAAAAAGCCCGGCAACCCGACCGAAGTCGAGGTGCCGGGCGATCGTCATGGCGTGACGAAGGGAAGTGGCTTACTTCCAGTCGGTTGCCAGCAAGGCGTTCAGCAACGCCGGGTTGCTGATGCCGATCGGCGTATCACCGGCAGCCGGTGGCGCAAAGGCCGCCATCGCCGAGACCAGGCTGTCGGCCCGGCTGACGAGTAGTGGCTGAGCGGCGCTGGTTGGCGTTGCGGGGAGGGCGGGTGGCGTCGGCGTCGGCGAGGCAGCGTACTGCTTCGTTGTCAGATCCCACACCGTGCCGTCGGCGAAGCGCGCGGTTTGCACCTGAAAGTTCGGATCGCTGAAGTTGAGGATGGTCAGGCTGTCGGTGCTGCCCTTCAGGCTGAGCGTCAGGCTGCCGTCTTCATTGAGGCTGGAGCTCAGATCGGCGGCTGTGATCTTGGCGCCAAACTGAATCGCATCGCTTCGACCTTCGATGCCATCGAAGGCAAAGATGCTGTCTTGGCCCGAGCCCTTGTTGAAGAGGTAAGTGTCATTGCCCGCACCGCCATCGAGCAAATCGTTGCCCGCACCGCCGTCCAGCGTGTCATTACCGGCCAGGCCGTAGATCACGTCGTCACCTGCCAGGCCTTGCAGGGTGTCGGCCGCTGCGCTGCCAATCACTGTGTCATTGCTGTTGGTGGCGAGCACGTGGCGGTTGACCTCGTCGACGCGCCAGGTGCTGCCGTCTGCGAAGTGGATCGGGATGAACTGCCGCCCTTCGTCGGGGCTGGTGGTGCGGTAGTAGTCGGTGACGACGAGGCTGTCTGCATCGCCCTTCAGCGCGATGACGAGTGAGTTGCCTTTGCGGGTCAGCGTGACCTGGCTTGTTGCGATGCCGGCGCCGAGTTGGATTTGGGTGTCTGCGCCGCCGAAGTTGTCGTTGCCGACCTCGCCGATCACGTCGTGCCCCGAGCCTTTGCCGAAGAGGTAGGTATCGCTGCCGTAGCCTCCGATCAAAGTGTCATTGCCTGCGCCGCCATCCAGCGTGTCATCGCCATACATGCCCAGCAGCAGGTCGTCGCCGGCGAGGCCCCGGATGGATTCGTCTTCATCGGAGCCGACGATCGAGTCATTGCCGGAGGTCGCGGCCAGGATCTGCGTCTGGATGTCCGCGGTGTTCCAGACCGTGCCATCGGCGAACTGGATGCTGCCGATGTTGTAGCTCTCGAAGCTCAGGTCCGAGAAATAGCGTCCGATCGTCAACTGGTCGTCGCTGTCACTGATGGACAAGGTCAGCGAAGCATCGTTTCGGCGCAGCGTGACGTCGCTGGCCGACAGGCCCTCACCCAACTGGATGGCGCTTTCATGGCTACCGAAGCGGTTAGACAAGGTGTCCTGGCCATAGCCTCGACCGAACAGCACGGTGTTGACGCCAGCGCCGCCGTCGATCTGGTCATTGCCCGCGCCACCGTCGAGCGTGTCTTCGCCACCACCGCCATAGAGGCTGTCATCGCCGTCACCGCCGAAGAGCTGGTGCGTGTCACCTTCGCCGCTGTCCAGCAAATCATTGCCGTCTCGACCGTAGAGGATGTCGTTGCCCCCCATGCCCGAGAGCGTGTCGTCGGTTTCATACCCAATCAAGGTGTCATCGCCATCGGTGCCGGTCAGCAGCAAGGCCTTGATGGTGTCGGCGTCCCACACGGTGCCGTCGGCGAACTGCAGCTGGTCGATCTGGTAGCCGGAGGTTTCGAAGCTGTCGCTGAAGAAGTCGGCGATGCGCAGGGTGTCGGTGCCGCCCTGGATCGACAGCAGCAGCGCATGGTCTTCGCGGCTCAAGGTCACGTTGCTTGTCAGCACCTGAGCGCCGAGGCGCACCACGTCGAGTTTCTTCGGCGTGCCGTCATAGGAGTTGATCGTGTCCTGGCCCGAGCCGCGGCCGAACAGATAAGTGTCATTGCCCAGGCCGCCGACCAGCAGGTCGTTGCCGTTGCCGCCGTCGAGCGTGTCGGCGCCCAGCCCGCCATAGAGCGAATCCCGGCCGCCACCGCCGAGCAGGCTGTCGGCGCCATTGCCACCGTCGAGCAGGTCGTCTTGCGCGCCGCCTTTCAGCAGGTCGTTGCCGTCTTCGCCATACAGCTGGTCGCGGCCATCGCCACCATCGATGGTGTCGTTGCCGGCGTGGGCGTGCACCACATCGTTGCCGCCAGCCGCGCTGATGCTGTCGGCGCTCGCATAGCCGGTCAGGGTGTCATTGCCCCCGCTGGCCACGAGCACCTTGCTCTTGATGGCGTTGACGTCCCAGCTCGTGCCGTCGGCGAACTTGATCTTCTCGATCTGATAGCCGCCGCTGGCATCGGCCACGAAATAGTCGGTCACGCGCAGGCTGCTGCTGGGGGTGCTTCCTTTGACGGTGAGCAGCAAGGCGTCGCCATCGCGGCGAACCGTCACGTCGCTCGCGCGCACCTTGTGATCGAACTGAATCACGTCCTGCTTGTTCGCGGTGCTGTCGTAGGCGTTGAGGGTGTCGTCGCCAAAGCCGCTACCGAACAGGTAGGTGTCGTTACCGCTGCCGCCGTCCAGCAGGTCATTGCCGGCGCCGCCAAACAGGATGTCGTCGCCTTCGCCGCCATCAAGCTGGTCGTTGCCGCTGCCACCCAGCAAGCTGTCTTTGCCGGCCCCGCCGCTCAAGACGTTCGAGCCACCGCCACCGACCAAAAAGTCATGGCCCTCGCCACCGTCCAGCACATCGCTGCCGGCGCCGCCGTCGAGCGTGTCGTTCCCGGCCAAACCATTCAATGTGTCATCGCCGGTACCCCCGATCAAGCGCTCGTCATCGTCGGTTCCGGTCAAAGATACCGGCGTGGTCGGGGGTTTTTTGAAGAGGCCAGCCAGGGTTTTATACCAATCCAGCTCAATCAGTTTGACACCGATGGCACCAAAATCCAGCAATCCCCAGGCATAGCCAGAAATGCTGGATTGGGTAAAGTTTGCGGGAGGTTTTTCATTGGCGGGCGTATTTTTCTTGTCGGTGGTGGAATTGGGCATACTTGTCCTTCGAGAGGGTTGATTTCTGAGAGGTCGGGCCAGCGCATTGCCGAGGTCGAAGGCCTCGATTCGCATAGAAAATGTTGTTTGTGTGTGCTGGCTTCCGATATGGAATCCATTTATTATTTTTGGAGTGATTTGATGACTCGCTGTAATTAAAGGTTTCCCTTCATTTATTTACTGAAGTCGTCAGTTCGCTCGAATGGTTTATGAAACGCTATTTCTGGGGACGTACTCTGCGGACGTACTGCGCGTTGTTCGCCATATGCAATATGGCCTGATTACCCTAAAGCAAGATTGGGCGCATGCCCGCACCGATGCATACCTGCGCAGCCACCTTGCCACACCTGATTTACCGGCAGGTTCGGGCGCAGCGCGGGTCAACGCAGGGCTGAGCGATGCAGCACGGAGGGCTCGGCGCCGAAGCCAAGGTCAAGACGGCCGAAATGAAGTCGGATGAAAGGTCGAGCTCGAACGGAATTTGCCCCAACGGTTGCCAGGCCTGCCTGCTGATCAGGCGGCTTGTCTGGAGGGGTCTTCAGCCAGCCGTGAGGCTAGACGCTCAGCAGCTTGTCATAGCCTTCGATGCCGTGGCGGTGGCTGTACGGTTGCGCATCGACACGGGCCTGCTTGCGCATCGGGATCTGGTCGCGGCGGTTGTCGATCATCTCCAGTGCGGTGCGCGCGACGGCCGCGGCGTCGAAGAAATCCACCAGCCGGCCATTGCGTTGATCTCGAATCACTTCGCGCAACGGTGAGGTGTCGCTGCCGATGATCGGTACGCCGCAGGCCATCGCTTCCAGCAGCGACCAGCTCAGCACGAAGGGGTAGGTGAGGTAAGTGTGGGCCGCAGAGACTTGCAGCACTTTCAGGTAGCTCGCATAAGGCACGCGGCCGAGGAAGTGCGTGCGGGCCGCATCCAGCTTGACTTCGCCCAGCATGTGCTCCCGCCAGTTCGCGGCATCCTTCGGCTTCTTGCCGTAGCTCACGCCATCGGCGCCCACGATCACCGCATGGCAGTTCGGGTGCTGCTGCTGGATCTTCTCCAGCGCCCGCATGAAGATGTGAAAGCCGCGGTAAGGCTCGAGGTTGCGCGCGACATAGGTCAGCACCGGGTCACCTGCCTTCAGCGTCACGCCGCTGGGCGTGGTGAAGCTTGCGTGCGGGTCGGGCGTCAGTGTCTCGGTGTCGATGCCTTCATGCTGCACGGTGATCTTCGGCAGAAAGATGTCGGGGTGGCGGCTGCGCTGCCATTGCGTCGGGCTGATGGCGGCGTCGCATTGCGTGAGGTTCAGCGTGTGCAGCGCATTCCAGGTGCGGATGCGCGCACGGTCATCGAAGCTCAACGGAAATTCGGGGTCGAAGCCGAGATCGGCGCCCTCGGCGTTGTAGTACCACTCGCAAAGATGAACGAGCCGCGCATCGGGGTACACATCGCGCGCATAAAGCGTTTCGCCCCAGCCGGGGTGGGCCACGATCACATCGGGTGTGAAGCCGCTGTCCTTCATTTGCAGCATCGCGCGCGCGGTGGCCTGGCCATGCAAGGTCGCGGCTTCCATTTGCCGCAGATAAGCATGCTGATGCGGGTGGCTCTCGCGGTGCAGCTTGTAGCGCAGCAGCTTGTTGAAGCCGGCCAGGCCCGGTGCGGTACTGCGCCCAAGTGCGCGCACATCCCAACCGGGGCGTTGCGCCCAGGTTTGCGTCAGGTGGCCGAACTGGCCGGGAAAGTTTTGATGAACGACGAGGATGCGCATGCCGTGGTCGGTGGGCTAAGGTGGGATGGGAATCGCTGCGTTGTTGCCGGCCGCTTATCGCTAAGCGGCCGATGGCTGCAGGCCGCGCACCGCAGGGTTCTCCACGGTGCGCGGCCTCTTTGCGTAGCGCGCAAGCTTATCTGGCGTTTGCTGCCCACACAGGCGCTGTCGCCCACGTGTTCATCACCAGCAGGTCCGAAGCAGCCGATGGCGCGAAGACGGACATCGCCGACACCAGTGTTTCCGCCTGGCCCTGCAGCGTGGCCGCTGAATGAGCTGCTGCGCTGCCGGATGCGACGGGCTGGCTACTGATGCGGCGCTTGACTTCGTCGAAGTTCCAGGTCAACCCATCGCCGAAGTCGATCTCGGTGTATTGGTCGCCTGCCAGTGAGCCGGCGTAATAGTGCTGGATCAACAAGCTGTCGCTGCTACCTGCCAGGCTGAGCAGCAGGTCGTCCGAATGGGCGATGCGTTGAAGCACGACTTCATCGGTGGAGACGCTGTCGCCCAGCTTGATCTTGTCTGGCGCGTGCCCGGTATCAAAACTGAAGTCGAGCGGCGCAATCACATCGTGCCCATAGCCATGGTCGAAGACATAAGTGTCGCTGCCGATCTCGCCATACAAGGTGTCATTGCCGGTGCCGCCGTCCAGAGTCTCGGCGGCGAGCGTGCCATGCAGTTCATCGTTGCCGCCCAAGCCTCGGATCACCGGTCCGTCGTAGTCGCTGTACAGCACGTCGTCGCCTTCGGTGCCAGCGATGATCTCGCGGGCGATGTCAGCGATGGTCCAGGTCACGCCGCCCTCGGTGAAATGAATGCTCGAGATGGCATAGGCCGCTTTGCTGAGGTAGGTGTAGTAGCCATACACCGTGACGCTGTCGTCACTGCCCTTGAGCTGGATGACGAGGTCGTCGTCAGCGTTGCGGCGCAGTTGCACATCCGTGGTCGTGATGCCTTTTTTGAACTCGATCGAATGCTCTCCTTGAAACAAGGTGTCGATCGCGTCATGGCCGTCGCCTCGGCCGAACACCGTGATGCTGTTGCTGAACCAGCCGGTGATCGTGTCATTGCCGGCGCCGCCGTCGAGGCGGGCCAGTTCGGTGTACGAGGTATTTAACCGGTCATTGCCATCGCTGCCAAACACTTCGTGTCGGCCGTACTCGACGTTGATCGAGTCGTCACCGGCATCGCCATCAACCACGTGGTGGCCGCTTCCGCTGGCCGAGATCGTGTCGTTGCCATCGCCGCCATGAACGAGGCTGTGGCCATTGCCTGCCACCTGCAGATCATCAGCGCCGCTGCCACCGAACAGCGTGTCGTCGCCTTCATCGGCATGCAAGCGGTCATTGCCCGCACCGCCATCCAGACGGTCATTGCCTCGACCGTCGAAGATCAGGTCATCGCCCTGATCGCCAAAGAGCTGGTCGTTGCCATCGCCGCCTTCCAGCGTGTCGTTGCCCGAGCGGCCGTGGATCAGATCATCTCCATCCAGGCCGGTGATGCGGTCGGCAGAGGCATAACCTGTCAGCGTATCGGCAGCTGCGCTGCCGGCCAGCACTTTGCTGCGCAGCGTGTTCAGGCCCCAGCGGGTGCCGTCGGCGAATTGAATCAGGTCGAGTTCATGCCCGGCCGTGGCTTCGTTGACGAAGAAGTCAACGACGGTCAAGCTGTCGGTGCTGCCTTTGATCGTGATGCGCAAATCATCGCCAGTGCGCTTCAGCCGCACATCAGCAGCCAGCACGCTGGCATCCAGGCGCAAGACTTCCTGTTCGCCACCAGCGGCGCGCAGCCAGTCTTGCCCTGCGCCCTTGCCGAAGAGGTAGGTGTTGTAGCCGGCACCCCCGTACAGGGTATCGCTGCCGGTGCCGCCGGCCAAGACGTCATTGCCGTCGCTGCCGAGCAGCACATCATTGCCGTCGCCGCCATCGAGACGGTCGTTGCCGCCGCCGCCATCGATCGTGTCCTGGCCCCCGTGGCCTTCAATCTCATCGTTGCCATTACCGCCTGTGATCAGTTCGGCGCTGCCGGTGCCGATGAGATGGTCATCGCCATCGGTGCCCTGGATGAGGCTCACTTTGGGCGTCGTGGCTGGCGGTGCTGCCGAGGCGTCGAACCTTGCCCATGAGTGCCATGGGGTTGGATCCGCAGGGCCCGCGTTTGAACGGGCGCTGCGCCTGGACTTGAAGGAAGTCTTCCGAGAATTATCAGTAGCGTGAGTCATGTTGTTGATCCCTGTGTGTTGTGGTGCTGCTGCTTCAAATGCCTTGTTCGGTCGGCTGGTTCTTGAAAATCTCCTGAGGTGGGGGTGGATGAAGTGATGAATGCACCCTTGCAGCGGGTGCGCTGAAAGGCGCACGCCAGGGAGCAGGTGCAAGGCCGCGCGTCAGTGCGTGAAGGAAGCGAGAAGCGAGGGGCGGTTCAAGGCCCCGCACGGGCCGGGCAGCAGAGCCGATGCGCGAAGCGGGCTCGGCCGTGCGGGGCAGGCGCAATGAAGCGCCTTGTGCCTACCTCCAGTCGGTGGCCAAGCTGACATTCGGCGACGAGATCGCCACCGTGCCGATGGCGTCGCTCGATGCCGCAGGTGCAAAGGCGGCCATCGCCGACAGCAAAGCGTTGCTGCGCGAGATCAAGCTGTCCGACTGTTCCAGTGCCGCGATGGCCGGACTCAGGTGACTCAGGCTGCCTCCCGTAGCCGGTGTGAGCGTCGATCCGGCGCCGCCGTCGACTGCGGCTTCCCCCACCAACTGCCGTTCGATGTCGGCGATCGTCCATTGCGTACCGTCGAAGAAACGGATGCTGTCGATGGCCTGGCCGCCGTCGCCGTCAGCGAAGTAGCCATCGATGCGCAAGCTGTCATCGGTGTCTCGCAAGGTCACGACCAGCTCATTGTTTTCACCGCGTTGCAAGATCACGTCGTCGGCCGCAATGTCATATTGGAGCTGAACTGCATTGCCGGCATGCGCGAGGCCGCCCGCGGTGTCGTGGCCCGAACCGCGGCCGAACACGACCGTGTTTTGACCGCCGACGAAGCGGATCTCATCGTCGCCCGCGCTGCCATCGAATACCGTGTTGCCCGAGCCTCCGATCAGCAGGTCTTGGCCCTCGCCGCCAAACAGCCGGTTGCTGCCGGTGCCTTCCACCGACAGCGTGTCGTCACCGCTGCCGCCATAGAGCGAGTTGGCACCGTTGCCCTTGATGCGCAAGGCGTCATCGCCGGCCCCGCCGAGCAAGCGGTTGTCGCCGACATTGGCATGCAGCACGTCGTTGCCATCGCCGCCATCCAGCAGGTCATTGCCCTGGTTGGCGAACAGCTCGTCATCGCCTTCACCGCCGAACAACTGGTCGTTGCCATCGCCATCGATCAGGATGTCGTTGCCCTTGTCGCCATACAGTTGATCGTCGCCTGCGCCGCCATCCAGCGTGTCGTTGCCCGAGCGGCCGCGAATCACGTCATTGCCGGCCAGGCCGGAAAGGCGGTCGTCCGAGGCATAACCCGTCAACTCATCGTCGCGTGCGCTGCCGGCCAACACCTTGTCTCGAATGACGTTGAAGCCCCATGAGCTTCCATCGGCAAAGCGGATGTTGTTGATCGCATAGCCGGCCGTGCCTTCGGCGACGAAGAAATCGCGAACGAGCAAGGTGTCGGTCGTGCCCTTGATGCTGAGCAGCAACGAATCGCCCTGGCGCAGCAGCCGCACGTCGCTGGCAAGCACGTCGGACTCCAGCCGCACCGTTTCGTCGTCGAGGCTCGATGCCCAGATTGTGTCCTGGCCGTAGCCCTTGCCAAACGCGTAAGCGTTGTAGCCGTCGCCGCCGGTCAGCAGATCGTTGCCGGCGCCGCCATCCAGCAGGTCATGGCCTTCGCCGCCGGAGAGCTGATCGTCGCCATCGCCGCCGCGCAATTCGTCGTTACCTGCGCCACCCCAGAGGATGTCGTTGCCGGTGTCGCCGAGCAGGGTGTCGTTGCCACCTTCGGCCCACAGCGAGTCGTTGCCGGCACCGCCGTCCAAGAAGTTGTTGCCGAAGCTGTCGGTGAGCTTGTCGTCGCCCGCGCCGCCGAGCAGGGTGTCATTGCTGCGGCCACCGATCAGCAGGTCGAGTCCATCTTCGCCGCTGATCAGGTCGTTGCCGTCGCCGCCCAACACCTCGTCATCGCCTGCGCCGGCTTCGAGCGTGTCGTTACCGCCGAGCCCGCTCAGGCTGTCGTTGCCCACGGTGCCGACCAGGTGATCCCGGCCATCGGTGCCACCGATGGCATTGAGTGCGCCCGCTGTTGGCGCTTCCGCCGAGTCCAGGGGCTGATTCGGCGCGGCCAGCGCAGGCGCCGTGTCCGTACCGGTCGACCCTGAGGCCGCGTCGGCGCTGCTTGGGGTCCCGGCTTCGGCGGTCAGGGCCAGCCCGTTAAGCCGGCTCCACACGGTTGCATAGTTCCAGCTCGTACCATCGGCAAACTTGATGCTTTGCACGGTGGAGGCCGACAGGCCGAGCCAGCTGAAGTAGCCCTTGACGACGAGGCTGTCGGTGGTGCCCTTCAGGTTGATCACCAGATCTTCGCGCGAGGTGCTGAGCGTCACGTCCTTGCTGGTGATGCCGCTGGCCAGCAAGATGCTGTCCTGGTTGAAGACGCCAATCTCACCGCTTGCGTTGTCGATCGTGTCTTTGCCCGAACCACGGCCGAAGAGGTAAGTGTCCTTGCCGGCGCCACCGACCAACGAATCGTTGCCCGCTTCGCCTGCCAAACGGTCATCACCGGCAGCGCCCAGCAGCGTGTCGTTGCCCGAACCGCCGAAGATCGTGTCATTGCCGGCCTGGCCTTGAATCAGATCGGCGCCATCGGTGCCGATCTGAACGTCATTGCCGGGCGTGCCGCCGAGCAGCAGCTTGTTGACATCGTTGAAACTCAGGCTGCCGCCATCGGCGAACTGGATGGTCGCGGCTTGATAGCCGCTCGCGCCGCCGCGGAAGTAGTCGGAGATCAGCAGGCTGTCGGTGCTGCCGTTGATCGTCAGCAGCAGGTTGTCGGTCTGGCCTTCGCGCCGCAGCGTGATGTTCTGGCGGCGCAAACCGGCGCCGAGCTGAATCACATCGGGCGTGCTGTCAGGGTCGAACGCGTCGCTCGACGGCGCGATGACGTCGTTGCCATAGCCCTTGCCGAAGACGTAGGTGTTGTGGCCGTAACCCCCATACAGGCTGTCGTTGCCGATGCCGCCGTCCAGCGTGTCGTTGCCAAGGCTGCCATGCAGGCTGTCGTCGCCGGCCAGGCCACGAATCAATGAATTGCCGTTGGCGCTGTACAGCAGATCGCTGCTGCTCGTGCCGATCGAAATGCGGCGATCGATCTCGGCCGCGTTCCAGCGCGTGCCATCCGCAAACTGGATGTTGGGCACCGAATAGCCGCCATGGCCTGGGGCGTAATAGCCCTCCAGGGTCAGGCTGTCGGCGCTGCCTTTCAGTGTCAGAACCAGGTTGTCGTTGCCGTCGCGGCGCACGATTACGTCGCTTGCGGTCACGCCTTCCTTCAGTGCGACAACATTGTCGGGATTGCCGAAGCCGCTGGCACGGTCATGCCCCGAACCTTTGCCGAACAGGATGGTTGTTTTGCCAACCAGGCCATAGAGCTGGTCATCGCCTGCGCCACCGTCCAGCGTGTCGTTACCATAGCCGCTGCTCAAGGTGTCGTTGCCGTCACCGCTCAGCAGCAGGTTGCGGCCCGCGCCATCGATCGACAGCGAATCATTGCCGTCACCGCCACTCAGTTCGTTATTGCCATCGCCGTTGATGCGAAGCGTGTCGTTGCCAGAGCCACCGTCAAGCAGGTTGTCGCCCTTGCCGTCAGCGAGGAGGTCATCGCCTTCACCGCCGAGCAGGCTGTCGTTGCCGAAATCGCCGCGCAGCGAATCATTGCCGCTGCCACCATCGAGCAGGTCATTTTGGTTGCCGCCCGACAGCGTGTCGTTGCCGGCGTCGCCGTCAATCTTGTCGTCGCCGGCACCGCCTTCGAGCAGGTCGGCGCCCGAGCGGCCGCGGATCACGTCATTGCCGTCATGGCCGGAGATGCGGTCGTCGGAGGCATAACCGGTCAACGTATCGGCGTTGCTGCTGCCTGCCAGCACGAATGCGCGGATGCTGTTGATGCCCCAGTAGCTGCCGTCGGCGAACTTGATCAGTTCGATCTGATGGCCGGCCGTGGCTTCGCCAACGAAGAAGTCGGTGACCGTCAAGGTATCGGTGCTGCCCTTGATCGTCAGCAGCAGCGCGTCGTCCACGCGCTGGATCCTCACATCGCTGGCCGAGATGCCGGCTTCGAGGCGGATGGCGTCCTGCTTGTTCGGTGTGAAGTCAAAAGCGTCGATCGTGTCATTGCCCGCACCGCGGCCGAACACATACACGTCATAGCCGGCGCCGCCATCGAGCACGTCATTGCCCGCCCCGCCGATCAGCAGGTCGTCGCCGCTGTCGCCACTGAGGGTGTCGTTGCCATTGCCGCCGAGCAGCGTGTCGTTGCCGGCGCCGCTCCAGAGGTTGTCGTCGCCGTCGAAGCCTTCGAGTTGGTCAGCGCCTTCTGCACCGAGGATGACGTCTTGTCCGGGCGTGCCACTGATTACTCTCTGCACGGTGGCATCGGGGTTGATTGTGGCTGGGTCGCTGGTCGCTGTTCCTGAGGGGAAACTGGATGCGGGCGTGTTTTGGAGATTCGTCGAGACATCTTCGCTAAGGGGCGTAAAAGCAGCGATTGAATGGGTCATTGCATATCTCCTGTCGTAGGTCGATGAACTGAATCGGTTGGGTCTGCGCGATGGGAAGCGGACATGGCGGCTTGAGATCGGAAAAACCTTGTTTCAAAAAAGCGCGGGGCCTGTGCCCGGTGGAGGTTCGGATGCAGGCTCCGCGTTACAGACGAGTTACTTCCAATCGTATGCAAACGCGGCTTGCATACGCGGGAAGAGGCGCTAGCGCCAGAGTCGCGGAGGTCTCGCTTGCGGGGGGAGACGCAAACGTGGCCATGACTGAGATCAGCGCATCGGCTTGGCTGGCCTACGCATGCCGCCCAAGGATAGCGAAGATGCCGCTCAAGGGGGAGGTCAGGGTCTCGCGCGATCCATGAGCTGGGCGATCGGCGGTATCTGGTTCGATGGCTTGTGTTTTTTCGCTGACAGCGGCAAGCCGGCTGTTTATCGATGCGAACGGCGATGTCTTCTGGAATGTCGGCTTCAATGCTGCTCATGGAAATCACCAGCTTTATGGGCTTCTCAGTGCCGTCTTGGTAGGCCTTGTTGTCGACAGGGCGTTTCGTCGGGTGATCGTTCCAGGCGCTGCCATCCGCGAAGCACAGCGTTTCGATCACTGACGGCGTCATGCCAGCCAGCGTGATGTCGCCGCTAACACATAACACGCGGGTCGATGAGCTGTTCGGCCGGATCAGCAAGTTTGCGGCGTCAGGCCGGATCAGCAGCAAGGCGGGGGTGGCCAGCCCCACGAAAAGCGCGGTTGAAAATCCGTTCTTATCGGTTGTTAACCGCGACATCGCAGACTCCTGATGGTTGAATTTCAGCCCATCTCCGGCTGTTGGTCTTATCGTTGTTCTTGTCGTCATTGGCCGTTCAAATCCTTGATCTTGTCAGGCATTAGCTGACACGGCAGATACGCGCAGCAAGGTGCAGCGTAGCGAGCTCTCGTGTTGGATGGTTGTACCCCGACTCATCAATGAGGTGTAGGAAGGGCGCGAGCCTTTGGGCGCTCGACTGTTGCGGACATGGGTGGTCGGCATCGGGCTGAGGCGTTGCTTGACCCTTCTGACAACGGACGCTCAGTTTCATCGACGATTGCCGGGCTCGGCTGGGCTTAGCTCAATCGGGTATCTCGGCATGCGCACTGGCTTGAAGGCCGATGGATGGCGCAAGTGTTGACGTCGGCTACCGAGGCGTAAGGTCTGGATTTCGACAACCGAGGCCGGTTTGTTGCTAGCGCGGAAGTATTTAATTGGGTATTACTTGTCATGCTGACATCACTGCCTTTGATGGTCGGAACGCGAGCGTTATTCTCGATTCTTCCGTCAAATGTATGTGTGCTTGCACTTATCAGAATGAATACAGTTTAAGCGGCTTCTTCGAGCGTCGTCGCAAGGGCTATGGGGTTGTATAAGTATCAATTCGAATAATGATTCTCGTATTTGTTGTTGAATTTAATGTTTCGTTGTTTTGGTTTTAATGCTCCTTAATGATTTTTGAATAAAGATGTTTGGCTGTGGGGTGCGATACGCACACAGTTCCTTCCGCCGAATATTCGGAATGCCATGACATCGATGGAAATATTGAAAGGAGCCAGCGCTCGATGGCGCGCTAACCATCAGTTCGCATTCAACGCGCTCGGGCTGGCATCACAAGGCGATCCAGGCGGCGAACTCGCCGTTCAATGCTTTCCGCCGCGGTGAGGTCGCCACAGCGGGCAACTCCTGCGTCACTTCTTACTTTTCACTGTGTCATAACTTTGCTTGCGTCATTTTATGACACAGACAGATTGGTCTTCACCGCTCACCCAAACTCTGACTGATCGCCGCCTTAACCGGACTGGCCAGATACTCAATCACCCGCTGCCGCCCGGTTTTGATCTCCGCCGTCACATTCATCCCCGGGCTCAAGTGAATGCGCTTGCCATCCACCGAGATATCGCTTTGCGCCAAGGTGAGGGTGGCCGGGAAGATCGCCCCCTTCTTCTCATCATTGACGGCATCGGCGCTCACGCTGTGCACGGTGGCGTCAACGG
>CAXTCD010000143.1:0-13792 GCA_964242145.1 uncultured Rhizobacter sp.
AGATCTTGTAGTCGTTGTCGACGGCAACCGGACAGTTCACGCCGAGATCCTTCACGGCACGCCGCACATTGGCCAGATCCTTTTCGAACGCGAACTCGGGCACATGCCCGCCGATCACCACCAGACCTTGCGCCTTGTATTTTTCCGACCAGGCCTGCACGTACGGCAACGCGCGAAGGCAGTTGATGCAGGAGTAAGTCCAGAAGTCGATCAGTACCACTTTGCCCCGCAGGCTCTCGGCGCTCAGTGGCACCGAGTTGAGCCATTCAACTGCGCCCGCCAACGATGGCAAGTTGCCTTCGACCGCGAGGGGTTCCGTGGCTTTACCGTGCTTCGCAGTCATGGCCATGGCCGCACCACCGCTCATCATCATGGTGTTGTCGTTGTGGAGGACGACATCCGAAGCTTCTTCGTTCGATGGCGGCGGGCGAACCTTGTCGACCAAGCCCTGCGCCAGGCTCGCGGTGCTGGCCAGCGACACCTTGGTCAAAAAACCTGTGTTCAGCCCCAGCGCAATCGTGGCGACACCGCACAGCAAGGCTGCGCCGAGGCCGCGGCGAATCCACTCCCCGACGCCGAGCTAGCGCTTCATGGCGTTGAATACGCGGCCGCCGATCAGGAGCGCCAAGGCCAGCGACGTGGCGGCGCCGGCCGCATAAGCCAACAGCAGCAGCGATGTGCCCACGCTTGCGCCTTGCAATGCGGCACCTGTCAGAACCAGCCCCAGGATCGGCCCGGCACACGGTGCCCACAACAAGCCCGTGGCGACACCGAGAAATACGGAGGCCACAAAGGAGACTTGGCCTTCGGACACGCCACCGGTCGATGCCGTTAGCCTTCCTCCAGCGTTACCAGTGGCCGCATCAACCGATCGGAAACAGACGGGAACAACAGCGTGATGCCGAACACCGCGAGCAGCAGCATCGCCGCGGCGCGACCATATTGATTGGCTGCAACGGCCCAACCCCCACCGACAGCTGCCAATGTCGCGACGGCGGCAAAGGTCAACGCCATGCCAAGCAGCAAGGGCAATCCGCTCTTGATGAAAGGCTGCTCTGCGCGAGCGAATACAAAGGGCAGCACCGGCAGGATGCAGGGGCTCAGGATGGTGAGAACGCCGCCCGTATAGGCCAGCAGCAGGAGAATCATGAGGATTTCCGGTGAAAGAAGATCACGTCGCAGCGGCGCGGAAAGCCATCGCCAGGCCGTTCATACAGTAACGAAGCCCGGTCGGCTTCGGGCCGTCATCGAACACGTGGCCGAGGTGGCCGCCGCAGCGGCGGCAGTGCACTTCGGTGCGCGCCATGCCCAGCGTGCTGTCGCGTCGCTCAGCGACGGCCTTGGGCAAGGGCTGCCAGAAACTAGGCCACCCGGTGCCGCTGTCGAACTTCGTGGCCGAACTGAACAGGTCGAGCGCACACCCAGCGCACGCGAATCGTCCTGAGCGATGCTCGTCATTGAGCGGGCTGGTGAAGGGGCGTTCAGTGCCTTCACGGCGCAACACAGCGTACTGATTGGGTTTCAGCAACTTGCGCCATTCTTCGTCCGTGTGGGTGACTTCAAACACCTCAGGCGCCAATTCGGCGGCGCTTGCAAAATTCCCGTTCTTCGCAAAAACCGTCATCAGGAAGCCGGTCAGGCCCGCCGCACCGATGCCCAGGAAACTCTTGCGTCGCGATGCATTCATGTCTGATCTCTTTCGTGGTGAGGCGTTGCATGCACTGTCGTTCCAGGTGCCTGGCTTCTTACGCTGTCACTTCCACATGATGGGCGAAAGTAAATCGACCCAGAAGACCACCAGGTCGGCCGCGGCCACCGCCGAGCCGAGCAGGCCTTTGCGGTCTTCCATGCCACCGTCATGCCGCTGGAACGCGCCGCCATGCCGCTCGACCCGGCCACGGATCGCCGCGCTGGAACTCGGCCGACCGTCGACATACAGCACACGGCGTCCATTCAGATGTTCGGCGAGCGCCGACGCCTGCGCGCGCCCTCGGTGTCGGTCATCGCTCGCAGCTCACTGAATTTCTGGATCACCGCTTCGTGGCGCTGGTCGAGCGCCTTGTGAAGCGCCTTCGCCACCGGGCCGCCTTCATGGGCCAGGCTCACGGCGTCATGGTGCACATCGATGTCGCTGCGGCCTTGAACATCCGCAAACTTGGAGACGACCTTTCGAAGTTCCGCGGTGCTGAGGCAAGTGCCGATCACCGAGCAATGGAAGTAAGGCTTGAGCGCCTGCAACTTCGATCGCCCGACAAGCGCGCTGGCCTGCGGGGCCTCCTTCTCGGCACAGCAAGCGGCTGCATGGCCCAGCCGCCCCAGGGCCGCACAGGCTCCCCACAGCAGCCGGGTTCGACGAAGCGAGCTTGAAAGGCGGATTGAGCACGCTGAATCACTCCAAGGAACCGAAATATTCCTGCAAGCAAATCGGTTTCCGCGCGAGCGCACGCCGCCACGGCGCCCGCCATCGCGCGATCAGGTCATCTCCAGCCTGTGATATCGACCTACTGTGTCAATGCAATGCATCAACGTTCGTGCGTCGAAGCGCACACCTCGAGGCGATGCCTCAATACACGTCGCGCAGATAGCGCTTGTCGCTGCTGAGCCGGGCCATGAAGTCATGGGTTTGATCTGCGCTCAGCCCGCCGTGGGTTTGAACCACTTCGCGCAAGGCCCGATCCACATCCTTGGCCATGCGCGAGGCATCTCCGCAGACATAGAAATGCGCGCCGTCTTGAAGCCAGGCCCAGAGTTCGGCGCCGTGTTCGCGCAAGCGGTCCTGGACGTAAATTTTCTCCGGCTGGTCGCGCGAGAACGCGAGGCTCAGGCGATGGAGCCCGCCCTGCTGCTGCATGCCGAGGAGTTCATCGCGATAGTAAAAGTCGGTGGCTTGATGCTGCTCGCCGAAAAACAGCCAGTTGCGCCCACGGTGGCCGCGCGCGCGGCGCTCTTGCAGGAAGCCGCGGAACGGCGCGATCCCGGTGCCCGGGCCGACCATGATCATCGGCGTGTCGGCCTCCATCGGCGGGCGGAAGTGCGCCGCCTTCTGAACAAAGATTGGAACCTTCGCGTCGTGCGCGCGGTCGGCCAGAAAGGTCGACGACACGCCGCCGCGCGGCTTGCCGTTGCAGTCATAGCGAACGGTGGCCACCGTCAGGTGAACTTCATCGGCATGAACGAGCGGGCTCGACGAGATGGAGTACAGGCGCGGTTGCAGGGGCTTCAGCACGCCCACCCATTCGGACGCGGTGGCATGGATCGGATGCGCCTGCAAGACATCGACGATCTGCTTGCCCCAGGTCCAGGCTTGCAAGGCCCGCGACTGCGCTGGCTGCAGCAGATGATCCAAGGTCTTGTGCTGCGATCGGTCACGGATGAAGCCCAGCACCTCAGGCGTGATCCGGGCGATCTCGAAGTAGCGCAACAGCGCATCAAAGACCGGCATCTCGCCCTGCCCTTGCACGATGACGCGTGCCGACGAAGCCAGCTTCAGCGCCGACAACATGTCGCTCACCAGTTCGGGGCAGTTCGTCGGCCATACGCCCAGCGCATCACCGGCCTCATAGGTCAGCCCGCTGCCTCGGAGATCGAACACGATCTGCCGCGTTTCCTTCAACGAGCTCGCTTCGTTGAGACGGCGATTGAGCAGCAGCCGCGTCTTCAGCGGATGCTTGCGGCTGAAGGCGGTTGAATGCGCTAAGGCTGCCGCAGCCACCGCCGAGCTTCGTGTTGCCTTCTCGCCGTGCGCTTGCTTCGTGAAGGCCTCATCGCCTGCAGAGAGCTCGGCGCGCTGCCCCTGCGCGGCGTCGCCCCGAGCCGACTCCCTCTCGATCGCGCTGAAGGCTTCGATCACGCTGGCGAGCCACGGCGCTGCGGGCGCTTCGTACGCCGGCTCGCAGTCCACACGCGCAGCGATGCGCTGCGCACCCAGTTGCTGCAAACGCTCGTCAAGCCGTCGCCCGAAGCCACAGAACTGATCGTAGTTGGAATCACCGAAGGCGAGCACGGAGAAGCGCACGCCGGACAGCGGAGCCGCGACATCACCTTGAAGCAAATCTCTTTGCGGCAAATCTGTTTCCGGAAAATCTGTTTGAAACGCATCGTCTTGCAACGATTGCCAGAACGCCAGCGCGTTGTCAGGCGGGTCGCCATCGCCAAAGGTGCTGGTGATCAACAGCAGGTTCGCCACGTGGGCCAGGTCGGCGCCGCGGCGGGTGTCCATGCTCGCGAGCGTGACGGACAGGCTGGCCGCCGCCAGCTGCCGTGCACAGACAGCCGCAAAGGCTTCGGCGTTGCCGGTTTGCGAGGCCCACAACACGGTGACGCCCGTCTTGGTTGCAGACACGATCGGTTCGGTGATGCCATGCACGCTCGCGTCGAGCGATGGCCTGGACAACACCGAAGACGTCGCGTCGGCAGGCAGCCAGGTGCGAGAGAACAAGCCAGCCAGCAAGCCGTCGATCACCATGCGCCTGCCATGTGCCAGCGGAGCCGTGGCAGGCAGCGTGGGCACACCGCCCAGCTTGCGGATTTCTTCGGCCTGCAGGCCGATCAGAAAGCTTTGGAGAAAAGACTTCTCGTGCTCATCCAGCGTGAGCGCGGGCACGCCGTCGAGTTTCAGCAGCCGGGAAAGCGCGGCCATCTGCATCGGGGCGAGTCCTCGGGAGCCGGCGCCGCTTGCGAAGTCGAGCGCGAAAGGATTGCCTGATGTTGGCGCCGATGCGTCAGCACCGGCAGCGCCGGCAACAGCTTCTGCATGCGAACTGATGGCGGGCTCGATGCGGCGGAGTGCCACCGCGCAGAACTTGAACTCGGGTTGCTGCGAGATCGGATCGATCGCATCGCTGGTCACCGCGTTGATCGCCAGATCGTCACCGAACTCATCGTTCCAGTGGAACGGCGCGAAGCAATTTCCTGCGCGTACACGGTCGGTAATGACGGCCGGCAACACCGCACGCCCTCGACGCGAGCGCACCTCGACCGGGTCTTGATCGCGCACGCCCAACGCGCTGGCGTCTTCGGGATGGATCTCGATGAACGGGCGGGGATTCAACTTGTTCAGCGTCGCGATCTTGCCGGTCTTGGTCATCGTGTGCCACTGGTGCTGCAAGCGCCCCGTGTTGAGCACGACGGGGTATTCCAGGTCGGGCAGCTCGGCCGGCTCGACATGGGGCCGCGCAAAAAACACCGCCTTGCCGCTGGCGGTCGCGAATGCAAGGTGCCTCGGCTTGCCGCTGGCATTGACCGCCAAGGTCTGGCTGATATGGACCGCCATCGTGTGGCTGAGATCGACCGCCAACGTCTGGCTGATGCCGTCATTCAGATAGCGGATCGGATGCCGATCCAGCCCGTCTTGCGGCGGGCAAGGCCATTGCACGCTGGTCTTGCGCAGACGAGCGTAGCTTGCGCCACGCAGGTCGTAGCCCGTCTTCGGGTTCCAGAAGCGCTTGATTTCTTCGAACACTTCTTCCGCGCTGCTGTAGCGGAAGGCCTGTTCGTAGCCCATCGCGCAGGCGACCCGCGCAACGATCTGCCAGTCGGGCAGCGCCTGCCCGGGAGGGTCGACAGCCTTTTGCGTCAGTGTGAGGTTGCGCTCCGAATTGATCATCACGCCCTCGGCCTCGGCCCACAGCGCGCCCGGCAGCAGGATGTCGGCGTAGCGATTGGTCTCGGTGTCGATGAACGCGTCTTGGGTGATGACCAGTTCGGCCGCTTGCAGCCCGTCAATGACCTTCTGGCGGTTGGGTACCGTGGCAATCGGGTTGGTGCAGATGATCCAGCAGGCTTTGACTCGGCCCGCAGCCATGCCGTCAAACAGCGCCACCGTGCCGCCGCCGAGCCCGGTGTGCAGCGTGCCGCGAGGAATTCCCCAGATGTCTTCCACGAACTCGCGGTCGCTCTCGACCAAGACCGATCGCTGCCCCGGCAGCCCGGGCCCCATGTAGCCCATTTCGCGGCCGCCCATCGCATTGGGCTGGCCGGTCAACGAGAACGGGCCGCTGCCGGTGCGGCAGATCGCGCCGGTGGCCAAGTGCAGGTTGCAGATGGCGTTGGTGTTCCAGGTGCCGTGCGTGCTCTGGTTCAGGCCCATGGTCCAGCAACTCATCCACTCGCCGGCCTCGCCGATCAGCCGTGCAGCCTGGCGGATGTCGGCCTCGGGGAGGCCGGTGATCTCAGCCACCACGTGTGGCGCGTAGCCATCGAGGAAGCTCTGCATCGTCTCCCAACCTTCGGTGTGGTTGGCGATGAAATCGGCGTCGACATGGCCGTTCTTCACCAGCAGATGCAGCAGGCCGTTCAGCAGCGCGAGGTCGGTGCCCGGCTTGATCTGAAGGTAGAGCAGCGCCTTGTCGGCCGTCGTGTTGCGGCGCGGATCGACGACGATCAACTTCGCGCCGGCCTTGACGCGATCCATCATCCGCAAGAACAAGATCGGATGGCAATCGGCCATGTTGGCGCCGATCACGAAGAAGACATCGGCATGGTCGAAGTCTTGATACGAACCGGGCGGGCCATCAGAGCCCAGCGACAGCTTGTAGCCGCTGCCCGCGCTGGCCATGCACAGCCGCGAATTCGATTCGATCTGGTTCGTGCCGATGAAGCCCTTGGCCAGCTTGTTGACCAGGTACTGCGCTTCGAGCGACATCTGGCCTGACACATAGAACGACAGCGCATCGGGGCCATGCGCATCTCTGATCGCGCTCAGGCGCTGCGCCGTCTCGGCGATGGCCGCGTCCATGTCCACGCGCACCGGCTCGCGCGGGCGCTGCGAGCGCAGGTAGGCCGACTTCATGCGGCCCGAGGCGCGCAAGGCCTGCGCAGCCGTCGTGCCTTTGGTGCAAAGCCGCCCGAAATTGCTCGGGTGCGACTGGGTGCCGATGACCTTGACGACCTGCTGCCCGCTGACCTGCAACGACATGCCGCAACCCACCCCGCAATAGGGGCACACGGTATCGACGCTTCGGATCGTCATGCCTTAGCTCGCCAAGCCGAATTCACGGGGCATCGGCAGGCGGCTGGAATGACTGCCTGCGCTCGGCGACAGTTCGATGCCGTACCAATTCACAGGCAGGCAAAGCATCGTCGCCATGCACCGAAGCGTCTTTGCAAAATGGGTTTCGAATGGGGAGCGTTGAACTTCCATGAATTTTTTTGGAGTCTGAATCGGGGCGCGATGTGCCTTGCACGGGCATGGCATGGCATGGCATGGCATGGCATGGCATGGCAAGACGCAGCCTAGCTGGCGTGGGCTGGCGCCTGGTTTACAAAATGGGGGGCGACTTTGATCTGAACGGCAAGGGCCGAACGCGAAGGGTTTGGGCTTGGCGCTGAATGCGCCACGTGAGCGCGGCTTCGAAACAGGCGGCCTGCGAAAGAGAGGCTAGGCCCGAGCGATGGATGCGTCGTTACACCGTGAGAATTTGGACGCAAAAAATGCGACAAGCCAGCCTTCAAGGATGTTCAGACGCAACGTTCACCGATGAATCGGCAGCGATCAGCGCAGGACGCGATGCCCTGATCACTGACCACGCAAGGGCCAGCGTTGTCGTTGAGCCTTCACGCCCGTGACCCGGGCCGCCTCATGCCAGGCCGCGCAGCCGCAGAAATTCGACCAAGGCACGCAAAGGCGGCGGCAGCTGCCGCCGGCCGGGGTAGTAAAGATGGAAGCCTGGAAAAGGTTGGCACCACACGGCCAGCACGCTCACGAGCCGGCCATGGGCCACCGCATCAGTGACATGGTCCATCAAAGTGCAAGCCAGACCTGCGCCATGCAGCGCTGCTGACACCAGCAGGTCGGCGTCGTCGACGGTGAGCGCCATCGACCACCACATCGATCGGCTGGCCGTTCTGTGCAAAGGGCCAGCGATAGAGCGCGCCGCTGTGGGCAAAGCGATAGTTGATGCAGACATGCTCGCTCAAATCATGCGGCGTCTGTGGCGGCGGGTGCTTAGCGAAATACAGCGGCGAGCCGACGATGGCCATGCGCAGCTCGGGTGTGATGCGCACCGCGACCATGTCGCCTTGCAAATGCTCGCCCGGGCGCACCCCTGCATCGAAGCCGTCGGCAACGATGTCGGTCAGATCGTCATCGGTGGTGAGCTCCAGCCGGATCGCCGGATGTTCGCGCGCAAAGCTTGCCAGTTGCGGTGCCAGCACATGCCCGGCCAGCTTCGGCAAGTTCAGGCGCACGGTGCCCACCGGGTGCGTGGGTGTGCTGCTGGCCGCATCGAGCCGGACCCATGTCGAACATCACTTCCACCGCGATCACTTCCACCGTTGACAGCACTTTTCCATCGGGCCGCGTCGTTCTGGTCACTGGCGCGGGCAGCGGCATGGGCCAGGCCGACGCGCTCGCCTTCGCACGCAACGGGGCGACGCTCGCTCTGGCGGGCCGGCGCGAGGCACCGTTGCAGGCGGTTGCGCAAGAAATCACCGCGAGCGGTGGCCATGCCGCGGTGCTTGTCACCGATCTCGCAGACGCCGCCGCTGCCGCAGCCTTGCCCGGCAAGGTGGTGTCGCGGTTCGGGCGGCTCGATGCGGCCTTCAACAACGCCGGCATCACGGCCTATGCGCCGATCGATCAACTGACCGCCGATGACTTCGACCGCGTGATGGCCACGAACGTGCGCGCGGTGTAGCTGCTCGTCAAGCTCGAGGTGGAAGTGATGCGCGCTGCCGGCCGCGGCGGCGTGATCGTCAACACCTCGTCGATCGCAGCAACGGGCGGCTCGCCAGGCCTGTCGATCTGTGCGGCAAGCAAAGGCGCGTTGGATGCAATGGTCCGTGCCATTTCGCTCGAGATCGGTGGCGACGGCATCCGCATCAACAACGTCAGCCCTGGCGTGATCCGAACCCCAATGACCCGTGTTCTTCCGGAAGAAGCCTTTGTGCCGATCGCGGCCCACACTGCGCTCAAGCACGTGGGCGAGCCCGCGGACGTGGGCGATGTCGCCGTCTGGCTGTGCTCGCACGAGGCACGCTACATCACCGGCCAAAGCCTGCGGGTGGATGGCGGCTTCAACATCGCCGGGCAACGCTGAACAACTGCGGTCGGTGATCGGCGGCACGGCTCACCCAGCTCAGATCCACCGTCGTCAATATTGACGGATCGTCCAGATTTGTACAAAATGTACAGATGCTGAAACGTACGCCAGAGCAGCGCTTGTTGCTCGATCAAATCAAGCAGATCGCAGAAGGCATGGCGAAGACTTTCGCCCCCTTCTGCGAGGTTGTCGTGCACGACCTGCTTGATCCGAAGCACGCGATCCTTGCGATCCACAACAACCTGTCGGGCCGCGACCTTGGCCAACCGGCGACCGAACTCGGCCTTGCGCGCATCCTCGACGCCAACTATCCCCAGGTGCTAACCAACTATGCGAACCAGTTTGCCGATGGGCGGCAGGCCAAGAGCACCTCGATCGGAATCAAGGATTCGAGCGGGCGCTACATCGCTGCGTTATGCGTCAACGTGGACCTGAGCCTGTTCCAGGGCTTGCAGAGTGCGGTGGCGCAGTTCACCGCGCTGGACGCGGCCTCATCTCCGAAGGAATCGCTGGACCCGGCTGGCGTCGCGGCCATCCGCAGCCGCATCGACCAATACGCGGCGCGGCAGGCCACGACGCCGCGCGCGTTGAAGGCCGAAGACCGCCGGCTGCTCGTCAAGGAACTGAAGCAGGCCGGCCTGCTGGAAGTGCGCCGCGCGATCGACACCATCGCAGGCCATCTGGGCGTATCGCGGGCATCGGTGTACAGCTATGCCAGGTGACGCCCGCTTGCTGTTGCTGGACAAGCACGTCGTCGAGTCATTGCTGCAGCCCGAGGCCGTGATGGCCGCCGTGCGCGAGGCCTTCATCCTGCATAGCGATCAGCGCGGGCGGATGTATCCGGTCATTCGCGAGGCGCTGCCCCAAGGCGGCGTCTTCGGCATCAAATCGGGCGATGTGCCCTCGCAAGGTTTGCTGGGCTTTAAGGCGGCGGGCTTTTGGCCAGCCAACCGCCAGCTCGGTGGCGCACCGCATCAGGCCACGATCATGCTGATCGATCCGGCCACCGGCCGCCCGCTTTGCATGATCGACGGCAACGCCGTGACAACCCTGCGCACCGGTGCGGCCGGTGGCATCGGCCTGCAGTTGTTGGCACGTCCCGATAGCCGACGCCTGTGTGTCTTCGGTACCGGCGTGCAGGCGCGTGTGCAGGTCCAATTCGCGTTGCAGTTGCTGCCCACGCTGACGCAGTTGCACTACGTGACGGCATCAGGTCAGGCGGCTGCGGATTTCGAAGCGTGTTTCGAAGGCCGATGCAGCGTCTTGCACGTCACCGACCGCAACGCAGCCGTCGCCGGCAGTGACGTCGTCATCACAGCGACTCCCGGCGCAGGCCCGTTGTTCGATGCCGAGGCGGTGCAGCCAGGCACCCACCTCAACTGCGTTGGCACCGACACCCGGGGCAAGCGAGAGCTGCCCGAAGGCTTGCTCGGCCGCTGCCGTGTGTTCGTGGATGACATCGCGCAAGCCCGCCAGATCGGCGAGCTGCAATGGGATGCGAGCCACGCCTGCACCGAACTCGGCGCCGTGCTCCAGGGCCATTCAGCGCTTGCCCGGCAACCCGACGACATCACGATGTTCGACATGACCGGCCTCGCGCTGCAAGACCTCACGGTCGCTCGGATGCTTCGTGACCAAGCCCTTGCAGCGCAGCTCGGCACGAGCATTCCCTGGTCCTGGTAATTCCCTCATCCGCTCACATCATGACAACCCTTCCCAATTACGACGATGTCGTGGCCGCATCCAGGCGCATCGCAGGTCATGCGCACCGAACCCCTGTGCTGCGCTCGCGCACCATGGATCAGGAGATCGGCGCGCAGATGTTCTTCAAGTGCGAGAACCTGCAACGCATGGGCGCGTTCAAGTTCCGCGGCGCCTTCAACGCGCTGTCTCGCTTCGATGAGAACCAGCGCAAAGCGGGCGTGGTCGCTTTCTCGTCCGGCAACCATGCACAAGCCATCGCGCTGTCGGCGCGGCTGCTGGGCCTGCCGGCCACCATCGTGATGCCCAACGATGCGCCTGCGGCCAAGGTGGCTGCCACCCGCGGCTACGGCGGCACCGTCGTCCTCTACGATCGCTACACGGAAGACCGCGAGCAGATCGGCCGTGACCTCGCGCAGCGCCATGGCATGACGCTGATCCCGCCATACGACCACCCCGACGTGATTGCGGGCCAGGGCACGGCCGCGCTGGAGCTGTTCGACGAGGTCGGGCCGCTCGACGCGCTGTTCGTGCCACTGGGCGGCGGCGGGTTGTTGTCCGGCAGCTCACTGGTAGCGCGGGCGGTGGCCCAAGATTGCAAGCTCTACGGCGTGGAACCCGCTGCGGGCAACGACGGGCAGCAATCGTTCAGGTCGGGCGCGATCGTGCACATCGAGACGCCGCAGACCATCGCCGACGGCGCGCAAACCCAGCACCTGGGCAACCTGACCTTCGAGATCATCCGCCGCGGTGTCAATGACATCCTGACAGCCACCGATGCGCAACTGATTGACTGCATGCGCTTCTTCGCGACGCGCATGAAGCTGATGGTCGAGCCCACCGGCTGCCTGGGTCTGGCCGCAGCGCGGGAGATGAAGGCGCAGTTGCGCGGCCAGCGGATCGGCGTGATCGTCAGTGGCGGCAACGTCGACCTCGAGCGCTTTTGCAGTTTGTTGAGCGGCTGAAGAGCATTTCGGGCCAACCGCTTTGCGCCACTCTCTAACCTCAAATTTGAGCTGACCACAGAAGTCGAGGTGCCGATCGCCCGGCCGGCCGCGTGTCAGCCGGCGCGGGCCTTGGCTTTTACCTTGACCGCGATCAACCGCGGCTTGCTCTGGCCCAGATGCGCTGCAATCAGCGCGGCGGCCAGCGTCACCAGCCAAGAGAAATACACCCACAGCAGGAAGACCGGCAGCACCGCGAAGGCGCCGTAGACCGCCTGATAGGTCGGCACCTTGGCGAGATAGCTCGCGAAGCCACGCTTGCCCAGCTCGATCGCGATGCTGGCGAGCAAGCTACCCGCGAGCGCATCACGTCGGCGCACCTTGGTGTTTGGAACGAAATAGAAGAGCCCGCACAGACCCGCCATGCTCAACAGCATCGGCCCCAAGTCCAGAACGACACGCGCCGAGGGCGGCAAGCTGACGATCCAGCCCATCGAGGCGCTCACCGCGAGTGACGTAGCCCACAGGCTCACGCCGAGCACCGGCGGCGCTACGGCCAACATCAGCACATACAGGCCGACGCGCTTGAGAAACGGCCGATTCTTCTTCACGGCCCAGATCTGGTTGAGCGCGTTTTCGACTGTCAACAGCAAGGCCACTGCCGACACCAGCAGGAACGCCGAGCCCAGCCAGGTCAGGCCACTCGCGTTGGCCGCGAACTGGTGAAGGTAGGTCAGCACCGTGCGCGAGATGTCGGCCGGGAACAGGCTCTTCAGCATGTGTTCTTCGAGCGCATCTTCGAAGCGCCGGAACATCGGAAAGCGCGTGAACAGCGCGAAGCACACCGCCAGAAACGGCACCACCGACAAGACCGTCGTGAAGGTCAAGCTGCCTGCAATCTGCGGCAAACGCTCCTTGCGGGCACGGCGGATCGTCTGCAGGGTCAGGCTGAACATGGGCGAGGCGGTATCGGGAGATGGCTGCGATTCTCGCCAATGCGCGTGAATGCCGTCTGCGCAGGTCATCGTGATCGCCCAGCCGATCATCGACCAGGTCTGCGTTTGATGTGACTCCATGCGCCGGCCACGTCAGCGATCCAGCCTGCTGCGGCCCGAACAACCCAGAAAAAACGGCGCTTTCGCGCCGTTTTTGTTTAGCTGCTTTTATCGATCGACGGGATTACCAGCCGATACCGAACTGCATGTGTTCTGGCGATGGGCTGTAGATCGTCGAGCTTTGTTCGGACACGTCGTCATAAGCGAAGCCGTAAGCAATGCCACCGACGCTGTGGTCATGCCAGAACTTGGCGTAGTAGTTGGCCGGACCCGACTTGTACCAGGCGCTCGGGTTGGTCCACTGGCCGGCGTCTTCCATGATGTGGCGGTTGAACGCTGCGCACAGTTGCGCTTCGATCGCCAGTTCGGTGCTGTTGCCACGGGCCAGGAAGCCACGGCCTTCGAGCACGTCTTGCGTCGTCGGCTTGCCGGCGATCGTGAAGATGCCGCCTTGGTAAGCGCCGTTGTTCTTGTTGACTTCCGTGAACACGAACTGGTTGCCTTGCGTGCGGCCGGTGAAGCGACGGGCGCCGCCCCACATGTCCATCGTCAGCGAGTTGTTGCGGTAGTAATCCCAGATCTGGTTCACGTAGCCGTCGAAGTAACGCGAATTGGCCTGGCCTTCGCCAAACGAGGCTTTGGCCGGGGCAATGATGCGGTACGTGCTGGCCGAGTTGCGGAACTCGTTAGGCACTTCAGACGCGTACTTCTGGAAGATCGCAGCGCGGCTCTCGGTGATGCCCACTTGCTTGTGGAAGCCACGGTTTGCGCCCCACACATCGAGCAGCAGCGGCAGGCCGAACTGGTCGACTTGCGTGGTGTTGATCCACAGGCCGGCGTTGTTATAGGTGAACTCGTACCAGTCGTAGTAGACGTCGATGTTGGCATCGGCGGAGTTCAGCGGGTTCGGGCCCGCGAAGCCGACGTTGTTGGCGCCGTCGATCAGCACCTTGATGTACATCGGCGAGCCGACCGACATGAACACGCGACCCGAATCCATCTTCGGCAGCTTCAGCAGCTTCGATTGCGCCAGCGTGAAGAAGTAGTTCGA
>CAXTCD010000144.1:0-13713 GCA_964242145.1 uncultured Rhizobacter sp.
GTCCTACCGTCGAGGGGCTTGCCGCACCGGCCTGAAACCGAACAACAGCGCCGTGTTCGCGCCGTTCCTTCAGGCTTTGAGCTAGTGTTTACTCACCTACGATTTCCGCAGGAGAGCCCACATGCCCACTGCGTTGTCACGTCCCTTCGCGTCAGCACGCCAGCACGGCCTGTCGCTGATCGAACTCGTGATTTTCATGGTCGTCATCAGCGCTGCGCTGGCCGGCGTCTTGCGCATCTTTGT
The DNA here is from genome assembly GCA_964242145.1 of uncultured Rhizobacter sp. Classification (GTDB taxonomy): domain Bacteria; phylum Pseudomonadota; class Gammaproteobacteria; order Burkholderiales; family Burkholderiaceae_C; genus Rhizobacter. Next base: position 244 of record CAXTCD010000144.1, read on the forward strand.
GCAGGCCACGACCGGCAGCGCCGATCCGCTGCTGCGCCGACAGGCGCTCGCCATTGCCGAATCGCTGCTCGAAGAAGTGCAGCTGATGCCCTTCACCTATTGCGACCCGGACGACGCCAACGTCGCCACCGCCACCAGCACCGCCGATTGCGCCAGCAGCGCCGAGGCCCTCGGCCCCGAAAGCAGCGAAAACCGCTTTGCGACGCCGCAGTTCGACAACGTCAACGATTACCACGGCTATGCGATGACCGGCATCGTCGACATCACGAACACCGCCGTGGCCGGGCTGTCCGGCTACAGCGCCAGCGTCAGCATCGCGCCGGCCGCGCTCAACACGATCACCGCCGGCAGTGGCGACGCGCTGCGCATCACCGTCACCGTGATCGCGCCCAGCGGCCTGAGCCTTTCGTTGGACGGCTATCGCAGCCGGCATGCGCCCAATGCTGGAAATTAGATTGGGCCCCAAGGTCACTGCTTCGCAGTGCCCGTCCCCCAAGGGGAGCGAAGAAGCTTGGGGCGGCCCGGCGCTTTCTTCCTTGAGCCCCAAGGTCATTGCATCGCAGTGCCCGTCCCCCAAGGGGAGCAAGAAAGCTTGGGGCGGCCCGGCGCTTTCTTTTTCTTCTTTCGGCCCCAAGGTCACTGCTTCGCAGTGCCCGTCCCCCAAGGGGAGCGAAGAAGCTTGGGGCAGCTCGGCGCTTCTTGCTGTCAGCCCCAAGGTCATGGCTTCGAGCTGTCCCGCGGCTCGCCGCAGCCGGGGCTTCACGCTGGTGGAGGCGGTGATCGTGATCGTGATCACCGGCATCTTGATGAGCATCGTGGCGCGGTTTGTGGTTGCGCCGGTGCAGGCTTATCTGGCGACGGTGGCGCGGGCGTCGATGGTGGATACGGCCGATACGGCCTTGCGGCGCATCGGGCGCGACCTGCGCATTGCGCTGCCGAACAGCACACGGGTCAGCGGTTCGGGGCTGGCGCTCGAGTTGATTCCTACCACCGGTGGAGCGCGTTATGTCACCGAAGGCTCGGGCCGGCTCGATTTCGGCACCATCGACACCAGTTTCGACCTGATCGGCCCGGCACTCACGCTGACCGCGTCGCAGCAGCTGGTGTTCTACAACCTCGGCACCGGCATCACCGGCTCCGACGCCTATGCCGCCAACAGCAGTGCCGTCGAACAGGCGAATTCGAACCGGCGCAGCGCCACCAACGGCGCCGGCACGGCCACCACCCTCACCCTCAGCTCGGCCGCCGGCCTGCCGGTGGGCGACTTCGCGCCGCCTTACCGCGTGCAGGCGGTCGGCACGCCTATCACCTACCGCTGCGACCTGAGCGCCGGCACCTTGACGCGCTACCAGGGCTACGGCTTCGTTGCGACCCAGCCCGACCCGCCGTCGGGCGGCACCAGCGCGCTGTTGGCCAACGGCGTGACCGACTGCCGATTCAGCTACGACGCTGTCGCCATTGCTGCGCGCGCCGCACTGGTCAACCTGCAACTCACGCTGACAGCCACCACCTCGGCCGGCAGCGAAAGCATCTCGCTCCACCATGCGATCCACGTCGATAACCTACCTTGACATGCACGCGCACTGTGCTGCCAGCCACGCACCGGTGCGCTGGCGCACGTACCCGACTGTTCGGACCGATCGGGCCCGGTTCGACATGGCCGGCTTCACGATGATCTCGCTGATCTTCATCCTCGTGGTGCTGGCCGCGCTCGGCACGGCGCTGGCGTCGATCAGCATGCGCCAGCAGCTCGGTTCGGCCGCGGAGGTGGATGCCGCCCGGGCTTATCAAAGCGCACGCGCCGGGCTCGAATGGGCGGCGTTTCAGGTGCTACGCAACCCGCTGCCGCCGGCCGCCGCGCCGGCCTGTTTCTCGACCACCAGCTTCAGCCCGGCCGGCGGTCTGGCCAATATCACCGTCACCGTGAGCTGCACCCGCACGCCGTCGTCCGGCACGGTCAGCGATGGCGCCAACACCCTCGCCTTCTATCAACTGATGGCCAATGCCTGCAACGCGCCGACCAGCGGCGCCTGCCCGAACACCGGCAGCCTGCAACCGAGCTATGTGGAGCGCCAGCTCAGCTGGACGGTCAGCCGATGAAGCGCGCCTCGCATCACCTGTTGTGCCTGTTCATCGCGGCCATGGCGCTGGCTTTGTTCATCGCGCCTGCGGCCCATGCCGGCGAGTCACGCGGCGTGCGCGCCGAGTACTTCAACTGGAGCGGCTCGCCGGTGTTTCCAGCCACCGCGGCGGCCGTCGACCGGGTCGAGAACAACATCAGCGTTTACTCGTCCACCGCCAGCCCGGCGCCCGGTGTCGGCCCCGACAATTACATGGTTCGCTACACCGGCTACCTGCTGATCCCGACGACAGGCGCCTACACCTTCCAGGTCGAGACCGACGACGGCTCGCGTCTGTACATCGACTGCGACCGCGACGGCAGCTTCTCGGCCTCCGAGCTGTTGATCGACAAATGGTTTGACCAGAGCTACACCGCCTACACCGCGTCATGCCCTTCGAACCTGAGCGGCGGGCAGCGCTACGCCTTTCGCTACGAGTTCTATGACCGCGGCGCCGAGGCCACGAGCCGGCTCAGCTGGACTGGCCCCTCGCCGCTGACCAGCACGATGACGGTCATTCCACTGGGTACCAGCTCCCAGGGCCTGTACAGCGGTGTCTATGAATCGACGCCGCCGACGATGGTCTCGAGCGCCATTCCGTGCGGTGCCAACACGCTGGTGTACGTCAGCTTCTCCGAATCGCTGGACCTGGCTACCGCCCAGACCGCATCGAACTACACGCTGCCAGGCGGGCGCACCGTCACCGCGGCCAGCCTGCTCTCCGACCGGCTGACCATGGCCCTGACGGTGTCGCCGGCGCTCACCGCCAACACCACGCTGACCGTCAACAACGTGCAAGACAACTCCGGCAACACGATCGCGGCCAACAGCAGCTTGAACATCCCCTACCAGGCGGCCTCCGTGGCAGCCGGCGTGCTCGGCTACTACTTCGATCAGAACGCCACCAACGGCGCTTACCTGACCGGTAATGCCGCCGCGCGCATCGACAGCACCATCAACTTCGACTGGGCCAGCGGCACGCCGGGCGTCACCGGCATCGGCGTCGATGACTTCTCGGTGCGATGGACCGGGCTGGTGCTGATCTCGGCCAGCGGCAGCTATGTGTTCCGCACCCGCTCGGACGACGGCGTGCGCCTGTACCTGAACGGCGCGCAGGTCGTCAACAACTGGACCAACCATGCTGCCGCGTATGACAACACGGTGGCACTGACATTGAGCGCCGGCAGTTACGTGCCGATGATGATCGACTACTACGAAAGCGGCGGCAACGCGGTGATCGGGCTCGAGTGGCAAACGCCCAGCAGCAGCTTCGTCGCGGTGCCTGCGGCCCAGCTCTTTCATTGCACCAGCCCGACACTGGCGAGCTTCGCCATCGCCGCGGCCAGCGGCACCACCTCGACCTGCGCCCCGAAGGATGTGACCGTCACCGCCCGCGACAACTCGGGCAACACGCTGACCACCTACACCGGCACGGTGACCTTGACCACCTCGAATGCACGTGGCGACTGGACGGCCGGCAGCTTGCCGGCACCGGCCGGCGTGCTGAACAACGGCACCACCAACGATGGCGCAGCAAGCTACGCCTTCAGTGCCGCCGACAACGGCGTCGTCAAGCTGCGCCTGGCGCAAACGCTGGCGCAGAACGTCATCGTCACCGCGAACGACAGCACCGTGATCGGCACCTCGACCAACTCGTTGGCCATCGCTTTTCGCGACAACGCTTTTGTGTTCAGCGAAGACGCCTCAAACCAGATCGTCGGCAGCGACATCGCGGTGGCCGGCCGGCCGCACGACTACACCGTGACGCTGATCAAGAAAGACCCGAGCACCGGCAGTTGCGGTGTCGCGACCGACTTCACCGGCAGCCGTGCGATGAAGATGTGGCGCACCGACACCAGCGGCAGCTGGACAGCGCCGAGCGTCGTGTCACCCGTGCTGACGCTGCCCGGCTCGCAATCCAGCGCGAACAACATCACGCTGAACTTCGCAAGCGGCATCGCCAGCTTCAACCTGGCCACCACCAACATCGGGCGTTATGCGCTGAACCTGGCCGACACCTCGCTGTCGTATGCAGCCCTCACGATCAGCGGCACCAGCAATGTGCTGACGGTGCGGCCATTTGCAATCGTCATCCAGAACATCAAGCAAGGCAGCACGCTGAACACCGGCGGCTCGCTCGCCACCGACACTGTGTTCACGAAAGCAGGCGTCGGCTTCTCGGCCACGATGGGCGCCTACCAATGGACCGCGGCCATGACCAGCAATGGCACCGATGCCGACAACGATGGCGTGCCCGACGCCGGCGCCACCTTGGCCAACACCGTCGCCGGCGGCCTCGCCAGCGGCTTCAATTCGACCCTCACGCTGTCGCCGCTGGCGGGCAGCCAAACGCCGGCCACCGGCGTGCTCGGTACGCTGAACAACGGCGTTAACTCCAGCTACAGCGGCGGCAGCGCGACGCTGAACAGCCTGCTCCAGTACACCGAGGTCGGCAGCTTCGCGCTCAACACCATCGGTGTCGTGACCAATTTCATCAGCAGCGGGCTGAACCTGAATGCCTTTGTCTTCAATTCGGCCGGCGCCCAGGCCAATCGCATCGGCCGCTTCACGCCGGCGAACTTCACGCTCAGCAACGGCAGCGTACTGAACCGCGCCAACGCCAGCTGCTCGCCCGCCTCGGCCTTCACTTACCTCAGCGAAAACTTCCAGCTCACCTTCACCTTGACCGCGAAGAACGCGCTCGGCGCCACCACCGCCAACTACGCCGGCAGCTTCGCGAAGCTCGATCCGAACACCGCAGCGAACTGGCAGCTGGCCGGCATCGGCGGCACGACCCCCTTCAAAAGCAGCGGCACCGCGCGGCTTTCCGTGGGCACCTCCAGCGGCAGCTGGAGCAACGGCGTGGCCACCGATGTCACGCTGAGCGCCGGCGCGCTGCGCGCCACCACGCCCGACGGCCCTTTCGCCACCGCGGCCTTCGGCATCGCCCCTGCCGACAGCGACGGCATACTGATGAGCAGTTATGACATCGATACCGACGTGCCGACCAACGGCAACGACCACACCAGCGTGGCGACCGTGCCACTGCGCTTCGGACGCCTGCGGCTGACCAACGGCATGGGCTCACCCAACAGCCCGCTCGGCCTGCCCGTCGCCGCGCACTACTGGAACGGCAATGCCTTCGCCGACAACACCCTCGACAGCTGCACGGTGATTCCCACCGCTGCGGTCAACTTCGGCAATTACCGCAAGACGATGACGCCGGCCGACACCGCGGTGTCGGCCGGCTCGCTGACGTTGGCCAGCGGCCGCGCCACCCTGACGCTGGCCAAGCCGATTGCCGGCCATACCGGCACCTTCGACCTGGCGCTGAGCCTGGGGGCTGCGGCGACCGATGCGTCTTGCCTGCAAAGCTGGACACCCGGCACCGGCGACGCCGCCACCGTCGGCGCAAACCTCAGCTATTTGCGCAGCGCCTGGTGCAGCAGCACCTATGACAAAGACCCTTCGGCACGCGCGTCGTTCGGCCTGTATCGCGGCTCCGACAACCTGATCTACCAGCGCGAGAACTACTGACGATGAAGTGGCCCTGGCAGGGCGCAAGCCCGAGAGAACGGCTGGTGGTGGCCTGCAGCAGCGAGGCTTTCACCTATGTGCAGGCCAGCGCCGACCCGAACGCGCCCGCCATCCAGCGCTGCGGCCAGGAATTACGCGGCAACGACAGCGCGGCCGACTTCGCACGGCGCGTTCGCGCGCTCGGCCTGCCGGCGCAGCAGGTCGTGGCCGTGCTGCCGCTGGCGCATTGCCCCTTGCTGCAGATCGAAGCGCCGGCCGTGCCGCCCGATGAGCTGAAGACCGCCGCGCGCTGGCGCATCAAGGACATGGTCGACGCCCACCTCGATGACCTGACGCTCGACGTGATGCTGGTGGGTGACGATCGGCCGCGCCCGCAGAAGCAGCTCTTCGTGGCTGCGGCGCTGAACAGCGCGATCGAGGAAGTCACCACCTTGATGGCTGCCGCCGGCCTGAGCCTGGCGGCGATCGACATCCGCGAGACCGCGCAGCGCAACCTGCAAAGCGCCGTCTCGCGCCCACTCGGCCTGCATGAGCGGGCCACCGCCGCGCTGATGGTCCATGGCGAGTTGTGTCTGTTGACCATCAGCGCCAACAACGAACTTTTCTACACCCGCCGCCTGGAGTGGGACGAGACCGGCATGGCCCGCGCCCTCGCGTCGGCCGAAGCCCTGGCCCGCCCGGCCAGCCTTTTCGAGCAGTCGCTGCATGCCTTGAGTGCGGACGAGATGCCCGACATCGTCGACTACGGCGCCGAGCCCGACCCCAGTGACCAGCGCGCCGTCGAAGTGCCGCGGCTGGTGATCGAACTGCAGCGCTCGTTCGATGTCTGGGAACGCTCGTGGCCCGAACTCCCGCTGGCCACTGTGATGGTCGATGCCGGCGCGCACACGGTGGCCCTCACCGAACTGCTGGCCCATGAACTTGGCATGCGCGTGCTGCCGTTGAAGCTCGGCGAGGTGTTCAGCGGCTTCGAGCGCGCGACCGGCGGCCGTGAAGCGCTGGCCGCCGCCTGCGCGCCGCTGCTCGGCGCCCTGCTGCGCAGCGAGCCGCGCAAGCCTTGAGGGGACATCACGATGGCCCAGCAAATCAATCTCTACCACCCCATCCTGCTGACCACCAAGCGCTACTTCTCGGCGCGGGCGATGGCGCAGGGCCTGGTGGCGGTTGCTGCCGGCACCTTGCTGCTGTGCGGCTGGACGGTGATGCAGACACGGCGGCTGCAGCGCGACCTGCAGGCCACGCAGCACCTGCATGAGACCGAACGGCAGGCCCTGGTCACCGCCATCGCAAACAAGCCCCATGCCAGCACCAACACCACCGCGCTCGAGCAAACATTGAAGGCCTTGCAGCCGGCCGTCGCGCAACGCCAGCAGACTCTGGACGAACTGACACGCGGCACTGTGGCCAGCGGCCACACCCATTCGGCGATGCTTCGGCTGGTGGCGCAAACCGTGCCGCCGGCGGTCTGGCTGACGGAGATCAAGCTGACGAACGGCCCTTTAGGCCCGGCTGCCCAGAGCAACGCGGCCGATCCGAATGGGCCTGGCGCTGACAAGCGCATCGGCCTCATCGGCATGACCCTCGACCCGGCCGTGCTGCGGCCCTGGATGGCCCAGCTCTCAGCCCACCCGCTGCTGACCGGCCAGCCGCTGGCAGCGATCCAGGTGGAGCAGCGGCCAGCCCCGGCCCAGACGAACACCGCGGGCGCCCCCCGCTCGCAAGGCAAGGCGCGCGGCGGAGTCGACGCGTGGTCGTTCTCGCTCGGCAGCCATGCCGATCTGATCGCCGCCAGGGCTTCGGCAGCGAACGCCGCAGCACTGCCCCACGCGAATCAGATGGCCGATGCCGCCATCGCCAGCGTGCGGGTCTCGAACGCCGCATCGGCCGCCGCGGGAGCGCGACCATGAGCACACGCTGGTCTGCCCATGCGAAGCGCATTGATGCGTTGAGCCTGCGCGAACGGGGCTTCTTGTTCCTCTCAGCTGCGATGGTGGTGGCCGCGTTCGCCGACACGCTGGTGCTGTCACCGGCATTGGCCGAGCAGAAAGCCTTGTCGGTCAAGCTGGCCAAGGAGTCGGATGAGCTGAAAGTGCTGCGTGCACAGCTGCTCGCCGCCACCCAACCGGTGTTGGCCAACTCACCGGAAGGCCAACTGCGCAGCGCGATTGCGCAGTTGCAGGGCCAGCAAACCGAGCTCAGTGCCGAGATCGAGCGTCGCCTGAACAGCCACGGCCAGAGGGCCCAGCTGCCCGACGTACTGGAACGCGCGCTGCGCCGCCATCAGCGCCTTCGCCTGCTGAAACTGGCCACGGTCACCGAGGCGCCCAGCACCGCCGCGCAAGCGCCGGCCCCCGCGGCCAGCGGCGTGCCCTCGTTGCATTGGCAAGGCGTGGACCTCAGCGTGGCGGGCAACTACCTCGACCTGATGAACTACCTCGCCGAGCTCGAACAGGCCTTGCCCGGCCTGCGCTGGGGCGAACTCGGCATCGCGGCCGACGCCGTGCCGCCGGTGCTGACCGTCAGGGTCTACCTTGCTGGAGAAGCGTCATGAATTCCCGGCGCCACTTCGGCTGCGTCGCGCGGCGCGATGGGCCAGCGTCGTATGGCCGCTCGGCGCTGGTGTGGATGTCGCTGCTGCTTGGCACCGGCTCGGCACTCGCTGCACCCGCGGCACCCGCTTCACTCGCCAATCCCGTCGGGTCCGCCGGGTCTGTCAGGCCCGCCTTATCCACGTTACCCACCTTGCCCCCTTCGTCCGCCTCATCCGGCTCATCCGTTTCATCGACTCCGCAAACCTTGCGTGACCCGACGGAAATCCCGGCCGCAGCGCAGGCACCCACCGAAGCTTCGTCCACAAGCGAAGATGACAGGCCTCATGCGCCGCGCCACATTGTCATCGTCGACCACCGCGCTTACCTGATCGAAGGCGGCCGCCGCCTCGGTGTCGGCGACACGTTCGGTCGCGACCGCATCGAACGCATCGACGCCGACGCTGTGTGGCTGCGCGATGCTACCGGCTTGCGCCGCGTGCCGCTCTATGCCGGCGTGACCAAGCGCGCTGTGCCGGAAGCAGCCTCTTCCGCTGCGGCCTCTGCATCCCAGGCCGCGCGAATCGATCGATCTCGAACTTCCCCCCAACGACCACCCACCAAGGATGTGCCGTGACGAACACAAACATACGACCTCATCGAGACAAGCGCGCAGCCCGCACGAGTCGGCGGCTCGCGCCCTGGGGAGCCATGCTCGGCGCCGCGGCGCTGTTGGTCGGCTGCGCGGATCAGCCGCTGCGCACCGCGCAACCGATCGATGAACTGCGCGCCGACATGGCCCGCGCCGCGGCACAGCGCCCGGCCACTGCTGCGACCGGCAATGAAGCACCGGTGCTGCCCACGGCACCCATCGTGCCGGCCCTGCCCGCCGAACCCCGTTTCGATCTGATCGTCAACGGCGCCCCGGTGCGCGACGTGTTCCTGTCGATGGTCACCGACACCCGCTACAGCATGCTGATGCACCCCGACGTGACCGGCATCTTGTCCGTCACCTTGAAGGGCGTGACCTTGCGCGAGGCGCTCGATTCGATCCGCGATGTCTACGGCTTCGACTACAAGATCGAAGGCCGCCGCGTGACGGTGTTTCCGCCGACGATGCAGACCCGCATCTTCATGGTGAACTACCTGCACAACCAGCGCGTGGGCCGCAGCGACGTGCGCATCAGCTCAGGCGCCGCGCCGGCGAACAACAACAATGGCAACGGCAGCAGCGGCACCACCAACGGCAACGCAAGTGCCCCCAGCAATATCGGGAACAACAACGGTAGCGGCAATGGCAACGGCAATGCGCAATCCGAAGGCAGCCAGGTCTCGACCAGCTCGCGCACCGACTTCTGGGGCGAGATCACCGAAGCGCTGCACGGCATCGTCGGCAAGGAAGGCGGCCGCATGGTGATCGCAAGCCCCCAGGCCGGCACGATCGCCGTGCGTGCCATGCCCGACGAGCTGCGCCAGATCGAGTCTTTTCTGCGCTCCACGCGCTTATCGGTCGAACGGCAGGTGATGCTGGAGGCGAAGATCGTCGAGGTCGAGCTGCGCGATGGCTATCAAAGCGGCATCGACTGGTCGTATCTGCGCAACCGCGGCTCGGTCGGCCAGAGCACGAGCTACGGCGGCAACCCGCTGGTCAGCAACCTGAACGGCCTGCCCGTCTTGCCCAGCAGCAGCACGCCATTGCTGCCCGATTCGATGCCGATGCCCGGCACAGGCAGCGGCACGCTCGGCCTGGCGCTGGCCACCAACGGCTTTCAAGCGGTGCTCGGTTTTCTCGAAACCCACGGCGACCTGCAGATCTTGTCCAGCCCCCGCGTGGCCACGCTGAATAACCAGAAGGCGGTGCTGAAGGTCGGCACCGACGATTACTTCGTCACCAACATCTCCGGCGGCACCATCACCACCGCCACGACCACGACCGCCGGCACCATCACGCCACCGACGATCACGCTGACGCCCTTCTTCTCCGGCATCGCGCTCGATGTGACGCCGCAGATCGACGAGGCCAACATGATCACGCTGCATGTGCATCCGTCGGTCACCTCGGTGCGGTCGGCAACTACCAGCTGCCGCTGGCCTCCAGCAGCGTCAACGAGACCGACACCGTGGTGCGCATCGCCGACGGCAACATCGTCGCAATCGGCGGGCTGATGCAAGTCGATTCGTCCCGACAAAGCTCCGGCCTGCCGGGCGCCAACAGCAACGCCGTCACCGGCACGCTCTTCAACAACCGCGCCAACACCGGCCGCAAAAAGGAAATCGTGGTGCTGATCAAGCCCACCATCATCCGCAGCGCCGAAGACTGGCAGCGCCTCACCGAGGAGTCCCGCGCTGCGCTTGATGACATCGACGGCCACCGCCGCGTGATCACGCTCGATGGCAACAGCGGCAAGCCGCCCCCTCGTTGACCGCAGCGGCGAGCCGCGCCCGCCCGACATGCGGCAGCGGGCATCGGCCCTTCTCGGTGCATTTGCGGCCTTCACCGGGGTCTGAGCCCGGTACCTCTTCCATCAAACGCATGCCATCAACAAGATCCTGTTCTTTGTTGCCATGGTTGGTGGATCGAGCGGGCGGTTTGATCGATTCGGTGCTGCACAAAACCCGCATACGCACATGTTTGTCTTTCGACATTTCTCAACCGTGTTTGCCGCCTTTTCAAGGTTTCCTCTCTACCTTGCATGGCATGGCATGGCTATCGCGTTTTCGATTTGCCCTCCCGCTAAAATTTCATGTCGACAGATAGACCCTGTCCTTGCGAGAGGATTAAAACGATGGGCCAAATTACTTAACTGGCTCAAGCTGCGAGTCGCCAAATCATGGCGACTCCGTCATCCGCTTCAGAAACATGAATTAGCAGGCGCAACAACCCTTTGCACAATGGCTTTGAATTCAATCTCTGGATGTAAGCACTGCGCAAACAAATGCGAATTCAATGCTATCTTCATTGACAACATAAAAACAATCCGAACTCACCTGGTCTCTTGATGAGTATTCACTTACATGAGCGCTGTCGAAGATGAATGCATCGTACTCAGGTTTCAGCCCATCGCCTGGCTTGGAGTGAATTTATGGACAGGCGACGAATATGGCACCAGCGGCCCCGCCCAAATACTCTGCGCTGACGACACACCCTGAATACTGGATTACCTGCATCGCCTCGATGTCAGGGTGAGGCTTATTTTTGCCTTAAATATCAAACTCATTCGAGTATCTACAAAGCCATACCCCACGCCCATGAATATCCTTTTCCTGACATTCAGTCTGGCATTGCTGTGGCTGCATCTGGCCAGCGTTACTGTCACGCTCGGGCGTTGGTTGCCTTTCCCACTGGCGCGATCGGCGGGTTTGCTGGGTATTGCCTTGGTTATGTGCGTGATCGAACACGGCGTTGGCCTGGGTGCCATCGGCTGGGCCTGGCCCTTGACCACGCTGGCCGCGGCCGGTGCGGTCTATGTCCACCGCGAGCAGTTGCGCAGTCGCGAGTTCTGGTGGTCGGAGCGGGTGCTGTTGGCGGCGGTCGGCTTCGGCCTCGCCTGGAAATGGGTGTTCCCGAGCATCTTTCCGACCAACGAGCGCTATACCGACCTGTACTTCATGCTGAACTACTTCCCCGGCGACACCTTGCCACCGACGGACATCTGGTTCCCGCCACTGAAGTTCAATTTCTATTACGCGTTCCAGCACTACGCTGCCGCGTTGATGGGCCGGCTCTTCAATTGGGACCCGGGCATCACCTACAACATCGCGTTCAGCCTGCTGATGGGCCTGGGCGTGACCTTGATGTGGGACTTCATCGGCCGCTTCGTTCATCAGCATTGGAAGAAATGGCTGCTGCTGCTGGCCGTGGCCAGCGGGGGCACCGGCATCTCGGCCGTCTATCCGCTGCTCAACGATGGTGACAACCGCGACCCGGCCTCCATCGCGGGCGACGAGGTGTTCGCCAATGCGCGCTTCATCGGCTTCTTCGATCAGCGGGTGAATACCGAACTGGGCCGCGCGCTGTTCCCTTTGCCCAAGGTTTCTGATCCGCCTTTCGAGCCCCGCATCATCGCGATGGAGAACTTCGGCTATCAGTACGCGATGTCCGACTACCACCCTCCGGTCGGCGGCTTCTTCCTGCTCTTTCTTGGGCTGGCCGCACTGGCCTGGGCCGAGCTGCCGGCACGAACTGAAGGCGGCGGCTCTGAAACGCGACGACAGCGGCTCGGCCAGGGCCTGTTTGCATTGACGGTGCCGGTGGTGCTGATCACCAATGCGTGGGTGTTTCCGATGGCCGTGCTGTTGCTGGGCACCTGGGTGGCGTGGCGGGTGTTGCGCCGTGAGCCACCCGACTGGCATGCAGTGATCGGCGGCGGCCTGCTCGGCATGATGCTGATCTATCCCGTTCTGAATGGCTTGGCCGCCGAAGGCCTGGCAACGCCGATCCGTTGGGTGCAGCCGCAAGACCACACCTCGCCATGGCGCTTCATCGCTTACTTCTGGCCTTTGCTGGTTGTGATTGCACTCTCGTTGTTCGAGCGCCGCGCGCGGCCGATTGCGCTGATGTTCGGTCTGGCCTTTGGGCTGGCCACGCTGGCGGGCGAGTTCATCTACGTCGATGATTTCGGTAGCGAAGCACTGCGTCGCTACAACACCACCGCCAAATGGTATGGCTGGATCTGGAGCGGGGCATTGCTCGCCTGCGGTGCTGCGGCGTTGTCCAGCACCAAGCGCTGGATGCAGGCGATCGCCGCCATCAGCTTGCTGCTGGTGTCGACCTACGCCCTGCCGATGGCCAGTTATCTCTGGCATGTGCCGAAGTACGACGTTGGCTTCTTCAACGGCCTGCCCGGTGAAATGCGCGACCCGCCGATACGCCAGATGCTGCGCTATCTGAAGCAGTCCCCGCGTGGCATCGTGACCGAAAGCGCCCCAGGCAATGGCTACACCAGCCAGACGATGGTGGCGATGTTCAGTGGCCAGATCGCCATGCAGGGCTGGCCGATCCTGATTGGCAACTGGCGGCGCCATCCTCCCGGCATGTGGGAGACCTACAACGAGACCATGGCCTTCTATCGCAGTGACCTGCCAGATCGGCTAGGTTGGCTGCGCCGCAATCAGGTGCGTTACGTGGCCTGGGTCGGTCGCGACAATCAGTGGCCCGAAGCCTGGAATGCCATCAATCAGGCGATTGGCAGCGAGTACTCGTGGAAACCCTTCCAGGAGAACGCGGGCTCGAAGATTGGCCTGTGGATCAAGAATGCGCCATGAACGCTCCCGCCGCACTCGCC
>CAXTCD010000145.1:0-13511 GCA_964242145.1 uncultured Rhizobacter sp.
CCGTGGGTCAGCGATTTCGCGTTCATCCCGAGCTATCTGATCCTGGGCGCGATGCTGTACTTCCACCTGCAGGCGGTCGAGCCGCACCGGCTCAGCGTGACCCGGGCGATGTCCGCTGCGGCCGTCGCCGTGGGCATCGTGCTGAGCCTGTGGTTCAACTGGCAGGCCGGTGACCGCCTGGGCAGTGAGCTGTACATGAACCACCTGTTCCCGCCGCAATTGCGGCTGGCCAAGGCCGTGAAGACTGAAGACTTTCTCGCTGGCGTGAAAGCGCTTCAGCCGCGCCTGGACGAAAAGGCCAAGAAGGCCGAAGGCGGTGGCGACGAGGACGGCGGCGACGAGTGAGCCGCGGTTGAACACGAGGCCAATACCCTCACGCCGGCCTGCCTGACCCAGGTGCGCTCGCACAACAACGGCCATACGTCGCATCGGTCATCGCCGAAGGCTCTGGCCGAACGCTGTTACCGATCGCGACCCGTGGCTCAGCCCGCCCCAGCCGGCGCTGAGTTCAGCGCCGCTCGACGATCACCGGCACCAGCTTCAGCGCCTCGCGCACCCGGCCCGCGGCGTCGAGCGCTTCACTGCGGCTCGGGTACGGCCCGGCCTGCAGGCGGAACATCGACGGCTCGCTGAACACCGCGAGCAGCGGTGACAGCCAGCTCAACTCATCGGACACCTTGCGCTGAAACTGCTCGGCTCCATCACGCTGGCGGAAGGCACCCAGTTGCACCCAGAAGCCTTGTGCGGCGGTCGTGAACGCGCGGGCGGGAGCGGCGTCGGCTGTGGGTGCCACAGCCAGCGCGGGGGCAGTCGAGGCGTTGGTAGCGACGGGCGTGGCGGGCAGGTTCACGGCAACCTGCGCGTTGGCATTGGAAGAGCTGGTGGATAAGGCAGCAGGTGCATCTGTGACGGCGACAACAGCGCCCGGCAACGGCACCGCAGCAATCGTCACGTCGGGTGCCACTGGCGCTGCAGGCGCAGGCATCGCCTTCGAGGCATAGGACTCCGGCACCGGCTCGGCTGGCGATGGCACCGCACCGTCACGGCGCCAGGAGCCGGTGCGGATCTGCTCATGCGTGATGCGCTCGATTTCGACCGGCGCCACACCGTTGAGCACCCCCAGCTTCAGCGCCGCGGTATAGCTGAGGTCGATCACCCGGCCCGCATGGAACGGCCCACGGTCGTTGACTCGCACGATGATCTCGCGACCATTGGCCGGGTTGCGCACCCGTGCGTAGCTCGGAATCGGCATCGTTTTGTGCGCGGCCGTCATCGCGTACATGTTGTAGATCTCGCCGCTGGCTGTGCGGCGGCCCTGGAACTTGCGGCCGTACCAGGACGCAAGACCCTTCTCGGTCAGCGGCTTGTCTTCCTTTAACGGCGTGTAGTCGCGCCCGAGCACTTCATAGGGCTTGTTCGGCCCGCCTTCGCGGATCGGCTCGACCTTCGGCTCGGCATCCGGCACGCTGCCCAGATCGGGCGGCGGCCGAGCTTCAGGGCCATCGCGGTTGCTCGACTTCGGCCCCGATGCGCAGGCGGCCAGCAGCGTCACGAGACCGGCAACGCCGATCAGGCGCCAACGGCGCAACCCCTGCATTTCAATCGGCGGTTTGCACACCGCGGCCTTCGGGGGGTCGGCTGTCGTCAAGGGCTGTACCTCGCAGGGGGTGCCGGAAATTGTGCCAGACCATCTTTTGTCGCCGCTGCGACGCGCTGAAGTGCATCTTTTCGAAATGTCCAGCGGTAAAACCCGGCAAAACAGTTAGTCTTCACACCATTTCACGGAACTCGGCATGCAAGCGAAATTCTTGTCCATTGAAGGGCTGCGGGCCTGGATGGCTTGGTGGGTGGTAATCGTCCACAGCTACGACATCATCGGTCGCGGTCTGGTCCCCGAAAAACTGGAGAAGATGCTGACCCGCTCCGACGCTGCCGTCAGCGTGTTCATCATCGTCAGCGGCTTTGTCATCACTCACCTGCTGGTGAAAAGTTCGGTCAGCTACGGCCCGTTTCTCGCTCGGCGGTTCTTCCGGCTGTTTCCGATCTATATCACCTGCTTGCTGCTGCAGATCCTGATGCGCGAGGTCTGGCCGGTGGAGTTGGCCCACCTGGCCTGGCCACCCGGCAGCGAAGCCATTCGCGCGGACCGCATGGCGGTGGTCGCCGACACCTACTGGCTGCGCTTCGGCCTGCACCTGACGATGCTGCAAGGTCTTGTGCCCGAAGAAGTGCTGAAGTACATCACCAGCTCCTTCCTGACGCCCACCTGGAGCCTGTCACTGGAGTGGCAGTTCTATCTGGTCGCGCCACTGCTGATCGGCTTGCTGCGGCACAGCCTGTGGAGCTTCGTGCTGGTGTCGGCTGCCGTTCTGGCAGGCGGCGCGATTGCTCGGGCGGGGTATCTCGGCACCTACGCAATGCCCTCAATGCTGCTGCTGTCGATCCAGTTTTTCCTGATCGGCATCGCCTCGCGCCTGTACCTCGAGTTGCCGCATCGCTTGGGGGTCAATGCCACCGTGTTTCTGCTGCTAGGCCTGGGTGCAGTGCTGGTACTGCACTCGGTGGTTGCGACGATCTGGTTTGTGTTCTTCACCTTCATCCTGGTCGAGAACGATCGGCTGAAGCCCACACGGTTCGTCCATGCGGTGATGCACGCAATCGCCACCAACCGCGTCATCGGCTACCTCGGCCGCATCTCGTTTTCGACTTACCTGATCCATTACCCGCTGTTCACGTTGTCGATCCTGCTGTGGCCGGGGGCCGCCCAAGCCAGCAAGAACGAGATGCTGCTCCATCTGTGGGCGGTGCTGCCGGTGGTCATCGTCGTGTCGGCTGGGTTGTATCAATGGGTCGAGAAACCGTTCATCAAGTTCGGGGCGCGCTTTGCCGAGCCGCGGCCTGCAGCCCTCGCCTCTCACGGCCCGCAGGCGGCTCTTCCGGCATCGCCGCCGTGATCTTGCCCGTCCCGACGGGCGTTCACCGGCGGCAACAACGGGGTGCCTTTCGTCACCCCGAAAATGCGTGAAGCCGAACTCGCAGTGACAATGATCGGCATTCCAGCTCCGTGCCCCCCGCCGTGCTGCCAAAGTTCGTACGCCATCTGATCCTGCTGTGGCCCTTGCTGACGCATGGGGCAAGCGCGCCAAACGGCGATGCCCGGGCGCTGGTGGACGCCAGCCAGGTACAGATCAAGATCGACCCGGAGCGCAGCCGGCAATACGCCGAGCAGGCATTGCAGGTGCTGGCCACGCGGCCCGATACCGATCTGCAGATGCGTGCCCATTTGCTGCTCTGCGACTACCACGCCGAGCGCTCGCCCGAGATCGCGCGGCAGCAGATCGCCACGGCCCGCACGCTGCTGCCGCAGCTGAAGCGGCGCGGCCTGGAGGCCGGGCTGATCAGCTGCGAAGGCGACCTGTTCGAAAACACCGGCGACAACCGGCAGGCATTCGACCATTTCGATCGCGCCGCGCGGCTGGCCGAGCGCGAGCACGATCCCGAGATGACGGCCGATGCCCTGTACAAGCGCGGGTACCTGAGGGGCATGCGCGGCGAGCTGACGCACGGCCTGATCGACCTCAAGCAGGCCCAGGCGCTGTATGAACAGCTCAGCATGCCCAACCATGCGTTGACCGCAGGCAACGGCATTGCCATCCTCTACAACCGCATGGGCGATTTCGCTCAGGCACGCAGCCATTACGAAGCCACGCTGAAGGCCGAGGTGGCGGCCGGCCTGCTGCGCGAACAGGTGATCACCCAATACAACCTCGGCCGCGCACTCGAAAACCTCAAAGACTGGGATGCCGCCCAGGCCGCATTCGAAAAGGTACGCAAGCTCAGCGGAGACCTGAACTTCGACCGCGGCCACGCCTACTCGCTTCGGGGCCTTGCCAGCGTGCAGAACGCGCGCGGCGCACCGGCCGCCGCATTGCAGTTGCTCGATCAGGTCGACCAAATGAAAACTGCGGTGCCGGATGCGCGGCTGCATGCGCAAGTCCAGCAGCAGCGGGGCATCGCGCTGCGGCTGCTGCATCGGCCCGAAGACAGCGCGGTGGCCCTGAAGGCCGCACTCGATGTGTTTCGCCAAGCCGAGTCGCTCAGCGAAACCGCTGCGATCCACAACGAACTCGCACTGACATTGGCCGACGCCACTGACTGGCGCGGTGCGCTGGAGCAGCATCAGCTGTTCAAGGCCGACTCCGACAAGCTGCTGCAACTGCAGCTCGACGAACGCTTTGCCACCCAACGCTTCGATTACGACAAGGCTGCGCGCAACCGCGAGCTGCGGCTGTCGCAACAAGCCCAGGCCGCGGCCGAGCGCGCGCTGGAGCAACAGCGCCTGGCGAGCCGCTGGCTGACGCTGGCCATTGCGCTGGCCATTGCGCTGGTCGCAGTGCTGGCCACGCTGCTGGTGCGCCACCGCCGCACCAGTTCTGCGATGCGCAAGCTCGCGATGACCGACGAACTGACGCAGCTGCCCAATCGCCGCGCTGCACTGGCCGAGATCGAAGTGCAACTGGGGCGGGCGCATCCATCGTGCGCACTGCTCATTGGTGACATCGACCTCTTCAAGGCGATCAACGACACCCATGGTCACCTGGTCGGTGATCAGATTCTTCGCGGTGTCGGCCAGGTCGTTCGCAGCCTGGGCGAGAACCGCTTGGCCGAAGAGGCGCCTCTCTGCCTGGCCCGCTTCGGTGGTGAGGAGTTCGTTGCGGTGCTGCCGGGCGCGAGCCTCGATCAGGCCACGGCAGTGGCCGAGCGGCTGCGCGCCGGCGTCGAACAGATCGACGTCTCGCGCTGGACGCCAGGGCGCTGCGTGACGATCAGCATTGGCGTGACACTGGCGCAGCCGAACGACACCGTCAGCACCTTGCTGCGGCGGGCCGATGAGGCGCTCTATGCCGCCAAGGGTGCCGGGCGCAACCGCGTGCGAGCGCATGCGGTCGATCTGCAAGCGCGCACCGAAGCGGCCGTGAGCGAAGCCGTCTCGTCCCCGCACCACGCCAGCGAAGGGCTCAGGCCCGCAATGCAGGCGCCCTGACCTGCGATCGTCACCCTGGATTTGTGGCCTACGATCCAGGACCTTGCCTGCCGTGGTCGATGGTTTCTGCTCCTCGGCTCTTTTTGTGCCTGCCCCTGGAATTCACATGACGCCTCGCATCGCGCTGATCGCCCACGACAAGAAAAAAGACGACATGGTCTTGCTCGCGCGAGAGTTCGCCCCCGTGCTCCAGGACTGCATCCTGTGCGCCACCGGCACCACCGGCGGGAGGCTGCAAAACGAGGTTGGTTTGCCGATTGAGCGATTGCTGAGCGGCCCGTTCGGCGGTGATCTGCAGATTGGCGCGCGCTTGTCACAGCGGCTGATTGACGTTGTGATCTTTCTGCGTGACCCGATGACGGCCCAGCCGCACGAGCCCGACATCAACGCGTTGGTTCGAGCCTGTGACGTGCACGATGTGCCTTGCGCCACCAACCTGTCGACCGCACGCATCCTGCTCAGCCACGTACAAGAACTGCAGCGCGTCCGCGGCACGCCTTGAACAAGGCCAGCCAAAGCGCAAGCTTCAACGTGAAGTTGAAGCTGGGTCGCTGCGCGCAAGGCTGACTTGAGGCCCTGAGCCCGTCCTTAGCTCGTCCTTGCGCCAAGCCCCGTCGCAGCGTTCTGCCACCGCGGGGCCTTCCGGATCACAGCTTCGGAATGTGCAGTGTCTTGCTGATCATCATCGTGCCCGACAACACGTACAGCAGTGCCATTGGGTGGATCGCCCAGGGGCCGATCATCCGCACGCCACCCCACATCGCGTCGCCCAACGCGCCTTGTGATGCCGCCACGGCCAGCACCGCGGTCAGCAGCACGCTGGTCGGAATCGGCGTGCCTTCGAAGTAGGCCACCTTGTTGCTGCCGGCAGACAAGCTCTCGGCCGTCACGTTATATCGGGCCAGGCGAGAGACGCCGCAGCAGATGAAGTAGACCAACATCACCACGTCCCACCCGCCATTCAAGCCGGCGGCATAACCCAGCGCGGCCGGGGCCACGCCGAACGATACGATGTCGGCCAGCGAATCGAGTTCGCGCCCCAGCGCTGACTGCGTGCTGCGCCAGCGGGCCACGCGCCCGTCGAGCACGTCGAACAGCAAGGCCAACGGCGCGAGTGCAGCGGCCGCATAAAAAAGCCGCAGTGACGGGTCGCCCATATAGGCCATGGCCAACAGCACTGCGGCCATGCCACTCGCCGCATTCCCCAGCGTGAAGAAGTCAGCCAGGTGAAAGCCCCGGATCATCGAGAAATGGTGCGGAGCCGGCCGCGCAGGCTGGGCTTCGTCCACGGTGTCATTCAACATGCGGTCCTCGCAAAGACGTGTGGTTGGACAGGCAAGCCTATGCCGTTGCACGCCGAAGTCTGTCGTCACAGACCGGGGGCTGACGTCGTCCTTGACTGACGGCCTGTAGGACGTGACCCGGCCCAACCGGTCGAATGGCACGTGGCTTGCTCAGTCGCCGAGTTCGTCAACAAGTACTTGCTGCCGAGATTCAACGCTTCATTCCTTGCTTCGTCCCTGATTTGGGTCGGCCCGTGCCTTCAACGAATCGCTTCGTTTCCGTTTCTGTGTCCCTCACATCCCCGCATGGCCGACCTCCGGGCAAGCTCTTTTGCTGACTTTTCACGCCGGCAACCAACATGGCCGCCGACCGCATCCCGACCTGGGTTTCACATGCAGCCGCGGCGGTCCACGGAGTCCATTGCTTGTCGTTTTGATGCACAAGTGCGCGAGACGGCAGCCTGACGCCACCTACAGTGCATGCCCACCAACTTGAGCGACATGGGTACAGACGCCATTCAGCTTCGGCCCCGGCTCATCAATCCATCACTTTCCCTGATCTCGGCCCAGGCCGCGGTCTCGCCACGGCGCATACGACACCGGGCACTTTCTCAACCATCACATTCCCCTTGAGGGAGGAGGATCGACATGCATCGAACTACAAGGCTTCATCGCGCACTGACGCTGGCTTTCAGCAGCGGGCTGGCGCTGTTCAGTGCGCAACAGGCGCTGGCTCAACAGCAACTGGATCGGGTGGAAATCACCGGCTCGTCGATTCGCCGGGTCGAGTCGGAGACGGCTTTGCCGGTCACCGTGATCACGCGTGAGCAGATCGAGCGCAGCGGTGCCACCAACGTCGAAGCGCTGCTGCAGCGCGTGTCTGCGAGCAGTGGCCTGCAGTCCGACACGACGCAGGGCGCCGGTTACGCCACATCGAACGCCAACATGCGCGGCCTGGGCGCGAACTCCACGCTCGTGCTGTTGAATGGCCGCCGTTTGGCGAACCATCCGTTTGGCAGCATCGGCGGCACGGTCTCGGTCGACCTCAACAGCATCCCGTTCGCCGCGCTGGAGCGCATCGAGGTGCTGCGGGATGGCGCCTCGGCCGTCTATGGCACCGACGCGGTGGGCGGCGTCATCAACTTCATCACCCGCCGCGACTACAAGAGCGGCCAGCTGTCGCTGCGCTACGGCGACACCGAAGCCGGCATTGGCGGCAAGGAAAGCGGCCTGACCCTCGCCTACGGCCAGGGCGACCTGTCGAGCGACGGCTACAACTTCCTGATCACCGCGAATTACCAGGACAACACGCGCATCCGGGCCGCGGACCAGAAGTACTACAACCGTGGCGTGCAAGAGATTCCGGGCTCCAGCCCGCCCTCGTCGGGCTACCCGTTCCCGGGCCGGCTTGCCGACTTCGGCATCAGCCCTGGCGCCTACCTCGGCACCAACGGCTTCAACGATCCACGCTTCGCACCTTGCGATCCGCAAACCACCGTCGTGCGCCAGGGCGACACCCCCACGCCGAGTGGCCAGCCGCAGCTGAATTGCCGCTTCATCTACCCGGCCACGCTCGACAACCTGCCCGACCAGACCAAGGGCGACCTGTTCGGCCGCTTCACGCTGAAGCTCAATTCCGACAACGAGTTCTTCGCCGAAGGCTCGTACTCCCGCAACCACAACATCGGTCGCGTGGCGCCGGTGCCCATCGGATCACAAGCCGGACACCTGAACCCTGAAACGGCGACCTATCCGAGTTTCTCGATCCCGGTCAGCAGCCCTTACTACCCGGCCGCGCTGCTGGCGAGCCTGGGCTACCCCGCAGCAGCCCCCGGCTCCTCGGCCGAAATCGTGATGCGCGCCGTGCCGGTGGGCAACCGCATCAACGACAACCTGAATGAGCAGGTGCGCGCGGTGGCTGGCGTGCAGGGCGCGTTCCAGGGCTGGGACTACGACAGCGCGCTGACCGTGGCCCAAGGCAAGGGCACGCTGAACTACTACGGCTACATCAGCGAACCCCGGCTCATTGCCGCGCTGGCCACCGGCAAGATCAACCCGTTCGGCCCGAACGATGCCGAGGGCGACGCACTGCTGCGATCGACGCTGCTCGAAGGCAAGATGCGCGAATCCACCAGCACCACCACCGTGCTCAACGGCAAGGCCAGCCGCGAATTCCTGAAGCTGCCCGGCGGCCAGCTCGCTGCGGCCTTCGGCTTCGACCTCCGCCACGAGCAGGCCGAAGACAAGCCGGTCAACGACGAATACCGCCAGGGCCTGCACGTCGGCGGCGAAGGCTCGGTGCCGGAGACCGAAGCCAGCCGCAACGTGCTCGCGGTGTTCTCGGAAGTCACCATCCCGTTCGCCAAGGGTTGGGAAGCCGGGCTGGCTGCGCGTTTCGACCACTACAGCGATTTCGGCTCCACCTTCAATCCCCGCGCCAACATCCGCTGGCAGCCGGCGAAGGAGGTGCTTTTGCGCGCCTCGGCCGGCACGGGCTTTCGCGCACCTACCTTGTGGGATGTCAACAGCCCGGCCTCGACGACCAACACCGCCAACTCACTGCTGGACCCCGCTTGCCCGATTGCCAAAGACGCCCGCTGCGAAGCCCAGTTCAACGAGCGCTATGCCTCGTCCAGCAACCTGAAGGCAGAAAAGTCCCGCCAGTTCTCGACCGGTATCGTGCTGGAGCCGGTGAAGTGGCTGTCGACCTCGATCGACTACTGGTTCATCGAGAAGTCAGACCAGATCAGCGTCATCACCGGTGACGCGATCCTGACCGATGCCGCACTGCTGCAGAAATTCGGCAACCGCATTCACCGCACCGCCGATGGCTTCATCAGCTACATCGACACGCCGGTCGAGAACCTCGGCAAGCTACGCACTTCGGGCATCGACCTCGACGTGACAACGCGCTGGGCGCTGCCATCGATCGGCAAGCTGACGGTCAGCGCGAACGGCACCTATGTCGACACCTACAAGCGCCAAGCCTACAAGGACGGCCCCTACACCAGCTATGCCGGAACCGCTGGCGATGGCGGCAGCGTGCAGCCGCACCCTCGCTGGCAGCATTCCTTCAGTGTCGATCTGCAGCGCGATGCCTGGGGCGCAACGCTGGAGAACGTGTTCGTGAAGGGCTGGACCGAATCGGCCGCGTTGGTGGATGCCAATGTCGGTGGCAACCAAGATCACGAGGTGAAAAACTCAAGCCGCTGGAACCTCTCGGGCCTTTACGCCGGGATCAAGGACGTTACCTTGCGCCTGGGCATCCGCAACCTGTTCGACAAGGAACCACCGTACACCGCAGTTCCGTCCTATGGCTCACATGCGGCCGGTTATGCAGCGTCGTTCACCGACCCGCGCGGCCGCTTCTACTACGCTTCGGTGAACTACCAGTTCAAGTAAGCGCAGTCACCCGGCACGGCACCGACTTGCCGTGCCGGGTGTTTTCCGAGTGATGCGCAAATGTCAGGCGCACATCTCATGCGCAAAAAAAAGGCCTCTTCGGAGGCCTTTTTCTGAGGTGATGCGGTTCAACAAAGCGCGTCAACCCCGATCCAGCGGTGAACGCTTCTGCAAAAGCAGGTCGAAGCTCTCGTCGCCAAGCACCGCATCGCGCCGGACCACCAGCTTGCGCGCGCTCAGCGTGGGCGCGTGGCCTGTAAGACGCTCGGCGCACACCGCCAGCAGATAGCCCGGCGTCGGCCTGAATTGCCAAAAACACCAGCGTTCGGCATCGTCACCGAGTTGTGGATCGATGCGCAGGCCGACGCTGCGCTCGTCGGGGAAATGAAAGCCGAACTGTTCGAGCGGAATCGACAGGCCCATGCCGCGCGCCTTGATGTAGGACTCCTTGAAGGTCCAGTACTCGAAGAACCGGTCCTGGCGCTGCGCCGCCGGCACGCTCGCCAGCTCCGCCGCCTCATCAGGTGAGAAGAAGCGCTCGGCGATGCCGTCCGAGACCTGGCGCGTCGTCAGGTTTTCAACGTCGACACCGACGATGCGCTGCCTTGAAATGCCGAGTGCGATCAGGCCACGCGAATGCGAGATGTTGAAGTTGAGCCCCGCTGCCGCTTCGTTGACGATCTCCGGACGGCCATATTCGTTCTTCGAAAAGACCCAATCGGCCGGCGCCACATCGACATAGCGCGACAGCACCGTGCGCACCATCGCCCGTGTCACCAGATAACGCTGGCGGTCATCAGGGAAATGAAAGCGCTGCGCTTGCTGGCGCTCGGCCTCATTGAGCAGCAGGCGCAGGTTCGACAGCAACGCGACGTCGGTGATCTGGTTGTAGAAAGCGAGCCAGAGCTCGATTTGCTGCGCACTGAGGGTCAATCGGGTCGGGTCGGACATGATGGCTCGGTCAGGAAAAAAGGCAGCGAAGGCCCGATCATCCAGGCTTCCGCGGCCCGGATCGATCGACACCGAACGGGGCGCTTTGAAGCGGATTGATCTGCACCAGCAACCTGGACGCGATGCGTTCTTCTTGCGGATAGCCCAGCGCATTGTTGATGTAGGTAACGCCCTCGATGCGCAGCGATCGATTGATGTGGCT
Source organism: uncultured Rhizobacter sp. (assembly GCA_964242145.1). GTDB lineage: Bacteria > Pseudomonadota > Gammaproteobacteria > Burkholderiales > Burkholderiaceae_C > Rhizobacter. The sequence continues at coordinate 10,883 of CAXTCD010000145.1, forward strand.
GTGGCCGTAGACATGCACGTGGGGCTGGAAGCGGCGCAACTGATCATCCAGCCGCGTGCTGCCGAGCACCGGGTCGAGCACCCGGTATTTGGCCGGCACGTAAGCCGGCACCAGGTCGATCCGCGGCAGGAAATGCGAGAAGGTGATGACCTTCGTGATTGGCTCTGAGGCCGCGGCATCGCCACTCACCGAAAGAGGTTGGGGCCTATCGACCGGATTCATGCGCTCGAAATGCCGGGCCACGTCAGCGGCCTTCCAGCCCGCCGGCCATCGGCAAGCGCGAAAGTCCATCCATAAGTCCTGCAGCCGATCGCTCGGCTCGCCAAAGGAATAGTCGTACCAGCCCTGCAACGGAATCAGTAGTGTGCCGCCGAACTGTTGCGGTGCCATCGATGCGCCGCAGGCCTCGACCGTGGCGGCGACTTCATCAAACTTCTGCAGCGAACTTCTCTGCGCGTCTTCGCCCAGCACCCACAGGTCGTGGTTGCCCGGCACAAACAGCACTGCGCGGAAACGCCGTGTCAATGCACTCAGGCACTCGGCGAGCAGGGCCTGCTTGTGGCTGACATCGCCGGCCAGGATCAACAGGTCATCACGGTGATCGAACTGCGACAGGCTGTGGACCCATTTCAAGTTGACGTCGTAGTCCACATGGACGTCGGAGATGGCGAAGATGCGCATCAGCTTGGGCGGGTGGTCCATCCGCCCTCAAACGACCCACCGATCGCATGGAGATTGGTGCGCCGTTTGACCTTACCGCTGCGCGTCGCCGGCAGCGCTTCGTTAGCCGCCGAGCAGCATGGCGGCAAAGCGCTGGGCGATCGTCGGGTCGAGGCCGTGCGTGGCCGGGTCGATCGCAAAGCGTTGGGCCACGTCGGCCACCTTGGCGTATTCATCGGGGTTCTGGGAGCAATGTTGCAGCAGGCCCTGGGTCTGCTGTTCAAGTTCACTGGCAGCCGCAAGGCTGCGCGGGTCGAAGCGTGGCAAGCTGGAAAACGCATCTTTTGGCAGCGCGCCCTGCAGCCACTGAAACTTCAGGCCGCTGCCATTGTGACGGGCAAGCAGCGGCAGGCGCAGCCCAGGGTCGATACGCACTTCCGGCAGCACCTGCAAGCCTTGCTTCCAATGCAAAGCCTCTACGGCATCGGGCGCGTTCGAGATCCAGGTGTCCGCGTTCAGCCCCAGATCGAACCAGAAGAGCACCGCACCCGCTGTACCGGCCGCGATCACCGGGATGTCGAGCTCTCGATCTTGCGGCGCCGGGCCTGTGGTTGCGAAATCAAAGCTGAAGACATCGAACGTCTCAGTGAGCGGCCGGTAGGCCAGCGCCGAAGCGTCGACGTTGATGAACGCGGGCGAGGCGCGATAAGGGTTCAGCAGGTTCGCATCGATATCCCATACCAGATCGATGCGGTACTCCACCACCATCGCGCGGATCTTGGCAAATGCCGGCAGGTAGCGGGCGCCCTCTGCCAGCAAGTGCTCTCGGGCCTGCGCGAGGAAATGAAGAATGCCTTCGCCGATCAGGCTGCAGTCAAACAGTTCGAATACCACCAGATCGGCACGCTGCGGCAGATCGTCCGGCACCTGCAGTTGGCGGCAGTCTTTGCCGATCAGCGTGATGCGGTCATCCAGCCCGTTAAGCGCGGCAATCTCCCGTCCGGCTGCCAGGATCGCGGGATGGGTTTCGCAGCCGATCACCCGCGTGGCGCCGGCTTGTGCTGCCATCATCGACAGCAGCCCGCAGCCGGCGCCGATGTCGAGCACCAAGCTCGCCGGCTGGGCCGCCAACGTGCTGACCAGCGCGCTGCGATAGGCCTCGTTGCGGCGGCGGTCACCCAGCATCGGCACATACCAGCTGGGCAGGCTGTACATGCGCAGCTGTGTGGCGGGCGGCAATGTGTGGAAGGAAAGGCGACCGGGCTCGACCCTTACCTGCAGAAGCAATGCATTGCCCGCACGCACGCCGATTGGGTCGGTGTATTGCACAGCAGGCCGCAGGCACCGAAGCGCGCTGCCCAATGAATGGATCGGAGCACTGCTGATCTGGGCGCCACCCAGTTCCAGCTCGAACCAAAAGACGATCGCATCGACATGCCCATCGGCCGTGACCGGCAGCGAAATGTCGAGGCGGCCTTCATGGAAATCTTCGAAGTCGATGTCGGCAACCTTCATTGCCTGCGTCCGCGCGGCCCAGAACTCCGGGCCGAGATCGAGCGCTTGCGGATACAGGCTCCAGCGCAGGCGATTCATCGGTTCCAGCCGATGGTCCGAGCCGGGGTAAGCCCATTGAATGCCCATTGCAAACACCGCCGCGCGGGCGGGCAACACACGCAGCTTCGCGGTGCCCGCGGCTTGCGCACGGTGAGCCCGGATGGCGTTCACGATGCCGGTGCCCAGCAGCGTGTGGTCAATGGCCGGAAACACCAACACGTCGGCCGGCGCGGCAGGCGGCGGGTCGCCTGCGCTCACGACGTCGATAGCACGAGTGAAATCGTCGAATGAAGCGCGACGTTCGTCTTCCGACCAGCCCTCGATCGCCTCGCGATGGCGCGCATGCCAGGACGACAAAAAGTGCTTTTGCACCATGCCGAGGCCCTGAAGAATATTTTCGCCGCCGCCGCTCTGG
>CAXTCD010000146.1:0-13385 GCA_964242145.1 uncultured Rhizobacter sp.
ACCAGTCGGCGGATGTCATTGAAGCGGTGAATCTTTGGCTTGTCGCTCATGCGTCAAGCGCCTCCGGCGAGGGGAATAGTTGCTGCATCAAACCCCTCTTGTGGGTTTTGAGGGTGTCGAGTTCTTGGGCGGCCGCGGTGACCTGGTTGTCGAGAGCAGTGAGGCAGTTGGCGATACGTTGTTGTTCGACGATGTTTGGAAGCGGAATTGGAATGCTGTCAAGCATGGCCCTGTTCAATTTTGGCTGAGCCATCCCGGTAATGAAATCATCGAGCTTGACCGCGTTCAGGTATAACTCGACAAATTTCTGCGTATAGGTGCTTTGAAATCTCAAAACGTGAGCATGATTATTGACCCATGTTTTCCCTGAAATTGGAAAAGCAATCGGGTATGTACGGGCCGTCAAGTTGGCGCCATCCTCCGAAACACAAAGCAAATCTTCGTCGAAAATGAAATCGGCTATGTAGTCAATAATTCCAGATGCCCCATAGTAAGGGATTCCACCGGATTCTCTAACGCTGGATGTAATTGGGATGCGCCGGTTGTCTAGGTTCTCAGCGATATTGGCCAGCTTTTCAGTATCCCATTTGGCGGTATTTGGAATTTCCGAAAACCGCAAACGCGGTTTGGTTTCGCCTTCGCGGGGGAAAAGCTGCTGCATCAGCCCTTTTTTGTGGGTCTTGAGCGCATCCACTTTGCGGGCTTGCGCGGCAATCAGTTCGTCCAGCGAGCTTAGGCAGTCGGCGATTTTTTGTTGTTCTGGCCGCGTAGGCAATGTCGTTCGCCACTCTCCGAGTCTGCTGAAATAAAGTCTGGTGCGCGTTCCACCGGCCCTTTGGGAGAGAGCGAATCTCTTGAACTCAAATCCTTCATTGAGCTGAGAGAGCAAGAACTGGGGATCCAAGTTTCTAGTTTTAAATACAGGATATTTCTTGCTCACAGCAATGTCGTGGCCGGTCTGATTTATGTTGAACTTGAACAGACCATCGTCACTCATGTGCCGATAAACAAAGCAGTTTGATGGAACGACTCCGTACTCGTTGTTATTCAGAAGAACCTGACCATCGAAGTAGCTATCTTGTCGGCGAAGACCTTCTCGCGTCGAGCTATAGATTGGTAACTCGGTATCCGACGGAACTCTTCCAGAACAATCCAATAAATATGGGCCGAGCATTTCTTCCGCCCAAGGCTCCGTGTCTCGAAACTCCCGAAACCGCAGCTTAGGCACGAACTTCTTCCCCTCACTCATCGCTCAACCCTTCCTGCATCGCCAGCAGCTCATGCAGCCTGGCGGCAATCAATTGCTTGTCAGGCAATTGCAATTGGTACTGCGCCACCAGCGCCGGTGACAGGTTGCGTGAGAGGGCGTACTCCACCACTTCGTCGTCCTTGTCACGGCACAGCAGCACGCCGATGCTCGGGTTCTCGTGTGGCTTCTTCACGTCGCGGTCCAGTGCTTCCAGGTAGAAGTTGAGCTGGCCCATGTGCTCGGGCTTGAATTGGCCCACCTTCAGCTCAAAGGCCACCAGCGCTGACAGGCCCCGGTGGAAGAACAGCAGGTCAATGAAAAAGTCCTGGTGGCCCACCTGCAGGCGGAATTCTTCGCCCACGAACAGGAAGTCTTTGCCCAGCTCCAGCACGAAGGCCTCCATGTGCTGCACCAGCGCGCGCTTCAGGTCGTTCTCGCTGTGCGGCTCGGGAAGGCCCAGGAATTCGAGCACGTAGCGGTCTTTGAACACTTCGCCCACGCTGGGCTGTAAATCTCTCAGCGCTGCCGAGAGTTTTGGTGGGCTCAGCGTGGCCCGCTCGAAACTGGCTGCGTCGATCTGACGCTCCAGCTCGCGAGAGCTGTACTTTTCTCGTTGGCACAGCGTCAGGTAAAAGCGCCGCTCTTCGGGCGATTTGCAACGCGAGAAGATGGTGGTGTTGTGCGTCCACGGCAGTTCTCTCACCAGTGGCGAGAGTTCTTCATCGCCCTGGTAAACCTCGTAAAACTGCTTCATGCGCCAGAGGTTCTTGTCGCTGAAGCCCTTGATCGTCGGGTCGGCATGGGCGATGTAACGGGCCAGCTTGGCCACCACGCCCTTGCCCCAGCCGCCTTGCGCCACCTTGTGGCTCAAGGTTCTCTCACATCGCTGCGCGATATGAGTGTCGCCCTGCGCACAGATACCGCGCCTTCGCGCGGCGGCCTTACAGGCCGGCTGCTGCCCTGAGGGCAGCCGCTTTATCCGTGCGCTCCCACGAAAACTCGGGTTCTTCGCGGCCGAAGTGGCCGTAGGCTGCGGTCTTTTCGTAGATCGGGCGCAGCAGGTCCAGCATCTGGATGATGCCCTTCGGGCGCAGGTCGAAGTGCTCGTTGACCAGTGCGGCGATCTTGTCGTCGGGCAGCTTGCCGGTGCCTTCGGTGTAGACCGTCACGTTCATCGGCTTGGCCACGCCGATTGCGTAAGCCACCTGAATCTGGCACTGGCGGGCCAGGCCGGCGGCGACGATGTTCTTTGCGACATAGCGCGCTGCATACGCGGCGGATCGATCGACCTTGCTCGGGTCTTTGCCGCTGAACGCGCCGCCGCCGTGCGGGCAGGCGCCACCGTAAGTGTCGACGATGATCTTGCGGCCGGTCAGGCCGCAGTCGCCTTGCGGGCCGCCAATGACGAAGCGGCCGGTCGGGTTGATTAGATAGCGGGTGTTTTTCAGCCACTCTTTCGGCAGCACCGGCTTGATGATTTCTTCGATGATGGCCTCAATGAACGAGGCCTTCATCTTGGTCGGCGTTTCGCTCTGGTCCGGGCTGTGCTGGGTCGACAGCACGACGGTGTCGATGCTGTGCGGCTTGCCGTCCACATAGCGCATCGTGACCTGGCCTTTGGCGTCTGGGCGCAGGAAAGGCAGGCGGCCGTCCTTGCGCAGCTGGGCCTGGCGCTCGACCATGCGGTGCGCGTAATAGATCGGCGCAGGCATCAACTCGGGCGTCTCGTCGCAGGCGTAGCCGAACATCAAGCCCTGATCGCCAGCGCCGATGTTCAGGTGGTCGTCGGACGCATGGTCTACGCCCTGGGCGATGTCGTTGCTCTGCTTGTCGTAGCAGACCATCACCGCACAGCCTTTGTAGTCGATGCCGTATTCGGTGTTGTCGTAGCCGATGCGCTTGATGGTGTCGCGCGCGACCTGGATGTAGTCGACGTGGGCGTTGGTGGTGATCTCACCGGCCAACACGACCAGGCCGGTGTTGGTCAGCGTCTCGGCCGCCACGCGTGAGCGAGGGTCTTGTTTGAAGATGGCGTCGAGAATCGCGTCCGAGATCTGGTCGGCGACCTTGTCGGGGTGACCTTCGGAGACGGATTCAGATGTGAAAAGGAAATCGTTCGACACTCTTAAACTCCAGTACGTTGCAAACGCGTTGCCGACCTGAAAAGGTTTGGAGGAGCGGCGAACGCTTTAGCAGAATTTTTGAGTCGCCCTGCAAGTAGTTCGATAACTCGGCGACGCTGCATTATAGAAAGAGATGTTCATCTTCTTACGCTGGATGTCCAGTTGGCCCTTGAGGCTTTTGCATGTCTTGGGTGCGGTGATCGGCTGGCTGGCCTTTGCGGTGTCGCCGACCTACCGTCGTCGTTTCACGGAGCATGCAAGACAGGCCGGCGTGCCTGTGCGCCATTGGTGGCCGGCCGTCGCCGGCGCGGGGCGAACGGTCACCGAGCTGCCCTTTCTGTGGCTGCGCCCGCCGCAGCCAACCCTGTTGCACAAGGTGAGATTCGAGAACGAGGCCTTGCTGGAGGCGGCCTGGGCCGCCCAGCGGGGCGTTCTCTTGCTAACGCCACACATGGGCTGCTTCGAGGTGGCGGCGCAAGCCATTGCCGAACGTTTCGGCCACCTGGGTTCGATCACCGTGCTGTACCGCCCGGCCCGCAAGCCCTGGCCCTGGCTGCGCGAACTGGTGTCGAGCGCGCGCGAGCGGCCGGGGCTGAGCGGGGCGCCGTCAACGCTGGCCGGTGTGCGCCAGATGCTGCGCGCGCTGCGCCGCGGCCAGATGGTGGGACTGCTGCCCGATCAGGTGCCGCCGCTGGGCATGGGTGTGTGGGCACCGTTCTTTGGCCGGCCGGCCTACACGATGACCCTGGCTGCACGCCTGGTGCAGCAGACCGGCGCCCAGGTGCTCTTGACCTGGGCCGAGCGTCTGCCCCGTGGGCAGGGTTATGTGCAGCGCTTCTTCCCGTTTCCCGACCGCTTGCCTGACGATCCCTCAGAATCCGCGGCCGTGATCAATCGCGCCATCGAGCGTTTGATCCTTCAGTGCCCGCAGCAGTACATGTGGGCCTATCACCGCTACAAGGCTCCGCCGCAGGCCGCGAGCCGGTACGACAACGAGGAGTGATCCGTGGCAACACGCTGGGGGACGCGGCTTTTGCTGGCCGCGATGTGGTTGCTGCATCGCCTGCCGCTGTCGGTCTTGGCTTGGCTGGGCCATCACCTGGGGCGGCTGCTGTTCGTGGTCGCCAAGTCGCGCCGCAAGGTCGCCTTGCGCAACCTGGAGCTGTGCTTTCCAGACTGGCCCGAAGCGCGTCGGCAGGCGCTGGCGAAAGAACATTTTCAGTGGCTTGGGCGCAGCTTGCTGGAGCGCACCTTGTTGTGGTTTGGCTCGGCCAGGCGCTTGAGAAAGATGATCCGCATTGAGGGCGACGTGACGCTGGCCGAGCGCAGCGAGCGGCCGGTGATGTGGCTGGTGCCGCATTTCATGGGCCTCGATGTGGCCGGCGTGGCGGCCTCGCTGTTCCAGAAGCACCCGGCGTGTTCGATGTATCAGCAGCAGAGCAACCCCGAGATCGATGCGCTGGTCCGCAAGGGGCGGCTGCGCTTCAGCCCGGCCGGCTCAGCGATCTTTCCGCGCGGCGACAAGGCCTTGCCGTTGATCCGTGCGATCCGCAAAGGGCAGGCCTTCTTCAATCTGCCCGACATGGATTTCGGCGTGCGCGACGCCGCCTTTGTGCCTTTCTTCGGTGTGCCCGCCGCCACGCTGCTGGCGCCTTCGCGCATGGCGCTGGCATTGAACATGGTCGTGCAGCCGGTGCTGGCCGAAATGCTGCCGGGCGGCGAGGGCTATGTGGTGCGCTTCCTGGAGCCCTGGACTGACTTCCCGACCGACGACCCTCTGGCCGATGCGGCGGCGATGAACCGCTGGATCGAAGCGCAGATCCGTTTGCTGCCGGCGCAATACCTGTGGGTGCATCGCCGCTTCAAGACGCGCCCACCCGGCGAGCCATCGTTGTATTGAGGGCGCGCCGATCAGCCGTGGCGGCTGCCGAGCGCATTGTGGAGATCCTTGAACCGGGATAATCGCCGAATGAAATTGCGCTTCACCAAAATGCAGGGCGCGGGCAACGACTTCGTGGTGCTCGATGCGACCCAGGCTGCGTTGAATCTGAGCCCCGAGCAGTACCGGCTGCTCGGCGACCGGCGCTTCGGCGTCGGGGCCGACCAGATCCTGGTCGTTGAGAAAAGCAAAAGCGCGGGTGTCGACTTCCGCTACCGCATCTTCAATGGCGCCAGTGGCGATGAGGTCGAGCACTGCGGCAACGGCGCGCGCTGCTTCGTGCGCTATGTGCGTGACAAGCAGCTGACCGACAAAAACACCATCCGCGTCGAGACCGTCAACAAGCTGATCGAACTGCGCTTGCAGGCCGATGGCCGCGTGACCGTCGACATGGGCGAGCCGACCTTCGACCACGCCCAGGTGCCGTTCGACAGCCACGGCTTGCAGGCGCGGCCCTTCGGCGGCTTCGAGCGCTGGCCACTCGATCTGGGCGATGGCACGGTGGCCGAGGTCGCGGTGCTGTCGGTCGGCAACCCGCATGCGGTGCTGGTGGTCGATGACACCGATACCGCAGCGGTCGCGACACATGGCCCGATGATTGAGCGGCATGTCCGATTCCCGCGCAAGGTCAACGTTGGCTTCCTGCAGGTGGTGAACCGAGGCCATGTCCGCCTGCGTGTCCATGAGCGCGATGCGGGCGAAACGCTGGCCTGTGGCACCGGCGCTTGCGCGGCGGTGGTGGCTGGCATTCGACTCGGCCTGCTCGACGCGCGGGTGGAGGTGGATGCCCGCGGCGGCCGGCTGACGGTCGAATGGCAAGGCAGCGGCCACCCGATGCTGATGACCGGGCCGGCGGTCTCGGTCTATGAAGGTGAAATCGAGATCTGACATCGCGATCCGGTATTGCGATCCGGTATTGCGATCTGGTATTGCGATTTGATCAAAGGGCTTGATCCAGGCCGGACTGGCAACGGCGCTGATTCAGCATCCGAATCCCAGCGGACACTTCGCTCATTCACAAAGGACGCAGCATGACGATCCAAGGCATCACCGAACAAGACATCGCCAACTACCTGGCCAACACCCCCGGCTTCTTCGAGCGCAATGCCGAGCTGCTGGCGGCGATCCAGCTGACCAGCCCGCACGGCCAGCGCGCGGTGTCGCTCCAGGAGCGGCAGATGGAGATGCTGCGCGACAAGCACAAGGCGCTCGAGCAGCGCATCGTCGAGATGATTCGCCATGGGCAGGACAACGTCGCGATCGCCGACAAGCTGCACCGCTGGACGCGCGCGATCATGCGCACCCACAACCCGGGCGACCTGCCGGCCGTGGTGGTCACCGAGCTTCAACATCAGTTCCTGATTCCGCAGGCGGCCATCCGCATCTGGGGCGGGGCCGAGGCCTTCGGCATGCTGTCGTTCGCCAAGCCGGTCAGCGATGATGTCCGCAGCTTTGCGTCCAGCATGTCGGTGCCTTATTGCGGCGTCAATTCTGGCTTCGAGGCCGCTTCGTGGCTGGACGATGCGCGGCTGGCGTCGTCGATGGCGATGGTGCCGCTGCGCGTCAGCGAATCGGAGCGTGCCTTCGGCATGCTGGTGCTGGCCTCGCCCGACCCGACGCGCTACAGCGCCGACCTGGGCACCGAGTTTCTGGTCCGCATCGGCGAGATTGCCAGTGCCGGGCTCGGGCGCTTGCTGCCGGTTTGAGCGTTCGATCTTGAGCGTTCGATCGAAGCCTGCTGGCATGGCCCCACCGATGGCCGCCGACAGCCTGGCTGCGGCAGTGCGCGCGCCGCCGGTCGATCTCGATGTGCAAGGTCATCTGGTGCACTTGCAGGTCGAGCGGCGCCTGGCCTCGCGCACCTTGGAGATCTATCGCGAGGCCTTTGCGCGGCTGCAGAAGTTCGCCGGTGATGCGCACGTCGGCTTGCGTGCCGTGCAGCCGCATCACGTGCGCCGCTGGGCTGCCCAACTGCATGGCCAAGGCTTGTCGCCGCGCAGCATTGCGCTGGCGCTCTCGGCCTGGCGTGGCTTGTATCGCTGGCTGGGCCGCGAGGGCCTGATCGTGCTGAACCCGGTCGAGGGCGTGCGGGCGCCGAAGAGCGCGAAGCCGCTGCCCAAGGCCTTGTCGGTCGATTACGCGGTGGCGCTGGCGCAGCATGAACCGGCCGCTGCTGGCGGGCCGCTCGATGCCGCGCTGGCGGCGCGCGACCATTGCATCGTCGAACTGCTGTACGGCTGCGGCCTGCGTGTCGGTGAGCTGATCGGCCTCGATGTGCGGCCGAGCACGGAGGCCGCTGGCTGGATCGACGCGGCCGATGCCACGGCCCATGTGCTCGGCAAAGGCCACAAGCGGCGCAGCGTGCCGGTCGGCGGGCCGGCGCTGGCCGCCTTGAAGGCGTGGCTCGTCTGCCGCGTCGGCCTGGCCGATCACGACGAGCCGGCCTTGCTCGTCGGCCCGCGCGGTGGCCGCATCTCGGCCAGCCAGGTGCGCAGCCGGCTCAAGCAGCAGGCGCTGCAGGCTGGCCTGCCGACGCATGTTCATCCGCACATGCTGCGCCATTCGTTCGCGACCCACCTATTGCAATCGAGCGGCGATTTGCGGGCCGTGCAAGAGTTGCTGGGCCACGCCAACATCACGACGACGCAGGTCTATACGCAGCTGGATTTTCAGCATCTGGCGAAGGTTTATGACGCGGCGCATCCGCGGGCAAAGAAGCGTTAGCCCCCCAGTCGCTGCGCTCCTGCCCCCGAGGGGCGCCGGCCAAGTGGCCGGGGAACCCGTCCACGGCCGTTGCTTGATGGACCGATTGCTTCTCCGGTGGAGCTATTGATGCTTTGACCAGGGCGTAGCGCTGTCGCCGACAATTGCGCGATGAAAACAATCACCTTGCGCGAGGGCAAAGAGCGCTCGCTGCTGAAACGGCATCCTTGGGTTTTTGAGAGCAGCATCGCGGGCGGGAAGGCCGATGCGGGCGAGACGGTGCGGGTTCAGGCTTTCGACGGGCGCTTTCTGGCTTGGGCGGCTTACAGCCCGCAATCGCAGATCCGCGTGCGGGCCTGGAGCTTTGACGAGGCGGAGCGCATCGACGCGGCGTTCTTCGAGCGGCGCATCGTGCAGGCTTTGGCGATCCGGGCGCGCTTGCCGATCGAAAGCGATGGCCTGCGGCTCATTCATGGCGAGGCCGATGGCCTGCCGGGGCTGATCGTTGATCGCTATGCCGACACGCTGAGTGCGCAGTTCCTGGCCGCCGGTGCCGAGCGCTGGAAGTCGACGATCGCCGATCTGCTGATCAAGCACACCGGCCTGGCGCGGCTGTATGAGCGCAGCGATGCCAGCTCACGGGCCCTCGAAGGGCTGCCTTCGGTCACCGGCTGGCTGCGTGGCGAAGGCGCTACCGAGTTGACGATCCGCGAGCACGATTGGCGGCTGACGCTCGATGTGGCCGAAGGGCACAAGACCGGCTTCTATCTCGATCAACGCGACAGCCGCAAGCTCTTCGCCGACACCGTGCGGCACTTCGGCTTCAAGCGCGTGCTGAACTGCTATTGCTACACCGGCGGCTTCAGCATCGCAGCGCTGGCCGGTGGCGCCGAGCAGGTGACCAGCGTCGACTCGTCTGCGCCGGCACTGGCACGTGCCGATGCCCATGTGCTGCTCAATGGCTTCGACGCCGCGCGCCATACCTCGCTCGATGCCGATGTGAATCAGACCCTTCGCGATGCCGTCAAGCAAGGCCGGCGCTTCGATGCGATCGTTCTGGACCCACCCAAGTTCGCACCGACCGCCGCCCATGCCGAACGCGCCGCGCGAGCCTATAAAGACATCAACCGGCTCGCCTTCATGGTGCTGGAGCCGGGCGGCGCGCTGTTCACCTATTCGTGCTCCGGTGGCGTGAGCGCCGATCTGTTCCACAAGATCGTGGCCGGTGCCGGGCTCGATGCGCCGGCCGATGGCCTGATCTACGCGCGCACCGGCGCCGCGCCGGATCACCCGATGACCGTCACCTTCCCTGAAGGTGAGTACCTGAAAGGTTTGGTCGTCATCAAGCGCTGAGCCCTGGGCTCATACGCTTTTGGTGGTCAGCGTTGCGGCAGAGAGAAGTTAGCGCGACGGGAGCGTCATGCGACCAGGGCGGGCCGGGGCCGCTCGGCCATGCGCACGCAGTTGCGGCCGTCGCGCTTGGCGCGATACAGCGCCGCATCGGCGCGGCGCAACAGGTCTTCGATCGTCTCCTCGGCCTGGCACACCGCGACGCCGAGCGAGACCGTCACGCGCAGGTCCGGCGCGAGCCGGTGCCATGCATGGCGGGCCACGCCGTCGCGGATGCGCTCGGCGGCCAGGTGGGCCGCTGATTCGTCTTCGGTCGCGGTCAGCACGGCCAGAAATTCTTCACCGCCGTAGCGGCCGAGCTTGTCGGTGGTGCGCATCTCGGCCGCGGCGCGTCGCGAGAAGTAGCGCAGCACCTCATCGCCGACCTGATGGCCGAAGCGGTCATTGACCTGCTTGAAGTGATCGATGTCAAGCAGCACGATGCCAAAGGTCTGGCCGGTCAGCTCGACGCGCTTGTGCTGGTTCTCCAGCAGCTTCATCACGCTGCGCCGGTTCAGCGTGCCGGTCAGGCCGTCGCGGTTGGCTCGCCGGTTCAGTTTCCTGAAGGTGGCGGCGAGCTTCGCATTGCGCTGGACCAGCAGGTCACGCAGCTGCGTGCCGTACAGATCGAGGATGGTGCTGCGGGCCAGGATGACCGTGAACCAAACACCGCTGAGCGCGCGCTGCTGCCAGGTGCCCATCGGCAGCGCGAGGTGATCGTCTGCCCAGGCCATCACCATGCCCACGCCTGCCGCGATCAACAGCGAGCTGATCACCATGTGCAGGCGCGCCACTCGCAAGGAGCCGAAGGCGTGGATGAGCAGCAGCATCATCAGCAGCAAGGCACCGATCTGCGGCACCCACAGCATGAAGCCGAGGTTGATGGCCGAGTGCGCCATCATCTGCGGTACCAGCAGATAAGGATCGTTCAGCCGCTCGCTGTGGGGCTGGCGCAGCAGCAGCGAAAAAATGCCGCAGACCGCCAGGCCGGCCGCCAGATAGGCGCCGGGCACGGCCCACTCCACCACGTCTTGCGCATAGAAGGCCAGCAGCAAGGTGCCGTCGATCAGATAGCTCACCATCACGACGAACAGCATTTGCTGGCACTGGCGACGCCGCTCATTCAGCGCGTCATGGGCCGGAGCACTTTCGCGGGTGGGAAGGGCGGTGAGCGACATGGGATCGATTGGCCCGCACGGGCAACGGGCGGGCAGTCAGCATCAGGGGTGGTCGCCCAGTTATCGGCCCCCCTTGGCTTAGCTTGAATGCGATCAGGTCGGGATTGGCAAAACCACCGCAGGTTCGAACTTCGCGCGCTCCACGCTGAAGAAAACCTTCACGTTGCGCACATTGGCGTCTTGCGTGAAGAGGCGCCGCACCAGCGCGTCATAGGCGGGCATGTCAGCCAGCTGAAGGATGAGTACGAAGTCAGGCCCCGGCGATACGCGATAGCACTGCTGCACGGCGACATCGGCCACAGCGCGCTGTTGGAAAGCGGCTTGATGCTCGGCGCCTTGCCGGTCGAGCGTGACTTCGGCGATGGCGCTTAGCCCCATGCCCAAATGCCGCGGGGACAGCACCGCGATGCGCCGCTCGATGACGCCGGTGTCCGTCAGCCGCTTGACCCGGCGCAGGCAGGTGGCCGGCGAGGTGAGAGCGGCAGCGGCCAGATCCTGGTTCGACATCGACGCATCGGCCTGCAGCAAGGCCAGCAGGCGCAGATCGGTGGCGTCGAAGGGTGTGATCTTTGGTTCCATATAACCTCCAATGATGGAAGTTTCAATCAAATAGGCTTTGGCTAGATTGGATATTTCATTTAATGCTTCAAATCGAAAGCATTCACCGCGTCGGCTTGCCTACGATCAGTGCACACCAACCTCCAGGGAGTCTTCTATGTGTGGCATCGTCGGCGCCGTCAGCACGCGCAACATCGTTCCTTTGCTGATCGAAGGACTGAAGCGTCTGGAATACCGCGGCTATGACTCTTGCGGCGTCGCGGTGTATCAAGGCGGCCTGCGCCGCGCTCGCAGCACCGCGCGGGTGGCCGAGCTGGAAGCCCATATCGCGGCCGATGAAGTTCAAGGCGGCACCGGCATTGCCCACACGCGTTGGGCCACACACGGCGCCCCGGTGGTTCACAACGCCCATCCGCATTTCTCTGCAGGGCCGGGTGTGGGCGAGGCGCAGGCTGCCTCTTCAGGCCGCGTGGCGCTGGTGCACAACGGCATCATCGAGAACCACGATGAACTGCGCGACGAGCTGAAGGCGCACGGTTATGTTTTCGACAGCCAGACCGACACCGAGGTCATCGCACACCTGGTCGATCACCTCTACGACGGTGACCTGCTCGAAGCCGTGCAACGCGCGACCTTTCGCTTGAAGGGCGCTTATGCGATCGCCGTGTTTTGCCGCGACGAGCCGCACCGTGTGATCGGCGCCCGTGAAGGCTCGCCGCTGGTGCTGGGGGTGGGGGCCCATGATCGGCAGGGCGAGTTCTTTCTGGCTTCTGACGCGATGGCGCTGGCCGGCGTGACCGACCAGATCACTTACCTCGAAGAAGGCGATGTGGCCGACCTGCAACTCGGCAAGGTGTGGATCACGGCGCGCACGCCCGAAGGCCGCTACCAGCCGGTTCAACGTGAAGTTCGCACCGTGCTCGTTCACACCGGCGAAGCCGAGCTGGGGCCCTATCGGCACTACATGCAAAAGGAAATCTTCGAGCAGCCACGCGCCATTGCCGACACGCTGGATGCCGTGGAAGGCATCTCGCCCGAGCTGTTTGGCGACGGGGCCTACAGCATCTTCAAAGACATCGACACCGTGTTGATCCTCGCTTGCGGCACCAGCTACTACAGCGGCCTGACCGCGAAGTACTGGATGGAAAGCATCGCGAAGATTCCGGTCAACGTCGAGATTGCGAGCGAATACCGCTATCGCGACAGCGTGCCCAATCCGCGTACGCTGGTCGTCACCATCACCCAAAGCGGCGAGACCGCTGACACGCTGGCCGCGTTGAAGCATGCCCGCAACCTGGGCATGAAGCACACGCTGACGATCTGCAACGTCGCAACCAGCGCGATGGTGCGCGAGTGCCGGCTGGCCTTCATCACTCGCGCCGGCGCCGAGATCGGCGTGGCCTCGACCAAAGCTTTCACGACGCAGCTGGTCGGCCTGTTCCTGCTGACGCTGGCACTGGCGCAAGTGCGCGGCCGCCTGAACGACGAACAAGAAGCCGAACATCTGAAAGCGCTGCGCCACCTGCCGGTGGCCGTGCAAGCCGTGCTCGCGCTCGAGCCTCAGGTGATTGCATGGTCCGAACTCTTCGCCCGCAAGGAAAACGCCTTGTTCCTCGGCCGCGGCTTGCACTACCCGATTGCCCTGGAAGGCGCATTGAAGCTGAAGGAAATCAGCTACATCCACGCTGAGGCTTACCCCGCCGGTGAGCTGAAGCACGGCCCGCTGGCCTTGGTGACGGCCGAGATGCCGGTGGTCACCGTGGCGCCCAATGACGCGCTGCTGGAAAAGCTGAAGAGCAACATGCAGGAAGTGCGTGCCCGAGGCGGCGAACTGCTGGTCTTTGCCGACGCCGGCTCACGCATCGAATCGGCCGAAGGCCTGCAAGTGATCCGCATGCCCGAACACTACGGCCCGCTGTCACCGATCCTCCATGTCGTGCCCCTGCAGTTGCTCGCGTATCACACCGCTTGCGCGCGCGGCACCGATGTCGACAAGCCAAGGAACCTGGCGAAAAGCGTGACGGTGGAGTGAGGGGCTGGCTTTGTCGAGCTTGCTGTTCTTTGCCACTAATGTCTGAGACAGCGCATTAAAGTCTGAGACAAGGTCGCGGTCGTGAGGGATGCCAGCTTTGACAACGCGCCAGTCGCTCTCGCGCGGCGGACGCTGACGTGAGAAGAAGACGAGCAAGTTGCTAGGTCGTGTTAACAATTAAGCCAAGCCGATATAAAAGCAGACGATAGTGAGC
>CAXTCD010000147.1:0-13327 GCA_964242145.1 uncultured Rhizobacter sp.
AACCGGTACCGTGAAGTGGTTCAACGAGAGCAAGGGCTACGGCTTCATCGCTCAAGATGCAGGCGGCGCTGACCTGTTTGCTCACTTCCGTGACATCCAGGGCGCGGGCTTCAAGACCTTGTTGGAAAACCAACGCGTCGAATTTGAAGTCAAGCAAGGCCAAAAGGGCCTGCAGGCCGCGAACATTCGCGTGCTCTGAAGTCGGCTTAACCGACCAACGAAAACGCGGCTCAGGCCGCGTTTTTTTTTGGGTATTTTTGTTGACTGTTTTTTGTGGGGCTCGACTTGCCTAGGCAAGCAAGCTCGGCGTGGTCATCGCATCGGTCGGCAAGCGGTGCGGCGTGCGAACCAGCTTTTCAACTGCGTAGCCCTTCGCCTTGAGTTGGTTGACGATCGAGTCATAGGTGGCCGCGTCCATCGTCGGCAGGCGCGACAACACCCACAGGTAGTTGCGCCCCGGCTCACTGACCACGGCGTAGCGGTAGTCGGCATCCAGCATCACGACCCAATAGTCACCGCGCGCGACCGGCAGCCATTGCAGCCAGCGCGGCAAAAAGCTCACCTTCCATCGCGCACCGCTGCCGCTTTCATCGGCCTTCACGGCCCGGCCAGCCACCTCGCTCCAGCGGCTGCTGCCTTCGCGGCAACGGTTGACGACTTCGAGCGCACCATCGGCCAAAGGCCGGTAGCTAGCTGTCACGTCACCCACGCATTGATCCTGAAAGCGGTTCGGCATGCGCGCCAATTCATACCAGGTGCCGGCATAACGCTGGGCATCGACTTGCGGAACGCTTTCCACCGGCGGTGACGCGAACACCGTGGCCAGCGCGATCACGCCGGCCGCGGCGCTCAACGCCAAGCCTTTGAACAGGCCCGCCCAACTTGGATGATTCATAACGCTGCAGTTCCTCGGATTCAGAAGACGCCCAACGGCTGTCAACCCAAGAAACTTTAGGGCCGGACAGCACTCCCGCCCATCGGCCTGTCGCGCCATTGCATGTCGGATGGGTCCGACAGCCCGCGTTGACATTTAAGCGACACGCCCTGTAGCCCCTGGGCGCTACGATCTCGCGCATCGTTACAACGCTTCGATGGAGACCCGATGTCCACACTTTCCAACGTCACCAATCACCAGGTTCGATTGGCCACACGCCCTCAGGGTCTGCCTACACGAGACAACTGGAGCTTCACCGAAGAGCCTGTACAGGCGCCCAGCGCCGGCGGCCTCGTGATCAAGACACAGTACCTGTCGCTCGACCCGGCAATGCGCGGCTGGATGAACGACTCCAAGAGCTACATCCCCCCGGTCGGCATCGGCGAGGTCATGCGTGCTGGCGGCGTGGGTGTCGTTGTCGAGTCGCAGAACGCCGGCTTTGCCGTCGGTGACCATGTCAGTGGCAGCCTGGGCGTGCAATCTTATGCGTCCCTCTCCGAAGCCGACCTGAAGCGCGGCGGCCTGAACAAGATCGACACTCGCGCAGCCCATGCCACCCAGTGGCTCAATGTGTTGGGCATGCCCGGCATGACCGCCTACTTCGGCCTGCTCGACATCGGCCAGCCAAAGGCTGGCGAGACGGTGGTCGTGTCGGGTGCGGCCGGCGCGGTCGGCCAGACGGTGGGCCAGCTTGCCAAGCTGAAGGGCTTGCGCGTCGTCGGCATCGCTGGCGGCCAAGCCAAGTGCGATTGGGTGGTCAACGAATTCGGCTTCGATGCCTGCATCGATTACAAGGCCGGCGACATCAAAGAAGCATTGAAAGCGCACTGCCCGAAAGGCGTTGACGTCTATTTCGACAACGTTGGCGGCGAGATCCTGGACGCGGTGCTGGGCCGCATCAACCGCCACGCACGCATCGTGATCTGCGGTGCAATCAGCCAGTACAACAGCACGCAGGGCGTCAAAGGCCCGGCCAACTATCTGTCGCTGCTGATCAACCGTGCCCGCATGGAAGGCATGGTGGTGTTCGACTACGCCGACCGCTATCACGTGGCCGTCGCCGAACTGGCGGGCTACCTGAAAGAAGGCCGCATCAAGAGCAAGGAAGACGTGGTCACGGGTGGCGTCGGCGCCTTCCCTGAATCGCTGCTGAAGCTCTTCAGTGGCGAAAACTTCGGTAAGCTGGTGCTGCAAGTCGCGACCGATTGAAGCTGCCGGCTTCGCGAGGCGGGGCTGACACGGTAAGGCGGGAGCCTCGGCGCGAGTAGACTGCATCGCGCAATCACCTGCCTCCATGCCCTCTCGCCACGCACCGCATGTGAAAGCCGCTCCCGCCGGCTGGAGCGCGCTGCTCAATGCAAGCTCGGATCTGCTGGCCCTTCTGGATGACGATGGCGGCGTCGTCTGGGCCAATGCCCGCTTCGAGCAGGCGACCGGGCACCGGGTCGCCTCTGCGACGCATCCGTGCAAGCGCCCCCGGCTGGCCATGGCGCTGATGTCTTTGTTGATCGTCCCGGCCTGCCCGAGCCTTTGGGGCGAAGCGCTGAGGGCCCAGATCAACGGCCTTGCGCCCGCTGCAGACATCGAACTCGAAGGGCAGCCGTGGCGCGATCACGCAGGCCGCACGCGAGTCGGCCAGGTGCGCATCCGCAGGCTGGGCCAGGCCGAGCGCATCGGAAGCGCCACCCGCTTGTTTGCGCTGAAAGACATGACAGCGGCTGAGCCACGACCGATGCCGCCAGCGCCATCGAACGCCGAGCCTCCGCCGCCTCACGCCGTTCGTTCGGAGCAAGGCACGCCAACGAAAGACCCTGAGGTCCATCGCCTGGCCGAAGCGCTGCATCAGTCTGACGAGCAACTCAATCTGGCGCTCGAGCTGGGCCGCATCGGCATCTGGCGCCATGACCTGCGCGATAACCGGATCTTCTACAACGACACGGCCTTCCGCATTCTCGGCATGCGACCGCGCCTGGAAGGCATGAACCTGGAGTTCGTGCGGTCGCTGATCCACCCGGACGATCTGGCGAAAGTGGTGGCCACCGCGCAGCATGCGCTGCACTCGGCGGTGCCGGTCGACATGGAGGCCCGCTATCGGCATGCCAACGGCAGCTGGGTCTATGTGCTGACACGCCGCGCGCTGCGCCATGACGAGCACGGCACGCCGATCGAGTTCATCGGCGTCGGGCTGGATGTCACGACCCAGGTCGAGCAGCTGCGTGAAGCCAGCGAGTTAGCGCAGCGCTTGGAATCGGCTGCGTCATCGGCAGGCGTCGGCATCTGGGGCCGCAACCCGAAGACGGGCCACACCGAGTGGAACGACCCGATGTTCAAGATCACCGGCCGATCGCCCGAACTCGGCGGGCCGACACGGCAGGAATGGGTCAACGAACTGGTGCACCCGGATGACCGCGCGGGCCTGCGTGCCGCGTTCGAAGCCTCGCTCGACAGCACCGGCATCCAGGAGCATGAATACCGCATCGTGCGCCCGGACGGCGAGGTGCGCTGGTTGGCCAGCCGCGCCCGGCGCGAGATGCGTGAAGGCCGCGCCTCGTTGTTCGGCATCACGATCGACGTGACCGAGCGCGTGCGCACCGAGGCCGCGCTGCGCAGCGCCAACGAGCGCATTGCGCTGGCGGCGCGCAGCGCCGGCGTCGGCACCTGGGAATGGCATCTCGATACCGGCGCGGCGATCTGGGATGAAGCGATGTTCCGGCTGCGCGGGCTGGAGCCCTCGGCCCAGGCGCCGACGGCCATCGAGCGGCTGGCGATGGTGCATCCGGCAGACGCGCCAAGGGTCAGCGAGGTCTTGCGCGAAGCGGTCATGATCCCGCACAGCACGTCTTACGAGTTTCGCGTCGTGTGGCCCGACGGCACGGTGCGCTGTCTGGCCTCGCGCTCGAACATCGCGCCCGATGAAGCCGGCCGGCCGCGCCGGCGCATCGGCGTGAACTGGGACATCACCGAAGCCAAGAACGCCGAGACCGGCCGGCGCGAGCGGGAGCTGGCGCAACGCGAGAGCCAGGCCAAGTCGGAGTTTCTTTCGCGCATGAGCCATGAGCTGCGCACGCCCTTGAATGCGGTGCTCGGCTTCGCGCAGTTGCTGCAGCTCGACGGCAGCAACCTGCTGGCGAACCAGCGTGGCCAGATCGCGCACATCCAGCTGGCCGGCGAACACCTGCTGTCGCTGATCGACGATGTGCTGGACCTGTCGAGCCTGGCCAGCAATCAGCTGCGGCTCGACATCCAGCCGGTATCGCTCGATACGGTGCTGCGAGAAACGCTGCCGCTGGTCGATGCCATGGCGCGTGCACAAGACGTCAGGCTGATCGTGGGGCCGATGCCCGCGATGGTGCTGGCCGACCGCATCCGGCTGCGGCAGATCATGATCAACCTGCTCAGCAACGCGATCAAATACAACCGCCCGCAAGGCCAGGTGAACCTGGCAAGCCACAGCGACGAGGCGCAGGTGGTACTGCAGGTGCAAGACAGCGGCCGCGGCATGACGCCCCGGCAATTGATGCATCTGTTCGAACCTTTCAATCGCCTGGGCATTGAAAGCGAGGGCATCGATGGCACCGGCATCGGCCTGGCCGTCGTCAAGGCCTTGGTCGAGCGCATGGGCGGCACGGTGCTTGTCAGCAGCGAGCCCGAGGTGGGCTCGCGATTCGAAGTGCGGCTGCCGCGGGCGCCGGTGGACTCCCTGCTTTCGAGCCTCCCTGCGCCAACCGCAGCGCAGCCGATACCGGCGGTGCCCGCCACGCCACTTCCGTTGCCGTCGCGCGCCGGCCGCCTGCTCTACATCGAAGACAACCCGGTCAATGTGATGCTCATCGAAGAACTGGTGCGCACGCAGATGGGCATGGCAATTCAATCGGCGATCAATGGCGAGGCGGGCGTGGAGGCCGCGCGCCAGCTTCGGCCGGACTTGATCCTGATCGACATTCAGCTGCCCGACATCGACGGCTTCGAAGTGCTGCGCCGGTTGCGCGCTCAGCCCGAGACCGCTGCCACGCCTTGCATTGCGCTGTCGGCGAATGCGATGCCCGAAGACATCACACGCGCCCTGTCAGCGGGCTTCAGCGACTACTGGACCAAGCCGATCGACTTTGCGATCTTCCTGGGTGCCATGGAGCGACTCTTTCCGAAGGCTTGAGGCGCGGCGTGCCCTGAGCGCCAAGATCAGCTTCAGCAGCCTCAAGCCCACCGGCGGATCACAGGCAGCCGGCGGTGCTCAAGACACCTGCCGGCTCTTCCAACTCCAACAAGCCTCGCTGGCGCAGCATCGGTTCGACCGACGCATCGCGGCCGCGAAACTCGCGGTAGGCCTCTCGCGGCTCGCGGCTGTCGCCCGACGAATAGATGCAGCGCAGCAGGCGTTGTGCGACCGTGGGATCGAACGGATCACCGGCTTCATTGAACGCATCGAAGCCGTCGGCATCCAGCACCTCGGCCCACAGATAGACGTAATAACCGGCTGCGTAGCTGGAGTCAGAAAACAGATGCTGGAAATGACACAGTCGGTGATTGATGCCCACCCCTTGCGGCAAGCCGATGCGCGCCAACTCGGCCGCCTCGAAGGCGGTGATATCGAGCCCCTTGCCAGCGTCGGGGCCATCGAACGAAGTCTGCGCATGGATGGCCATGTCGACCATGGCCGATGCGGTGTAGCGCACCGTCTCGTAGCCTTGGTTGAAACGCAGCGCGGCCTCCAGCCGTTCCATCATCGCAGCCGGGATGGGCTCCGCGGTCTTGTAATGGCGCGCGTGCCGGCGCAGCACTTCGGGCGTGCACAGCCAATGCTCGAAGAGCTGCGAGGGCAGCTCGACGAAATCGCGCAGCACGTTGATCCCCGACAGGCGCTCATAGCTCACGTTCGACAGCAGCCCATGCAGGCCATGGCCGAACTCGTGGAAGAGCGTGCGCACGTCGTCGTAGCTCAGCAACGTCGGCTCGCCCGGCGAACCCTTCGCGAAGTTGTTGTTGTTGACAACGATCGGCAGGGCCCCGCCCGGCTGCGCGTTGCGCGACTGGTTGCGGTACACCGACATCCACGCGCCGCTGCGCTTGGTGGGCCGCGCGAAATTGTCGTGCAGAAACACACCGACCACCGACTCATCGGCGACCCGGCGCACCTCATAGACCTTCACATCGGGATGGTAGGTTCCGATCTGCGGCTGCGCGACAAAGCTCACCCCGAACAGCCGCTGGGCGCAGTCGAAGATCGCGTCGGTCATGCGATCCAGTGAGAAGTAAGGTTTGAATTCGGCTTCGTCGAATTGATAGCGCGACTGCCGCACCTTCTCGGCGTAATAGCGCCAATCCCAGGCTTCGATCGACAGCGTCTCGTCGCGTGACGCGACCAGTTCTTGCAGCAGTTCCCGCTCCTGCTCGGCACGGGCCTTCGCCTTCACCCAGACCTGCTGCAGCAACGTGCCGACCGCCGACTGCGTGCCGGCCATCGTGTCGGCCAGCGCGTAGTCGGCATAGCTGGCATAGCCATGCAGGCGGGCCTGCTCCTGGCGCAACGACAAGATCTCGCGCGCCACCAACCGGTTGTCGTGCTCGCCGTCATGCTCACCGCGCGATACCCACGCCCGCCAGGCTTGCTCGCGCAGGTCGCGCCGATCCGAGAAAGTCAGGAACGGCACGATGTGCGAGCGCGACAGCGTGATCACGCAAGCATCGCCGATGCCGCGGTCCAGCGCGGCCTGGCGCGCTGCGGCACGCACGAAGTCCGGCAATCCCGCCAGGTCTTCTTCGCTGCGCAGTACCAGGCGGTAAGCGCTTTCATCGGCCAGCACGTTTTGGCTGAAGCGCGTGGTCAGCTCGGCCAGCTGCGACATCACTTGCGCATAACGCTGTTGTGCAGCGCCTGCCAGCTTGGCGCCGGCACGCACGAAATCGAGGTGCATGCGTTCGAGCAGGCGGGTCTGCTCAGGCGTCAGCGACAAATGGACGCGCTGCTCATGCAAGGTGTCGATGCGCTCGAACAGCGCCGCATTCATGTAGATCGCACTGTGGTGTGCAGCCAGCGGCGCGGCCATGCGGCGCTCCACGGCCTGCAACTCGGGCGAGGTTTCGCTGGAGGTCAGATTCGAAAACAGCGCATCGATGCGCGCCAGCAGGCGCCCGCTGCGATCAAAAGCCGCCAGCGTGTTGTCGAAGCTGGCCGGCTGCGATTCGCGGGCGATGGCGTCCACATCGGCGAGGTGCTCTTGCAGCGCCTGGGCAAACGCCGGTTCGAAGTGCTCGGGACGGACTTGCGCGAACGGCGGCAAGCCGTGCGGGGTGTTCCACGGCTGAAGCAATGGATTGCTTGTGGCGTCGTTCATGGCGCTTCTCGAGGTTGAAGACACTTCGATTCTAGGGGGGTCATCTTTGTGACACATCAATTCGCCAATGCCACGACCGGCAATGCGAAACCGGCGGTCGCCGGCTTGACGCCGAGCGACCACCGCGGATCACCGAGAACCACCGAAACAACGCGCCCCTTGACGCGCCGGAACACTGCCAAGCCGTGCGCCGGCCCGGCTTACTTGCCGGCCTTCAATTCGTTGAAGTCGTCTTCGAGATAGCGGCGACCTTCGCACGATTGGGAGTAGGCCGCACGATCGTCCTTCAGCGCATCGACCTTGCTGTTGTAAGCCGGCGTGCGCAACTCGTAGCTGTCGATCAGCTTGTCGCGGGCCGCGGCACGCTCGTTGTAGCCATCGACAGCCTCCTTGCTGGTGCGATCCAGGGTTTCGAGATCGGTCTTCATCGCAGCACCGGCGCGATCGATCTCTGCACGATCGGTCTTCAGCTCTTGCTGCATCTTCACCGTGGCTTCATTCTCGGCGCGCAGGCGCTCCTGGTGGGCCATGCAAGCCTTCAGCTGGGCCTTGTTCATCACCGGCGCGGTGCTGCTTTTGCCGTTGCCCAAGGTCGCTTCACGCGGCTTTGGCGCTGCGGCTTGCAGCGATCCACCGGCCGACAAGGCGCAAGCCGCCCACATAACGCACCACCCACGGCGGCCGACAAAAAAAGAAAAACTCATGACGCTGATCCTTCAGACAGAGATTGCGGCCGGCATCATGCCATCGCGCCCGCACTTGATTGACCGACACCTTGGGTGGCCTTTCGGGTCATGGCTCGGCTGCGGCCCACTTCGCGAACGGGCCGCGCAAAGCAGCCCCCCCATCACGATTTGCGGCTGGCCGCTTTGGGCTTGGCGGCGGAGGCCGGCACCGCGGGGGCAGGCGCATTCGCCTCAGCTTTGGCTTTGCTGGAAGACTTTTCCGCGGGTGCCGACACCGCATCGGCGATGGCGGCAGCGGGCTTCTTGGCGCGCGCAGCCTGGGCCACCGCGGCAGGCTGCGTTCCCGTCTGCAAACCCGCACTCAGCCATTGCGCCACCAGGCCATTCACGCCAGCCTCGTGATCGGCAGCGCGTTCGTTCAATTGCGTGATCAGCGCAAGCGGCAGCTTGCAGGCAAAAGGCACCAGCCCCGCCGCCGCATCGCGTTTGCGCTGCTCGCGCTTGTCGAGAGAGGCTGCGGCGCCCTGGGCGAAGCGGTCAGGGACACCGGCCACCTTCATCTGGCCCGCTACCTTGAGGGCCACGCTTTTGGCCAGATCGAATTTCTTCATGCTCATGTCAAGTTCACTCCAGATTCAGAACCTGGCATTGTCGCGCCGCCTGTTCGGGTCGGCACCAAGCCATCTGATCTAATCCACGCTCCTCGATTTCGATGCGGTCTTCAGACGATTCTTCTGCAAGCGGCACCTGCTGCCTGCGGTCGAAGGATTTTCGGGCCTTGACCTCATGGCGATCAAAGCCACCATTTACAAAGCTCAAATTCAACTTGCCGACATGGACCGCAACGTCTATGGCGATCACCAGGTCACCATCGCCCGCCATCCGTCGGAGACCGACGAGCGCATGATGATTCGGCTGCTGGCCTTCGCGCTCAACGTGCCGGCCGACAACAACCACGGCGCACTGGAGTTCGCCAAAGACCTGTGGGATGTGGACGAACCCAGCCTGTGGCAAAAAGACTTGACCGGCCAGATCGATCATTGGATCGACATCGGCCAGCCTGACGACAAACGCCTGATGAAGGCCAGCCCGCGCGCTGGCCGAGTCACGGTATTCAGCTTCAGCCACAGCACGCCGGTCTGGTGGAGTGGCATCGCGACCAAGATCACCCGTGCGCGCAACCTGACGGTGTGGCAGATCGTGGCTGAGCAAAGCCAGGCATTGGCCGAGTTAGCCCAACGCACGATGCAGCTGCAAGTGACCGTGCAGGACGCCACCTTGTGGATCGGCGATGGCACGCGCAGCGTCGAGATCACACCGCAGCGGCTCACTCCGTCTTGATCCTGGGCGGTCCGGCCCGGTGCCGGCAGGGTACCGACCGGGTGCGCCGCACCGTGACACAGACATCCTGCCTCCGCGTGCGATCAGGCAGTCAGGCGGCGGGTGGTGCCATGGGTTCCGCCCTGCCCGATCCGCCCAATAATCTGGCATGTCAACTTTGCTGCCCGCACGGCCCTGACCATGTCTGCCCACCCTGAAGCCGACCGCTACCCTGTTCAGCACAACGAGGCCCGACACCGTTTCGAAGTGACGGTCGAGGGCCAGCTGTGCGTTGCCGACTACCGCCTGGCCAGCGGGGCGATGCAGATGACGCACACCGGCGTTCCTGTGTCGTTGGAAGGCCGCGGCATCGCCGCAGCGCTGGTCAAGGCCGCAATCGCCCACGCCCGCGCTCATCAGTTGAAGATCAACCCGCTGTGCTCCTACGTGCGGGTGTATATGCAACGCCACCCCGAAACCCTGGACCTTCTCGCATGACCCAGATCCGCCTTCGCCCCGCATCAACCTCGGCGTGCATCGCCACGATGCTGGCCGCGCTGCTCACCTTCATCAGCCCCCACGCCATGTCCGAACCTACGCTGCCCACCGAAACCGCCGCCGACCCTTTTGCCTGGCTTGAAGACGTGCAAGGCGAACGTGCGTTGAACTGGGTGCGTGAACGCAATGCCCTGACACAGAAAGAGCTGTCGGCTCGCCCCGAATTTGATTCGATGCGCGAACAGCTGCTCGATGTGTTGAATGCCAAAGATCGCATCCCGGGCGTCTCGCGCCAAGGGCATTGGTTCTACAACCTGTGGCAGGACGAAAACCACAAGCGCGGCCTGTGGCGCCGCACCACGCTCGAGGAATACCGCAAGGCCGAACCGGCCTGGGAAACGGTGCTCGATCTCGACGCGCTGGGCCAGGCCGAAGGCGAGAACTGGGTCTGGGCCGGCGCGTCGCCGCTGGCACCGAACTACCGCTATTGCCTGGTCGCGTTGTCACGCGGCGGCGCCGATGCGCATGTGGTGCGCGAGTTCGACACCGTCAAGAAAGAGTTCGTCGCCAACGGCTTCAGCTTGCCCGAGGCCAAATCCGATGTGGACTGGATCGACGAAGACCACATCTACGTCGGCACCGATTTCGGCGTTGGTTCGTTAACCGATTCGGGCTACCCGCGCGTCATCAAGCGCTGGAAGCGCGGCACGCCCTTGAGCGAGGCGGTCACGGTCTTCGAGGGTGAGGCCAAGGATGTGTCGGTGCGGGTCAGTGTCGACAAGACACCCGGCTTCGAACGCACGGTCTTCAGCCGCAGCACCGACTTCTACAACAGCATCCAGTTCCTGCTGCAAGGTGACAAACAGGTCAAGCTCGATGTGCCCAGCGATGCCTCGGTGGGCTTCGATCGCGACATCGTGCTGCTGCAACTGCGCAGCGACTTCAAAGCCGGCAAAGACATCTTCCCGAGCGGCTCGCTGATCTATGGCGATGCCAAGGCTTACCTGATTGGCGAGCGCAAGCTGAAAGCGATGTTCACGCCGACCGCAACGCGATCGCTGTCGGGCTACACCACGACGCAAAGCCATGTGCTGCTGAGCATCCTCGACAACGTGGCCGGCAAGCTGGAGCAATGGCAACGCAAGGGCAGCAGCTTCGTGCGCAAGGAAATCCAGGCGCCTTACCCCGGCACCTTGGGCATTGGCGCGCTTCACGATCCGCAGATCGAGAACGACCCGCTGGCAGAGAGTTATGTGCTGACCTACACCGACTTCCTGACGCCGAACTCGCTGTATCTGGGCGACACGGCCACCGACAAGCGCGAGCTGCTGAAAGCACGCCGCGTGTTGTTCGACGCCACCGGGATGCGCGCCGAGCAACGCACCGCGACCTCGAAAGACGGCACCAAGGTGCCCTACTTCGTGATCTGGCCCAAGGGCGCGACACCCGATGGCAACAACCCGACCTTGCTCTACGGCTATGGCGGCTTTGACATCTCGCTGCGCCCCAGCTATTCCGGCACTTACGGCCGCGCCTGGCACAAGCGCGGCGGCGTGGTGGCCATTGCCAACATCCGCGGCGGCGGCGAGTTCGGCCCCAACTGGCACAAGAGCGCGATCAAAGCCGAGAAGCAACGCAGCTATGACGACTTCATCTCGATCGCCGAAGATTTGATCGCTGCCAAGATCACCTCACCGAAGCACCTGGGCATCATGGGCGGCAGCAATGGCGGCCTGCTGATGGGCGCGACCTTCACCCAGCGCCCGGATCTCTTTAATGCCGTGGTCTGCCAGGTGCCACTGCTGGACATGCGGCGTTATCACACCCTGCTCGCAGGTGCTTCGTGGATGGCCGAATATGGCAACCCCGACGTCGCCGAGGAATGGGCCTACATCTCGAAATACAGCCCTTATCAGAACGTGAAAGCCGAGGGCCACTATCCGCGCGTGCTCTTCACGACTTCAACGCGCGATGACCGCGTGCACCCGGCGCATGCCCGCAAGATGGCGGCCAAGATGCTGTCACTGAATCATGACGTGATGTATTACGAGAACATCGAAGGCGGCCACGGCGGTGCGGCCGATAACGAGCAGCGCGCCTATCTGCAAGCGCTGGAATACACCTACCTGTGGCAGCAATTGGGCCGCCCGGCGCCATCCGCGGAATGAGCGCGAGGCCACGCCGGGAAGGCGTGGCGATGGATCGACATCTGGACATGACAAGGCCCCGCGGCAAGACAGCCGCGGGGCCTTGGGTTGCGTTTCTCGTGGGCCCGCTTGCTGACACGCAGGCTCCGTACGGAGGCCACACCACCTGACACAGTCAGGCCATGTCAGGCATTGGCTGACGGATGAATGAAGCCTAGATTCTGCCCATCACCACCAGCAGCAGCACGATCACCAGCACCAGCCCGAGACCACCACTGGGCCCATAGCCCCAAGAGCGGCTGTGCGGCCAAGTCGGCAATACGCCCAGCAGCATCAGGATCAGAACGATCAAAAGAATGGTCCCCAGCGTCATGACAGTCTCCGTTGTTGTGTCTGTGACAGCTTAAGAACCATCTCGCCTGGCCACCACCGGGCAGATGCGCAGCAGCAGGTCGGACAACCCCGCGGCAAGGCGTCGCCCAGATCCTACGAAGCCAGCCTCAACGACTGCATCGGCTCGCCGCTTGGCCTGACTCGACCTGTTCTGAATGACCAAGCCCTGCGGCAGTGCGGGGCCCTCAGGCCACAGCGGTGTTGCGCAGTGATTTGCTCATGCGCACTGCGTCTTCCACGCCCTCGTAATACCCGGCATGAATGCCGCACTCGGTGAAGCCATGCTTGCGATAGAACGCGCGGGCGGTGGCGTTGCGCGCTCGCGCTTCCAGGCGGATCTGCCCGATGCCTGCGACGCGCGCCGAAGCCTCCAGCCATGCCAGCAGCGCCGATCCGATGCCGGTGTGCCGCATCGGCGCATGCACCGCGAGCAACAGCAGGTGCGCCTCGTCATCACGGTATTTCATGATGCCGAAACCCAGCAGTTGGTCGGCCCGGCTCGCCACCGCCACATTGGTCGCGCCATCGTGAATGCTGCGCAGCACCCTGCTGCCGGTCCAGCTCCATGACAAGCCATGTTCAACGGCCTCTCTCGACAAACCCGCGATGCGTCGCGCATCGGCAGGCAAGGCCAAAGCAATGTCGTACTGTGCAATCACGATCGGTCTTCTCCTTCGGGATGAGAACCACTTGGACCACGGCAAACGCCGTCACCATGATCGCACCGACTGCAAGGTAACGCGACTTCTCACCGTCGAACTCGCTCGCGGAGCCACGCAACCATAAGGCCTCACGTACAAAAATACTGGCACGCCCAGCAAGTTCACGCTGCGAGTCTGGCTAAGCTATGCGTCGGATCTCATTCCAATGAGTTGGTCTGGAGCCATGCGAGGCGAACCGGGCCGTGCGCAGTCCATAGAGGAAGGGTGACAAGCTCAAGGGCAAATCGATCAGCATTCGCAATTGCTGACGAGCCTGACCTTGAGCAAGGCTTCTTCAAACACCCCTCTATCTCCA
>CAXTCD010000148.1:0-13291 GCA_964242145.1 uncultured Rhizobacter sp.
TATTACGCGCTGCTCAACACCGGCCTCGCGCCCTGGCTCGATGGCCAGGCGCTGCAACTGCTGGCCGGCCCCGAGCGGGTGGAGTCTGGCTGGTGGGACGCCGGCCTGACCGAGCGCGATTACTTCATCGCGCAGACCGCCGATGGCGCGCTGGTGTGGCTCTACCGCTGGCGCCTGCCCTCGGCCGGTGAGGGCGACGGCTGGTTTCTGCATGGGCGGTTTGCTTGAGGCGAACTCATGCGGTGTGGTGAATACCGTGTGGTGATCGAGGCGACGAGATCCGTTGCCGCTGCAGTCACGCTGATTGATCAGGCGATGAAAATCCGCTGAAGTAACGAGTTAGCCATGGGGCTTGACCTGCGACGGGTCGGACCTCACCGCAGTGGCAACGGCGTAGCAATGGCCGCCAATCCGATTCGATCCGATCCGATCCGATCGACCCCAAGCGACCCCGCCATGACGGCAACCCAACGGAGCGTGCGGGCTGCCGCCGTGCGCCCGGGGCCGCCCCAATCCCGCACAACCAACGCTTGCAAAAAACACGCACTATCATTTGTTGCATGAGACGAGACAGCAAGCTTTCTTCGGTGCTGCATGTGCTGCTGCACATGGCCCACAGCGATCGGCCTTTGACGTCGGAAGATCTGGCGGGGTTTCTGCAGACCCACCCGGTGCTGGTGCGGCGGCTGATGGCCGGGCTGCGGGACTTTGGCTATGTGTGTTCCGAGAAGGGCCATGGCGGGGGGTGGGTCATCTCGTGCGACTTGCATGCGGTGAGCTTGCGCGATGTCTATGACGCTGTCGGTGCGCCAGGCGTCTTTGCGATGGGGCACCGCAGCGAACACCCCGAATGCCTGGTCGAACAGGCCGTCAACGCGGCGCTGTCCGATGCCTTTGAAACGGCCGAGGCCTTGCTGATCGAGCGTTTTTCGCAAGTCACGCTGGCCGATCTGTCGGCTGATTTCAACCGGCGCCATGTTGCTCACCCGGCTTCGGCTTCCTCTCTACTCCTCAGGCGTGCGCATGCCGAATGAACATATTCCCTTCGATCCGGCCGATGTGCCGCCGGGCGCTGTGTCGGATGCGATCGTTGTCGGCGGCAGCTACGCCGGCTTGTCGGCTGCCTTGCAATTGGCGCGTGCCCGGTGCCGGGTCGCGGTGATCGATGCAGGCGTGCGCCGCAATCGCTTTGCCCAGGCCTCGCATGGCTTTCTCGGCCAAGATGGCCGCGCTGCCGCCGACATCGTGGCCGACGCGCGTGCCCAACTGCAGGCTTATCCCCATGTGCACTGGATCGCCAGCACAGCCCGCCACGCTCAGGCGCCTGCACAACGCGGCGAGGCCTTTGCCGTCGCGCTCGAGGGCGGCGAGACCGTTCGCACCCGGCGGCTCGTGCTGGCCACCGGCGTTGTCGATGAACTGCCCGAGATCGAAGGGCTGGCCGAGCGCTGGGGGCGCAGCATCTTTCATTGCCCGTATTGCCACGGCCATGAACTCGACAACGGCCGCATCGGCGTAATCGCCACCGGCCCACTGTCGATGCATCAGGCGATGATGCTGCCCGATTGGGGCCGGGTCACCTTCTTCACCCGAGGTGTGTTTGTGCCGGATGACGCTCAGGCTGCGGCGTTGCAGGCCCGTGGTGTCGTGATCGAGCCCACGCCCATGTCGCGCATCACCGACGAAGCCACGGTAGAGCTGAGCGATGGCCGCCGCTGGCCGCTCGATGGCCTGTTCACCGTCACCCGAACCCGCCTGGCCAGCCCGCTGGCCGAGCAACTGGGTTGTGCCTTCGACGAAGGCCCGATGGGCCGGTTCATCCGCACCGAGGTGAACCAGGAAACCACGGTGCCCGGCGTCTTTGCCTGCGGTGATGCGGCGCGCATGGCCGGCAGCGTGGCCCTGGCGGTGGGTGACGGCGCGATGGCAGGCGCTGCGGCACATCAGTCGCTGATCTTCAACCCGGGCTTGGAGCCGGTGGCTGCGCGGCGCTGACCTTCGATCGAAATCCCTTTGATTGAAGCGCCAGCGATGGCGTGATTGCACCGAGTCGGGCCGATGCGGGTGACTGTTGTGTCTGATGACTGGAGGCGGGCGAGGCATTGACACAGTCATTTGCCTGCCTGCTTGCTTGCTTGCTTGCTTGCACGGCTGGTGGCCGCTCAAGCATGCAAGGCCGACTTGAGCGTCAGCTTCCCGCTGCGGCCGGCCCCGCCACCTGGGCAGGGTGCTCGAACAGTGCACGAAAGGCCTGTTCGCCGCGCGGCGTGAAGTGGATGACGCGTGAATCGGCGGCCGGTGCGGCCCATTGCCACTCATACAGCCGATGCAGCAGCGCGCGGCCGAGTGCGCCGCCCAGGTGATGGCGCCGCTCGCTCCAGTCGAGGCAGGTGCGGCAGAAGCTGCGGCGTTGCGTTGCGGCCAGCGCGGTATCGATGCCCATCGCGGCGAACCAGGCCGCACCGGTCGGCGTCAACTGCAGCGCTGTTTCTTGCGTGCTGAACACACCCTGCGCCAGCAGCGCTTCGCAGGCCAGCACGCCCAGTTCACCGGCCAGGTGGTCATAGCAAACCCGGGCCTTGCGCAAGGCCGGCTCGCGCGGGCCGGCGCGCACCCGCATCGCCCCGGTGCGAAAGGCCACGCCCATCAGCGACTCCAGCAGCTGCGCCACGTCCGGGTCGGCGAGGCGGAAGTACCGATGCCGCCCTTGCTGATCGCAAGTGATCAAGCCGGCATCGAGCAGCTTGGCCAGGTGCGCGCTGAGGGTCTGTTTGGTCACGTCGGCGATGGCGGCCAGTTCAGTGGCTGTCAACGCGCGGTCGGCCATCAAGGCAGTGAGGACGTCGGCACGGGCACGGTCACCGATCAGGGCCGCAACGCGGGCGATGTGGGGGCCGTCTTTCATGGTTCGATGCTAGGCGAACCATCGATCAAGCTCAAGCGGCTATCGTGAAGCTCCTCCTTCCAGAGAGTTCACCATGACGATCACCTGCTTCATCCGATACCAGATCGACCCGTTCCAACGCGAAGCGTTTCAGACCTATGCCGAGCGATGGGGCGAGATCATTCCGCGTTGCGGTGGCCACCTGCTGGGCTACTTCCTGCCACACGAGGGAAGCAACGATGTGGCTTGGGGCTTGATCTCCTTTGATTCGCTGGCCGCCTATGAGGCTTACCGCAAGCGCTTGAAGACCGACCCGCAGGGGCGGGAGAACTTCGCCTTCGCGCAGGCGAAAAGATTCATCTTGCGCGAAGAACGCAGCTTTCTCGAAGGCGTACCGGGCACGCTGGGCTTATCTGCACGGACAGGGGCTTGCTCGTGATCGCAGTGATCTTCGAGGTCGTGCCGCACGCCGAGCATCGCCAGGCCTACCTCGATACCGCAGCGGCGTTGAAGCCGGTGTTGAGCGGGATCGACGGCTTCGTGTCGATCGAGCGATTCGAGAGCCTGAGCCAGCCGGGCAAGATCTTGTCGCTGTCGTTCTGGCGCGATGAAGCGGCGGTTCAGCGTTGGCGCGAGATCGAAGCGCATCGCGAGGCGCAGCGCGCCGGCCGGGCCTTCATCTTCGCCGACTACCGGCTGCGGGTGGCGGCCGTGATCCGAGACTACGGGCTGACCGAGCGGGCGCAGGCGCCGGACGATTCACGCACCATCCACGGGTGACGGGCCTGCGGATGACGCCGGGGCGCGTGCCCGCCGCCCTGACGATCGATGCCCAGGCCGCGAGTGCAGAGCCGTTTTCCGGCACGCCATGCCCGGCATCTGTAGACGCTGCAGAACTCATTGGCGTCACCAGGCAAATCGGCCGAAGGCGCTCGGCTCGAAGGCGCCGTTGCCGCGGTGAAAGAACTCCACCCACCACAGCCCGTAGGCATCGCCCGGAAAGCTGAGGTCGAGGGTCAGCACATCGCCCGCGCCGGTCACGCGCAGCGACACCGAATCGGCCTGGCCGTGCAGGCGGGCGGCGTCGCCGCTGATGAAGCGCTGCACATAAGCCACGGCCTGCGCCTTCAGCAATTCATGCTGCGTGATGCCTTCATTCGCCAGGGCCAGCGCCTGCGCGCTGAGTTCGGCGGCGTCGCCGTCGATCACCAGCTCGAAGCTGCAGCCGCCCGGCGTTCCCACCCACTGCCCGCGGCTGGCCGCATAGGAAAGGCATTCGCTCATGGTCACGGCGCGGGGCTCCTGAAGGTGATGTCGCATGCAGGAGTCTGCAATTCACGGTGCCCGGCATCAAGGCCGGGCCGTCCTCAACATCGACGACGAAGAAATTTCCCCACTGAGGCAGCCACTGCGTGAAATGCCTAACCGAGCAGGCTCAGGCGCTCAGTGCCTTCAACTCGTCGTCATCGAAGCCGGCCGCCCGCCGGGCATCGAAGTTGAACGGGCCGCGCAGCTTCGGCGCACCGTACTGCACCGACAGGTGCGCGTAGGTGGAGATCGGCTCCAGCCCGCGCTGTTCGCAAAGCCAGCGGTACCAGTGATTGCCGGTCGCCACGTGGCCGATCTCGTCGCGCAGGATGATGTCGATGATGTCACCGGCACGGCGGTCGCCGGCCCCGATCAGCTTCGCCTTCACGGCAGGCGAGGCATCGAGGCCGCGCGCCTCCAGGGTCCGCGGGACCAGCGCCACGCGGGCGAGCACGTCGGCTTGGGTCTTCTCGGCCATTTCCCAGAGCGCGTTGTGCGCCGGGAAATCGCCATAGGCGAAGCCGAGTAACGCCAGGTGATCGCGCAGCAGTTGGAAGTGCAGCGCCTCTTCACGCGCAACGCTGAGCCACTGCGCATAGAAGTCGTGCGGCATGCCGGCGAAGCGCCAGACGATGTCGAGCGCGAGATCGATGGCGTTCAGCTCGATGTGGGCCAGTGCATGGATCATCCCGGCACGGCCTTCTACCGTCGCCAAAGACCGCTGCTTGATCGAGACATGTGCCACCAGCTCAGGCCGGGTGGGCCGCCCGGGAATGCCGGCGGGCTCGGTAAAGGGCTCGGTGGTGTCAATGAGCCCGGTCAGCTCAAGGGCGCGGGTAGCCGCCGCTTTCTCGTCGGGCGAACGGGTGAGCAGCAAGGCCAGAGCTTGCCGGCGAAGATTTTCCATGCGGCATGCTACGGCACGAGCCCTGAGATCAGGCCGCCTTCGGCTGCGCGCTGCCGTCGGCAATCGACTCGGCGTAATGGCAGGCCACCTCGGTGCCATCGACCCGGCGCAATTGCGGCTCATCGTTGACGCAGCGTGGCTTGACATAAGGGCAGCGCTTGTGGAAGGCGCAGCCCGTGGGTGGGTTCAGCGGCGAGGGCAGCTCGCCGACGATGCGGATCTTGTTGGCGCGGCGCGCCGGGTCGATGCTGGGTGTGGCCGACAGCAGCGCGCGGGTGTAAGGGTGCAGCGGCTGCGAGAAGAGCTGGCTCTTCGACGCGAACTCGACCACGCGGCCGAGGTACATCACCATCACGCGCTCGGCGATGTGCTCGACCACGCTGAGGTTGTGCGAGATGAACACATAGGCGATCTTGGTGCGCTCCTGCAGGTCCATGAACAGGTTCAGGATCTGCGCCTGGATCGACACATCGAGCGCCGAGGTCGGCTCGTCGGCCACCAGCAGGCCGGGCTGCAGCATCATCGCGCGGGCGATCGCGATGCGCTGGCGCTGGCCGCCGGAGAACATGTGCGGATAACGCTGTGCATGCTCGGGGCGCAGGCCCACCAGCGCGAGCATCGCGACCACGCGCTCGCGGCGCTCGGCGCGCGTGAGTTCGGTGTTCAGCAGCAGCGGCTCATCGAGCATCTGCTCGATGCGCTTGCGCGGGTTCAGCGAGGCATACGGGTTCTGGAACACCATCTGCACCCGCTTGCGCAGCGCCTTGGTCTGCGCCGCATTGGCATGGGCTGCGTCGTCGCCGTCGATCAACAACTGGCCGCCGGTCGGCTTTTCGATCAGCGTCAGTGCACGTGCGAGCGTCGATTTGCCGCAGCCGGATTCGCCGACGACCGCCAACGTCTGCCCGGCCGACAGCGAGAAGCTGACGCCGTTCAAGGCCTTCACGGTGGCCGCCGGCTTGAACGCCCCGCGGGAGACCTGATAGTGGCGCGACAGGTCGCGCGCTTCGAGCAAGGGTGCAGTCATGTCGAAAAGTTCAGCGGAAACAGGCAACGGGCCAGGCCGGCATCGGGCATGGGCAACAGGCCGGGGTGTGTATCGCGGCAGGCATCACGCACATAAGGGCAGCGCGGCGACAGCAGGCAACCTTTCGGCCGCTCGTTGAGGCCAGGCACCATGCCCGCCAGCGTCGGCAACCGGTAGGCGCCGCGGCTGTGCTCGGGAATCGAGGCCAGCAGGGCTTCGGTATAAGGGTGATGCGGGCGGTCGAACAAGGTCGGCACCGCCTGCGTTTCGACCACTTCACCGGCGTACATCACCGCGATGCGCTTGGCATGCTCGGCGAGCAGCGCCAGGTCATGGGTGATCAGGATCAGCGCCATGTCCTGCTTGCGCTGCAGCTCGACCAGCAGGTCGAGCACCTGGGCCTGGATCGTCACGTCGAGCGCGGTGGTCGGCTCGTCGGCGATCAGCAGCTTGGGGCTGCAGGCAAGCGACATCGCGATCATCACGCGCTGGCTCATGCCGCCCGACAGCTGGTGTGGATAAGCATCGAGGCGCGAGGCCGGGTCGGGGATCTCGACCAGCGTCAGCAACTCCAGCGCGCGGTCGCGCAGCCTGGACTTGCGGTCGTTCTGATGCACCTTCAGCGTCTCGATGATCTGGAAGCCGACGGTGTAGCTCGGGTTCAGGCTGCCCATCGGGTCCTGGAAGATCATCGCCATGTCGCGGCCGACGATCTCGCGCCGTTGGCGCGGTGACAGCGACAGCAGGTCCTGGCCATCGAAGCGCAGCACATCGGCGCTGACCCGGCCAGGCGCTTCGATCAGGCCCATCAGCGCCAGCATGCTGACGCTCTTGCCCGAGCCGGATTCGCCGACGATGCCCAGCAGCTCGCCGCGCTGCACATCGAGGTCGACGCCTTTGACGGCGGAGAAGGGCCGTTCCTTCGAGCCGAATTCGACCGTCAGGTTGCGGATTTCAAGAAGGTGGTTCATGAGAGCTTTTTCATGCGCGGGTCCAGCGCGTCGCGCAGGCCGTCACCCATCAGGTTGATGGCGAGCACGGTGGTCAGGATCGCGACGCCGGGGAAAGTCACCACCCAGTTCGCGCGTTCGATGTAATCGCGGGCCGAGGCCAGCATCGTGCCCCACTCGGGCGTGGGCGGCTGTGCACCCAGGCCGAGGAAGCCGAGCGCGGCGGCGGTCAGGATGGCATCTGAGAAGCCGAGCGTGGCGGTGACGATCACCGGCGCCATGCAGTTCGGCAGCACGGTGTTGAACATCAGCCGCATCGTGTTGGCACCGGCCAGGCGCGAGGCGACGACATAGTCTTTCGTCAACTCGGCCATCGCTGAGGCACGCACCAGCCGCACATAGCCCGGCACCGCGACGATCGCGATCGCCAGCATCGTGTTGATCAGGCCGGGGCCGAGCACCGCGACGACCGCAATCGCCAGCAGCAGGCTGGGCAGCGCGAGCATCACGTCCATCAGGCGCAGGATGGCCACGCCCAGGCGCTGCGGAAAGAAGCCCGCGAGCAGGCCCAGCGCGATGCCGGGCAGCATCGACAACAGCACCGCGACGAAGCCGATCATCAGCGACAGCCGCGCGCCATGCAGCAGGCGCGACAGCACGTCGCGGCCGATGTCGTCGGTGCCGAGAATGAACTTGCTGCTGCCGCCTTCGGCCCACATTGGCGGCGTCAGCAGCGCATCGCGGAATTGCTCGATCGGGTCGTGCGGCGCGAGCAGCCCGGCCAGCAGGGCGGCCAGGATCACCAACGCAAAAAACACCATGCCGGCGAGCGCGCCGCGGTTGTGCGAGAAGCTGCGCCAGAAGTCTTTGAACGACGACGGCGCCACAGCGACTTCTTCGGTCGCGAGCACGGCGCTCATGCGTTCACCTCGGCGGGTGTCAGGCGCTCACGCGCTGGGGCGTGCCGCGTGGTGCGGGGGCCGTCGGGCGCGGCCTGAGGAAAGGTCGGGAGTTTCATGTCGCTGTCACTCTGGGAGGGCTGTCTTGCCGGTGTGCCGGGCTGGAGGGCGGTGAGATAAGCAAGAAAGAGGTAGGCAAGAAAGAGATGGGCAAGAGGTAGCAAGAGCTAAGGTCGGAGGCCCGCCGATCATTTCGCATGCCGGATGCGCGGGTTCACCAGGCCATACATCAGGTCGACCAGCAGGTTGACGATGATCACGAGCGAGGCGGTGATCAGGATGCCGCCTTGCACCACCGGATAGTCGCGGCGGCTGATCGCATCGATCAGCCATTTGCCGACGCCGGGCCACGAGAAGATGGTTTCGGTCAGCACCGCGCCGCCGAGCAGCGTGCCGACCAACAGGCCGATCACGGTGATCACCGGCACCAGCGCGTTGCGCAGCGCATGCACGAACACCACGCGCGCCGGCGACAGCCCTTTGGCGCGGGCGGTGCGCACATAGTCTTCGCGCAGCACTTCCAGCATCGACGAGCGCGTCATGCGGGCAATCACGGCCAGCGGCACCGTGCCGAGCACGATCGATGGCAGCACCAGGTGCGACAGCGCCGAGCGGAACGCGCCTTCTTCGCCCGACAGCCAGGCGTCGATCAGCATGAAGCCGGTGCGCGGCGCGATGTCGAATTCGAGCGCCATGCGGCCCGAGACGGGCAGCGCAAAGGCCGGTGCCCAGTCACGCATGTAGACCGAGAAGAACATGATCAGCAGCAGGCCCCACCAGAAGATCGGCATCGAAAAGCCGGTCAGCGACAGGCCCATCACGCCATGGTCGAGAAAGGTGCCGCGCTTGATCGCTGCGATCACGCCGGCCAAGAGGCCAGCGATCACCGCAAAGATCAACGCGCAGATCGACAGCTCGAAGGTTGCGGGAAAGAGCTTGGTGAACTCGCTCCAGACCGCTTCATGGGTCACGAAAGATTCGCCCAGATCGAGCTGCACCGACTTCCACAGGTAGCTGGCGTATTGCTCCCACAGCGGGCGGTCGAGCCCGAGGCGGTGCAGCACTTCGGCATGGAAGGCCGGGTCGAGCCGGCGCTCGCCGGCCATCACCTGCACCGGGTCGCCGGGGATCAGGTGGATCAGCGAAAACGCCAGCAGCGTGATGCCGATGAAGGTGGGAATGACGAGTGCCAGACGGCGAAGAATGAAAACGAACATGGATCAGTCCACCCGCGTTGAACGGAAATCGCTGCCACCGAACGGGGTGGCGATGAAACCCTTGACGCGCTTGTGCACGGCAATGAGTTCGAGCTTGTTGGCCAGCGGGATCAGGCCGGTTTCGGCGTGAAGCAGCAGCTGTGCCGTCACGTAGAGCTC
This sequence comes from uncultured Rhizobacter sp., assembly GCA_964242145.1. Lineage (GTDB taxonomy): Bacteria > Pseudomonadota > Gammaproteobacteria > Burkholderiales > Burkholderiaceae_C > Rhizobacter. Next base: position 9,412 of record CAXTCD010000148.1, read on the forward strand.
GCTGCGTTTTTTGACATCGGCGGTGGCGCGCGCGGCTTTCAACAGTTCGTCGAAAGCCCGGTTGCACCACTGCGATTTGTTGCCGCCGCCGTCGACTGCTGCGCAGCTGAGGTTGGGGGTGAAGAAGTTGTCGGGGTCTCCGTTGTCGCTGAACCAGCTGAGCAGCGCGAGGTCGTGCTCGCCCTTGCCGGTGCGCTTGTACAGCTCGCCGATCTCCATCAGCTGCGGCCGCACCGTGACGCCGATGCGGGCCCAGTCGGCCTGCAGCAGTTCGACGCCGCGCTTGATGTCGCTTTGGCGGGCGCTGGCGAACAGCGTCAGCTCGCGGCCGTCGTAGCCCGACTCCTTCACGAGCCGCTTCGCGCGTTCGACGTCATGCGGGTTCTTCAGCGCCTCATGGCTCCAGATGCCGGGCGGCAGGAAGCTGCCCGCCGGCGTGGCCTGGCCGGCATGCACGGCCAGGATGAAGCTGCCGCGATCGACGGCCAGCGACAAGGCCTCGCGGAAACGCCGGTCGGAGAGATAAGCGTGCTTCGAGTTCGGCGCGATGTAGCTCGTCACGAGCGGCTTGTTGCGCAGGATGCCGACGTGCTTGTCGCGCTCGAAGGTGTTCACGCTGTCGCCGCCGATCTGCCCCACCATGCATTCGCCAGCCTTGATGCGCTGCGCCCGCACGCTCGGGTCGGGCGTGATCGCGATGATCAGGTCGGTCTTCGGTGCGCCGCCCCAGTAGGCCGCGTTGGCTGCATAGCGGATCACCGCGTCTTTCTGATAGTTCTTGAAGACGAAGGGCCCGGTGCCGACCGGCTGGGTGTTCAGCTGATCGAGCTTGTTAGCACGGCGCAACTGCTCGCCGTATTCGGCCGAGTAGATCGAGGCAATGGCCGACATCGTCAGGTTGGCCAGGAACGGCGACTCGGCGCGCGTCAGCGTGATGCGCACCGTGTGCGCGTCGACCTTCTCGATCGACTGGATCAGCGACGGCATGCTCATGCCGGCCCAGTACGGAAAGCCGTTTTGCGCGGCATCGTGCGCCGGGTGCGTTTTGTCGTTGATACGGTTCAACGACCACAGCACATCGTCGGCGTTCATCTCGCGCGTCGGCGTGAACCACGGCGTGCTGTGGAACTTCACGCCCGCGCGCAGCCGCAAGGTATAGACGAGGCCATCAGCGCTCAGGTCCCAGCGCTCGGCCAGGCCGGGGCCGACCTGCGTCGTGCCGGGGCGGATCTGCAGCAGCTGGTCATAGATCGGCAGGCCCGAGGCATCGTTGGAGATGCGCGTCTCGTACTGTGCGATGTCGAAGCCCTCGGGCGAGCCATCGGAACAGAAGGTCACGCTGCTGGCCTGGGCCTGGGTGGCGCACAGGCCGGCCGCCAGACCGAGGCACAGCGTGAAACCGCGCGAGCCCTGATTCCAGCGCCTCCAGCGCCCAGGCGCTGGCCGGGCCGGCCCGGCCGAGCGACCGATGAAAGCCGACGGTGTCACTTGACGCTCACCGAGCGGAAGTCGTTGTGGGTGAACGGGTTCGGCACAAAGCCTTCGACCCGCTTGTTGATCGCCGTCATCAGCACCGGGTAGGCCGCCGGGATGGCACCGACCTCGTCGAACATCAGCTTTTGCGCCTGCTTGTAGATTTCTGTGCGCTGCTTCAGGTCGGCGGTGCGGCGGCCCTTGTCGAGCAGCTCGTCGAAGGTCTTGTTGCACCACTGGCTCTTGTTGCCACCCCCTTCCACCGCCTTGCAGCTCAGGTTGGGCGTCATGAAGTTGTCGGGGTCGCCGTTGTCACCGGCCCAGTTCAGGAAGGTGATGTCGTGCTCGCCGCGGCCGGCGCGCTTGAGCATCTCGCCCCATTCCATCATCTGCACGCGCACCTTGATGCCGGCCTTGGCCCAGTCGGATTGCATCAGCTCGGCTGCGCGCTTGCCGTCGATCGAGCCGCCGATGCGGGTGAACAGCGCGAGTTCGGTGCCGTCGTAGCCGGAGGCCTTGACGAGCTGCCTGGCCTTCTCCAGGTCGTAGCTTCGCACCAGGCTCTTGTCATGGCTCCACATGCCGGGCGGCAGAAAGCTGCCACCGGGCGCGGCGTTGCCGCCATAGATCGCCTGGATGTAGGTCTTGGTGTCCAAGGCCAGCCACAGCGCTTCGCGCAGGCGCTTGTCGCTGACGAACTTGCGCTTGGCGTTGGGCGCGATGTAGGCCGTCAGCAGCGCGTTGGAGCGCAGGATCTTGACGTTCGGGTCGTTGTCGAAAGTGCCGACCGTCTCGCCCTTCATGTTCGTGCCGACCAGGCATTCGCCGGCCTTCAGGCGCTGGATGCGCACGTTCGGGTCGTTGGTGATCGCGAAGATCAGCTTGTCGATCTTCGGTGCGCCGGCCCAGTAATCCTTGTGGGCGGTGTAGCGGATGATCGCGTCCTTTTGGTAGCTCTGGAACACGAACGGCCCGCTGCCCACCGGCTGGGTGTTCAGCTCGCCCAGCTTGCCGGCCTTGACGAGTTGCTCGCCGTATTCGGCCGAGAAGATCGAGCCCAAAGCCTCCATCGCCATGTCGGCCAGAAAGGGCGCCTCGGGTCGGCTGAGCGTGAAGCGCACCGTGTAGTCATCGACCTTGTCGACCGACTTGATCAGCGACGACATGCCCATGCCTTCCCAATACACATAGCCGTTCTTTGCGGCGCCGTAGGCGGGGTGCTTGCGGTCGTTGACGCGGTTGATCGACCACACCACGTCATTGGCGTTGAACTCGCGCGTTGGCTTGAACCAGGCGGTCGAATGGAACTTCACGCCGCGGCGCAAATGGAAGGTGTAGACCGTGCCATCGGCGCTCAGCTCCCATTTCTCGGCCAGGCCGGGCACCACTTCGGTCGTGCCGGGCTTGAAGCCGAGCAGCTGGTCATAGATGGTGCGGCCGGCCGCGTCGTTGGTGACGGCGGATTCGTACTGCGCGATGTCGAAGCCATCGGGCGAGGCTTCGGTACAGACCGACAAGGTGCCTGCCGCCTGGGCGCCGAGCGCGAACAGCGCCAGGGCACTGGCGAGCAGGGTGTGCGAGCTGAAACGAAGGTTTGGGGTCATGGATTCTTCAACGGCAAAAGGAACAGCGAATTAACGGCGACGAGACGGCTAAGAGAGGGCTACCAGACGGCTAAGAGAAGGCTAAGACGGCAAACGGAACAACGAACCCACCCGCGGCGTCAACCATGAAGCGTGAGCAACAAGGCCAGACCCAAAGCGCGCGGGCCACGGCGCGAAAGGCGCCATCATGTCACCGCCCACGCAGCGCCCGGATTGGGGCCGCCATCGAAAGCGAAGCGCTTTATCGCTGAGGGCCAGCGTTTGACTCTGTCACACGGGCGACAAAGCGCGGGCGGGTATTCACCAGAAGTGGATGCGTTTGTCGCGTGGCAAATACAAGGCGTCGCCGGGCCGGGTGTTGAAACTGTCGTGGAACGCGTCGAGGTTGATCACCGCGCCGTTGGTGCGGAATGAGGCGGGCGCATGCTCGTTGGTGGTCAGCAGTTGCAGCGTGCGGGCCTCGCGGGTCTTCTCGCGCCACGACACCGAGTACGACAGGAAGAAGCGTTGATCGCCGCTCAGGCCGTCGATCACCGGCGCCGGCTTGCCGCCCAGCGACAGGTGGTAGGCCTTGTAGGCGATCTCCAGGCCCGCCACATCGGCGATGTTTTCGCCCAAGGTCAGCCGGCCATTGATGTGATGGCCGGGCACGGGTTGGTAGGCATCGAACTGCTTGACCAGCCGGTTGCCGAGCGCATCGAAGGCCTTGCGGTCCGCCGGCGTCCACCAGTTCTGCAGCTTGCCGTCGCCGTCGTACTGGCTGCCCTGGTCGTCGAAGCCGTGGCTGATCTCGTGGCCGATGA
>CAXTCD010000149.1:0-13019 GCA_964242145.1 uncultured Rhizobacter sp.
CGCCCAACGCTCCTCCATCACCTGGCGTTGACAGGCTTTTGTTAGCCGCTCTTAGATAGTTTGTAGTGGTAGCCGAGTGCAGCCAGCGTTGGCGCGTTGGGCATCCTTGCCGCTGACGGCATAACAGCACTTCCCGTGTCCAGGCGGTACCGAGCTGCACCGAGCCCCAGGTGTCGTTGTCCAGCCCGACATAGGCTTAAAGGCTTTAGAAGGCGGCACCGGGGATGGCACCGCTGGAGGTGTCGAACAGGCTTTCGAGCTTGAAGTAGGCGCGGCTGCCGCCACCCAAGTCTTCGTTGCCGCGAAAACCGAAGTACGAGGTCTCGCTCGACACGCTCTTCAGCGTGCCGGAGGTGACGGAGCGCTTCTGGAGGTTGACCGACGCATCGACGCGCCCGTACAGCTGAACGCTCGAAGTGGAGGCCGGGGCCGCTTGGGCGGCACACAGAGAGGGAAGGGTGGCCAAGCACAGCCATGCGGTCTTGGAGAGTTTCACGTCGCAGTGCCTTGCAGTTGTCGTTATCGATGAGGCAAGACACCAGGCGCGTAGGAGGCAGATCTGTCAGAACCTGCGCGTCATGGGCCCCGTGCGGCAGCAATGTAATCAGATGCCTAACTGAGCGCGTACGCTGCAGGGTCAGACATCCATCAGAAACAATTCTTAAATCCAACAGCGCCTGAGTCGATGTAATTCTGGTCTGGCGCGTGGAAGCGCATCCAGCGCCGCGAACGAATCGCGATGCACCGGTGGAATCTGGGAATCAGTGCGCTGCCGGAAGGGGCTGCGGTGAAGTGGCCGTGGCTTCTGGTACAACCCATGCCGGCATTCGCCCCCACCGGTGCGGCGCCGATCACTTTTTGAAGTGCTCGGCAGCGGCCGGTTCAATCCACAGGAGTAGATCGTCATGAGCGCTGACAAAGACCGCGGCATTCGCCGTCAAAAGCAAAAGAGAGCCAAGGCCTTGAAGAAGCAGGCCAAGCAGCAAGCTCCGGCACCAACCGGTGCTGCCCAAGCTGCGAATAAGCAAGCCGCTTGAGCGGATGCGAGAAAGGCTGAAGGCGCTTGCCGCGCTTCAGCCAGGGCCTGCGGTAAGCATCGCGGCCGTCGGTCGGTGTGGGGTTCGAATGGCGGTGCTGGCATGCCGGCGAATGCCATCGAACCGACACCGCCGAGCTTCAGAAAGCGTGCGGCGGGAGCCGTTCAAGCGCTTTCAGCCCCCCACAAAATCAGTTGAACAGACTGTTGCATGCGCCCGACATTCGGGTGTCTTCACCTGGTGCGAAGGCTTTTTGAATCGCGTGAAGCGGGCTGAATTGGTTGTTGACCGAACGGGTGGGGCGATGCGCCGGGCCCGTTCAGCCAAAAGACCGTTGCAGCTTTAGGCTCTTGGTCCGGCTTGCCGGGCGCGAGCCTGCCCGCCTGCATGGCCGATGAAACGGCTGAGGCCGACTCAGACCCTCCGGCGTTGCAGGGCCGGGATAATGACATCGCGCTGCGGCGTTCCCATCACGCCGTCGGAAGCCAGCGCCACGTCTTTGGCCGCTGGCCGCGCGGCCAGCCGCCCCGCGCGCTTTCTCCACCAGAGGATGACGCCGGTGACGCTGAGCATCGCCACCACCAGCCCGGTCAGCGAGATCAGGATGCGGCCCGGCAGGCCGAGGATGCGCCCCGAATGCAGCGGGAATTGCGCTTGCACGAAGATGTCGGCCGCCGTGCCCGTCCACGGCTGCTGGTCGCCGACGATGCGGCCGTCGCGCCCGTCGATGTAGAGCTCGCGGTGGCCCACGCCGCCAGCGCCGTGCTCGTCTTCCGGCGCATAGAAGGCCACGCCATAGAGGCCGAAGCTGCGCGCGTAGAAGATGTTGCCGGCCGGCTCGTCCCAGCCGCGCCGTGTGGCTTCGGCCCGCGCCACTTCCAGGGCCTGCGCGGGGCTGTAGGTCCATGCGATCGGCTGGTTGCGATCGGCGGGCGTGCGCAGGTCGAAGGGCGTCGGGGTGACGTTCGACATCAGCGACATCACCGGGAAGAACACCTCGCGGTAAAGGTTTTGCGAAAACGCCGTGAAGGCCACGATGAACAGCACGCCCCAGGTCCACAGGCTGATGGCGCGGTGCAGGTCGAAGTTCAGCTTGATCGGGCCGGCCTGCCAGCGGATCTTCCACGCCGGCTGCCAGCGCGCCCACCAGTTCTTGCGCGCCGCATGGTGAGCGCCGGCGGCAACGGCCGCAGGCGTTAGCTCGGTCAGAGCGGGCTCGGGCAGGGCTTCGTCGTCAACAGCGTCGTCTGCCAGCGCCCGCGATGTGGCCGTGGCAGAAGCCGCGCGCAAGGCCTTGCGCCGGCGCTGCGGAAAGGTCAGGTACAGGCCGATGAAGCAGTCGATGGTCCAGACCAGCGACACGATGCCGAGCAGCCACACGCCCCACAGGTCGGTGCCCCACAGTTCCGGCATGTGCAGCGTGTAGTGCAGGCGATAGAGGAACGAGACGAAGGTCTCGCGGGTGATCGGCCAGACGGCGCCCCAGTTGCGCTTGCCCAGTTCCTGGCCGCTGGCCGGATCGACATAGACCTGGTTGAAGGTGGCCTCGAACAGCTTGCCGGTGGCCGGGTCGACGCGCGGCTCGAGATAGAACACCAGTGAATGGCCGGGTTCGGCCGCAAGCTGGGTCGACAGCACCTGCATCTGCGGATAGCGCACCTCAATCTGCTGGGCGAGCTTCAGCGCGTCTTGCGCCGGGCCTTCGGTGGCGGCGTGCGTCAGGTGCGGGTTCAGCACCTCGTCGAGTTCATGGTCCCAGGAAATCACTGCGCCGGTCAGGCCGCTGAAGATCAGGAAGGTCGCGATCGTCAGGCCGATCCAGCGGTGCAGCAGCGTGAAGACGACGCGCATCTCAGGCTCCCGCCTTGCGTTGAATCACATAAGCCCCGCCTTGCCACACCGCTTCGAGCCCGGTGCCGGCCAGCACCTGACGCAGCGCTTCGACAGCCGACAGGCGCCCGCTGACGGCCGTGGACGTCTTGCCCGAGACCAGCTCCGGCGCGGCCTTGATCTCGACGCTGGCTTGCTGCGCGACTTCCTTCAGCGCCTGCGCAAGCGGCTGCACATCAACCTTGAACTGCAGCGAGAAGCCGCCGGTGCCTGCCGGTGGCGCATTCAAAGCGTCCGGCGATGCAAGTTGCTGCGCGCAAGCGCTCGACAGAATAGCCACCAGCAAGGCGCAGGAGGCAAGGCTAAAGAGGAGCTTGTGCTTGTTCATGCAAGGTGGCTTGGGTTGAGCCGAGGCATTTCAGGCCGGGGCGGTTGCTGGGCGTGATGCGGGCGGCGTCTAGGAGCAAAGGCGTGTTGACCTTCAAGCGCCGGCCTGTGCACGAGCTGCGCTTTCGACGCTTTAGACGCGTTCGCAACCGTGGCTGGCGCCATTCAGGGCCTACGCAGTTTAATACGAATCGTTCTCAACTGAACGCGAGGCGACAACGATCACCCCGCGTCGGCCGAGGCCATCGCAGCGGCGTTGACAAGGCCTGCCGACGCCGCTGGTCGGCGACGCCCTTGCCGCGCGGTTTCGGGCCGCTGTCCATCGGCTCTCAAGCTGCCGCGCGCTGCGCCAGCACCTCATAGGCGCGCGCTTGAACGAGCGCGAAGCGTGTCAACGCAAGCGCCTGCCGGACATCGGCCAGCGACGGCTCGGCTTCAACAGCGAGCAGCGCGGCGCGCAGCGCCGAGACCACCGAGGCTTCGGTGTGCGGCGCGGCGACCAGCAGCGGCATCGGCGTGAACTCGGTGGACGCGAGCGTGCGCACCTGGCTCAGCAGTTCGGGCTCGTGCAGGCGCAGCAGATCGTGCGCATAACTGTCCAGCGGGCCGACATCGGCCTGGCCTTCGAGGATCGCGCTCAGCACACGCCGCGGCGTTGTCAGCGGGCCGATGGTCTGCGCATACAGATGCAGGCGCTCCGGTCGTTGGTAGGCCTTCAGGAAATGCGCGACCGCATGGTGGCCGGATTGCGAATGCCATTCGGTGTACGCGAGCCGCGAGCCGAAGCTGTCTTCGATGCGCTGGAATGGCGAATCGGCGCTCACGATCAGGTCGCTGCGGTAGCGCGGGAGGTTCTCGCCGGCCGGGTTCGACGGCACCGGCGCGGCCAGCGCGATGGCTTGCGGCTCGCGCTGCGCAAAGGGCAGGCCGCACATGAAGACGCAGCCGACGTCGCTGCGGTCCCACAGCTCGGGCAGTGGCGCGGGCGGCGGATAGTCGATCACGTTGAACTGCTCCCCCAGGCCCGCGCGCTGGACGACCCAGCCGAGCAGGCTGCGCCAGGCGGCCGTGGCGGGTGGAGAGACCGAATACATGCGGGCATTGGCAATCATGGTCGTCGGGGGGCCAGGGTGGAGAGGCCGCCATCGGCCAGCCAGGCCGACAGCGTCAGGATGTCAGGTGTCGTCGGCCGGTCACCGCGATGGCGCGCCACGCGCTCGCGCACTGCGGCATGCAGCCGAGCGGTGCCGCTGCCCAGGCGAATGCCGTCGCGCAGATCGACCGCCTGGGCTGCTGCGATCAGTTCGATCGCCACCAGCCAGCGCAGGCGTTCGATCAGCTGCGCGGTCTTGGCGACGATGCCCATGGCCTGCGAGGCATAGTCTTCGACCCGGTCGGCGACGTTGATCGTCACGGCGCTCATCGGCTGCGCCAGGTGGCTGATCTCGGCCATCAGCGAGGACACCGTCTTTTGCAAGGTGGCCATGCCGGTGTGTCCCGGTTGATCGGTCAGGAAGCGCGGCAGGCCGCTCGATGCCGGCGACATCAGCTTCATGATGCGTTCCGACGCCGTGGCCGCCACACGCGTGAGCGCCAGGCCCAGGTGCTCGAAACTCAGCGCGAGGTGCGTAGCATCGAAGTTGGCATTCGGCAGCACGCTGCCGAATTCGTCAGGTGGCAGCATGTTGTCGGGTTCGTCAGGTGGCAGCATGTTGTCGGGTTCGTCAGGTGGCAGCACGTTGTCGGGTTCGTCAGGTGGCAGCACGCCGCCGGGTTCGTCAGGCAGCCGCGAGCTGCCGGGCTCGGGAGCGATCAGCAATGCACCGCTCAATGGGTGGGTTAGCGCGCGGCCGATGCGTGGCTCCACCAGGACCCGGCCTTCGATCACCGCCGGGTTGTCATCACTGCTGTTGAGTTCCATCTTGATCACGGCACAGGCCTGCTGCCACGCATGGCGCGCTGCACCCAGCACCGGCGCGGCACAGCGAAAGCTCAGCGGGTCTTGCAGATGACGCGCGGCGCCTGGTGCTGTCAGATCGCTGCCGTCGAGCCAGGCGCTGAGCGCCTGAGCCACTTCGGCCTGCTGGGCGGCCGGGCGCAATTGCGCGGCCCGCGGGCTCAGCGGCGACAGGTTCGAGCGATAGCCTTCGAACGACAACGCGGCGGCCGCTTCGGCCGCGTCCAGCAGCGTGCCGGCATCGAAGGCCGCCAGTGCCGCCAGGCCCACGCTGGCCGCGTTCGATGACACCAGCGCCAGCCCGTCCTTGCCGCTCAACGCGGGTGTCGTGATCTCGGCCTGGGCCAGTGCTTGCGCGGCATGCACGCGTTGACCGCCGTACTCGACCTCGCCTTCGCCGATCAACGCCAGCGCGATCGCGGCCAGCGGCGCGAGATCGCTTTCGCCGAGCGAGCCGGTCAGCGGCACGACCGGGTGAATGCCGGCATTGAGCAGGGCGAGCAGCGACGATGCCGTCGATGGAGAGATGCCCGCATGGCCGACCGCCAGCCGGCTCAGGCGGGCCGCGATGATGGCGCGGATCTCGGCGGTTAGCGCCTCACGGCCGATACCCACTGCGCGGGCGAGTGGAATGCGCCGTTGCACCTCGGCATCGTTCGGGGTCAAACGAGTGTCGACCGCCGCGCCCAGGCCGGTCGTCACGCCGTAGACCGGCACGCCCTCGTTCAGCGATTGCAGCAGCGCGGCATGCGAGGCCTCGATGCGCGCCAGGGCGCCCGCATCGAAGGCCACCGCCGCGCCGCCGCGGGCGATGCGTTGCAGCGCATCGATCGACAGCGGCTGGCCACCGAGATGGACGGCGCCCACCCCATCGCTGCCCAGAAAAACGAGGCTTGGCGTGCTCATGCGCAAGCCCCGTCTGCGGCCCGTTCAGAATGCGTGCGTGATGCCCGCGGCATAGCCGTAAGCCGCCGTGCGGCCGTTGTCATCGGTGTATTTCCAATCGGTGCGCGAGGCGTCGACGAGCACGCTGGTGCGCTTGGAGAATGCATAGACATAAGCGGCGCTGACGAAGTTGCTCGGGCCGGAGAAGCCGGTGGCGGCCTTCGTGAAGTTGCTGCCGATGAAGTTGAAGCCATTGGTGGAGCCCTGGAAGTCGCGGCCGAGGCCGGCGCGCAAGGTGTTCGGGCCGGTAGTGTAGGAAGCGCTGAAGTTGACCGACGTGCGCTTGCTGTGCTTCTCGCTGGCAGCCGCCCAGTTGGTCCAGTCCGGGCCGAAGATCAGGCCTTCGGTGTTCAGCTTCACATGGTTGTAGCTGACCAGCCAGCGGATGCCACCCAGCGTGTAGCCGGCGCCGAAGAAAGCGGCCTTGTCCTTCTGGCTGTTCTGCTCGCCCGAGACCATCACCGAGAGTTGGCCGTCGGCGCGGCTGTCGTAGTTGAAAGATGCGCTGACCGGCCGCGCGAGTGCCGTCGGGCCACGTTCCGGCGAATAAGACACATGCGCACTGAAGCCGTTCAGCGAGGGCGAGTCATAGAAGAGGCCGTTGTTGATGCGGGCGTAATCGTGGATCTCCGGGCCGCTCAGGAAGTCGGGCTCGAATTGCCACCAGTGCGGCGATGCGGTGCGGTCGAAATTGCTCCAGGCATCGAACACCCATGACTGGGCCCACAGCGCCGTCAACCCGCGGCCGAGGCGCAGCGCGCCCCACGGGCCTTTGAGCCCGACGGTGCTCTCGTCTTTCCAATAGGTGCGCTGTGAATCGGTGGCTTCGACCGCGCCGGTATCGAGCTCGAAGCGGGTGCTGATGCGGAAGGTGGCTGCCAGGCCGCCGCCCAGATCTTCATTCCCGGCAAAGCTGAGGTTGCTGCGCCCGAGCGTGCTGAGCTGCGTCGCGCCGCCGGTTTTCTTGATCACGCCGAGGTCCAGCCAACCGCTGATCGACACATTCGATTGAGCACAGACCGGCAGGCTACCGAGCAAAAGGAGCGAAGCCGCGAGGGAGCCGAAAGATGGTTTGGAATTCATGTGAAGGAAGGTCAGGTGGAAAGAAATCAGAGAAGGGATGGCGCAAAAGCTGGACCGGGTGGTCAATGTCTGGGTGAGGTGCTGCAGCGAGGTGATGCATTGAAAGGTTGAGGGGCCGTGGGGGAGACGAAGCGGCGAGACAAAGCGTTGAAGCGACAGGACGGTGAAGCCAGCAAAGTGATGCTGCGACGGACCGACGCAGCCGAAGGGCCACGTTTGTCAGGCCCTGGCATCGCGCGGCGATCGATCGGCGGCAGGCTCGCCGAGAGCTCAGGCTGCCGCCCACGCAGGCCTTGAAGCCGCGTGGACACGCATCGCTCGGGAAACTGAGCTAACTCGTTATCTGTGCGTCATATCGCAGTTGCCGACGCCGGGCCCGGCGGTGGATGGCATTTGCGGAAACGTGCAGCAGCACGACCGAAGGAGGCAAACCAGTAGGTGTCAAACGGCGCTGCTCCCTCGGTGCCGGCTGGCCCAGCGGCTCAACCGGTTGATGCCGAGGTCGGCGACGATCGCGAGCAGGCCGACCAGCAGCGCCCCTTGAATCACATAAGCCGTGTTGAAGCCGCTCAGGCCTACGATGATCGGCGAGCCCAGGCTCTTTGCGCCGACCGTCGAGGCGATGGCCGCGGTACCGATGTTGATCGTCACCGAGGTGCGCACGCCAGCCAGGATCACCGGCAGCGCCAGCGGCAGCTCCACCTTCAGCAGCCGATGCCACGGGCCCATGCCCAGCCCGCGCGCGGCTTCGAGCGTGGCGCTGGGCACCGACTCGATGCCGGCAATGGTGTTGCGCACGATCGGCAGCAGACCGTAAAGCGACAGCGCAATCAGCGCCGGCAGGTCGCCGAAGCCGATCAGCGGCGCCGCAATGGCCAGCACCGCGACCGGCGGAAAGGTCTGGCCCATCGCAACGAGGGTCTCCACCAGCGGGCGGAATTCCCGCCCGCCCGGGCGGGTGATGAACAGGCCTGCGGTCACGCCGATCAGGATGGCCAGCGCACTCGACAGGCCGACGATCTTCAGGTGTGCGATCGCCAGTTCGACGAAGCTGTCTTGCTCATACATCGGCCGGTCGAGTTCCGGAAAAGCCGCGGCAAACCACGGCTTCAGATGCGGCATGCCGATGGTCAGTGCAATCAGCGCCAGCAGCGCCCAGGGCAGCGGGTCGCGCAGCCAGGCCCAGGCGCCAGGCGCCGCATCCGGCGGGCGCGGCGCGGCACTGGCCGACGCTGAAGCTTGGGGAACGGCGCTCATGCCGCTTGCAACAGGTCGGCGAAGTGAAGCGCGCCGGCCGGTTGGCCCGCTGCATTGACGACCGGCAAGCGCTCGGCATGGCGCGAGACGAACAGGCCCAGTGCGGCCCGCAGGCTCAGGCTGTCGGCGATCGGCTCGCCTTCTGCGCGTTCGCCGGGGCGCACGCGGGCCGCCACGGTTTCCAGGCCCAGCAACTTGATGCCGCGGTCGCTGCGGCCGAGGAAGTCGGTGACGAAATCATTGGCCGGGTTGCGCAGGATCTCGGTCGGCGTGCCCGCTTGCACGATGCGGCCCTTGTCGAGCAGCACGATGCGCGAGGCCAGCTTCAGCGCCTCATCGATGTCATGCGTCACCAGCACGATGGTTTTGCCCGAGGCCTTGTGAATGCGCGTCATCTCTTCCTGCAGCACGCCGCGGGTGATCGGGTCGAGCGCACCGAAGGGCTCGTCCATCAACAGGACTTCGGGGTCGGCCGCCAGCGCGCGGGCCACGCCGACGCGCTGCTGCTGGCCGCCCGACAGCTGGTGCGGGTAACGATCGCGGTAGATCTCGGGCTTCAGTGCGAGCAGCTCCAGCAGTTCGGTGACACGGTCGCGTATCTTGTGGGCCGGCCACTTCAGCAGCTGCGGCACGGTCGCGATGTTCTTTTCGACCGTCCAGTGCGGGAACAGCCCGTTCGACTGGATCGCGTAGCCCATGCGGCGACGGATGTCTTCGGGCTTGAAGTTGCGGATCTCTTCGCCCTTGAAGAGGATGCGGCCGGCGTCGTGCTCGACCAGCCGGTTGATCATCTTCAGCGTGGTCGACTTGCCCGAGCCGGAGCCGCCGATCAACACGGTGAACTCGCCGCGCTCGATGGTCAGCGACACGTCCTTGACCGCCTGCGCACCGCCAAAGCTCTTGCCTGCATTGATGAATTCGATCATGGCTGCCTCACAAAAAACGGGCCCAGCAGGCCGAATACCGCATCTACTGCCACGGCCAGCGCCACCACCGGCAGCACGCCGAGCAGCACCAGGTCGAGCGCACTGCTCAACAGGCCCTGGAACATGATTGCGCCCAGCCCACCGGCGCCCACCAGCGCGGCCACCACCGCCAGCCCCACCGTCTGCACGGTGGTCAGGCGCAGGCCCGACCACAGCAGCGGCAGCGCCAGCGGCACTTCGACCTTCCAGAACACCTGCTGCTTTGTCAGCCCCATTCCGGTGGCCGACTCGATCACCGCGCGCGGCACATCGCGCAGGCCGGTGACGGTGCTCTGCACGATCGGCAGCAGCGAATACAAGGTCAGCGCGATCACGGCCGGCACCAGGCCGATGCCGGAGATGCCCCAGCCCGGCAACAGGTGCGACAGCGCGACCAGCGGCGCCATCAGCAGGCCGAAGAGCGCGATCGACGGCACGGTCTGGATCACGTTCAGCACGACGAACAAGGGCCCCGAGGTCGCCGGCCGCCGATAGGCCGCAATGCCCAGCGGCACGCCGATCAGCACCGCCGGGATCAGTGTCGAAATGACGATCTGGACATGGCGCCACAGCGCGGCATCGAACACCTCTTGCCGGTTGTCGTATTCCTTGAACAGCGACAGCGCATCGAGCGCGCCGGAGGCTGCCAGCACGACCACCGGCAGCAGCACCGCACCGAGCGCCAGCGTGCGCTGCACGACGCCCCAGCGCAGCCGCTGCACGGCATCTGACGCGGCCAGCCAGGCCAGCACCGACAGCACCCAGAAGCTGCCGCCCAGCGAGGTACGGCCGCTGCCTTCGTTGGCATCGGACAAGGCTTTGGCATGCGCCCCGGCGAGCCATACCAGGCCGGCCAGCAACACGCCCGAAGCCATCCACACCAGCGCATGGTTGAGCTTGCGCGCCGGCAGGACGCCCGCAATGACCAGCAGCGCGGCCGGCAGCCCGATCCAGGCGCTGATGCCGGCACCCTGCGCACCCAGCAGCTCGCGCAGCGGCAGGCCGACGCCTGTCACCAGCCGGTTAGGTGCCTGACTCAGGAAGGCGAGACCGAAAGCCGCCGCCACGCCAACCAGTGCGATGCTCAGCAACACCGGGTTGTGCACCGGCCCGAGCCCCGCGTTTTCGTGCGAGGCCCGTGTGGGCGGTGACGGTTCGGGTGGGGTGGCTGCCGTGGGCAGCGCACCGGGAACGGCTGTCACTTGATGAAGCCCTTTAATTTCAGATAGGCCGCCGAGACCTTCTTCGCGTCTTGCCCATCAAGCGCAATCTTCGCGTTCAAGGTCTGCAGCGTCTTGCTGTCCAGCGACTTGAAGACCGGCTCCAGCAGCGTGGCGATCTTCGGTTGCTTCTCCAGCACCGAAGCGCGGATCACCGGCGCGGGCGCGTAGATCGGCTGGGCCGATTTGGTGTCTTCGAGGATGTCGAGACCGAGCGCGGCCACCGGGCCATCGGTGCCGTAAGCCATCGAGGCGTTGACGCCCGAGGTCTGCTCGGAGGCGGCCTTGATCGTCACCGTGGTGTCGCCACCGGCCAGCGTCAGCAACTGGTCTTGCGTGAGCTTGAAACCGTAGGTCGACTGGAAGGCGGGCAGCGCGTCGGCGCGTTCGATGAACTCGGCCGATGCGGCGAGCTTGAACTTCCCGCCCTTGCCGAGCCAGGCGGCGAGGTCATCCAGTGTTTTCAGCTTGTTGGCGACCACCACGTCATGGCGCACCGCGATCGCCCAGGTGTTGTTGGCCGGTGCCGGCGACAGCCAGACCAGCTTGTTCTTTTCGGCGTCCAGCGACTTCACGCGCTCGAAGCCGGCTTGCAGGTTCTTCCAGGCGGTGTTCTTTTCGTCGGAGAAGAAGAAAGCGCCGTTGCCGGTGTATTCGGGATAGATGTCGATCTCGCCGGCGACCAGCGCGCCACGCACGATCTTGGTCACGCCGATCTGCAGCTTGTTCTCCGTCTTGATGCCGTTGGCTTCGAGCACCTGCACGATGAGGTTGCCCAGCAGCGAGCCTTCGGTATCGATCTTCGAGCCGACACGCACCGCGGTTTGCGCAAAGGCGGATGAGGCGCAGGCCAGCAAGGCGGCGGTCGCAGCGAGGGTCAGGAGCTGGCGGCGAACAGGGTTCCAGGTCATGCGGGTTCTTTCAGTCGTGAATCGGAGAAGTCAGGCCGCGCGGACCCTTGCGCGGAGTGTGCAACTTGCGGGGTGACAGGGACATTTGCAGGGAATACCGTGCTTGAGGACGGCTGCGACTGCGGCAAGCTGGCATCGAAAGCCGGGGAATCGACCGGCTTGGCGGCGAAGCGGCGCAGCAGATGGAAGTAACCGGGGATCAGGAAGCCGCCGTTGCGATCGAGGTAACCGGCGCGGTCTTGCAGATAGAGCTTGCGCAGCTGGTACCAGGGCAGCGACGGGGCGTCGTGATGCACCGCGTGATAGTTGTTGTTGAGATAGAGCAAGCGCCAGGGCAGGGCGGCTTCATTGACCACGATGCGATGCGCCGGCTGCACGGCCGGCCGGTGCTCATAGAGCGAACGCAGCATCGCCAAGCTGAGCGCAGGGTAGGCCACGCCGAACAGGTAGCTGGCCGGATGGATGCCCGCATAGCGATCCAGGGCCCACAGCATCGTCAGCAGCAGCGACAGGTGCTGGGCCCAGATGCGCGACTGCGAGAAGTCGCCGCGCAGCGGCTTGCGGACGATGTCGATCCACGACGGGATGATTGCCATCGCCGGCCCGAACAACAGGCGGCCCAGCACGGTGCGCTGCGCGATCCACAGGCCACGCTGCCAGGCCGAGCGTTGGCTGAAGTCATGCGCGTGAAGGTAGTTGCCTTCGGGGTCGGTGCCGGGCAGGGTCAGGAAGGCATCGCGGTGGTGTTCGAGGTGGCTGCGGCGGTACAGGTCATAAGGGATCCAGACGGCCAGCGGCGCCAGGCCCAGCAGCCGGTTGATCCGAGAATGCCGCGTTGGATGGCCATGCAGCAGTTCGTGTTGAAGGCTCATGAACCAGCAGGCCAGCACCGTGAGCGCGGCATGAGATGGCCATGCGCCAAGCTCGGGCTGATGCCCCAGCACCGCGAGCCAGCCGCCGTAGATGGCGGCCACCACAGCCAGCGTCGGCCACTCCCAGGCCAGCACGTGGTCGATGACGGCCCGAAGCACGCTGGTGTGCTCGTGGGTTGCGGTGTCACCCAGGTGCCACGTGGCGTCGATGGCCAACGTGTCCATGGGAAATGGCAGCGACTGACCGTCGCCGGCGATCATGCTTGAAGCAAAATTGCTCGGCCCCAAGAGGCTGGACACAAGCGTCTCAGAAGTGGGGGGAGTTGGAACTGTCATAGGCCCACAGCGTAGGTAAGGGCTTACGTGATGACAAGCAATCAGATCGAAGAAGCTAATTCGAACATTGCGGTGACAAGCTGTGACGCGCGCGTTCGTCTGGATCGGTAATGCGCTACGGCATATCGTTATCGATATGCGGATTTTGCAGTTCGCAGCACGCAGGGTAACTACTCAGCCCCCCCAAACTGCCGAGGGACAATCCAAGCGATGCAAGCA
>CAXTCD010000150.1:0-12957 GCA_964242145.1 uncultured Rhizobacter sp.
TGCTTGCATCGCTTGGATTGTCCCTCGGCAGTTTGGGGGGGCTGAGTAGTTACCCCATTTGATAGATTAGTCGTTCGTTCTACGAATTAGTTTTCCAAAAATGGGAAACCCATCGCCATCAGCCGACAAGAACGCCATGGCGCTTTACGTCAAAGCGGTCGAGCACGGCAGCTTTTCGAAAGCCGCCCCGCGCGAGGGCGTGCCGGTGTCGACGGTGAGCCGAAAGATCAGTGATCTGGAAAAGGCGCTGGGGGGCGGCTCCTGGAACGCTCGACCCGCCAATTGCGCATGACCGACATCGGCCAGGACTACTTCGAACGGTGCCGGCGCGGCCTCACGGAATTCGAAGCCGCGGACTCGCTCGTCAACGACCGCCATTCAGAGATCTCGGGCCGGCTTCGGATCTCCGTGCCGCCCAGCATGTCGGAGATCGTCGTGATCCCGCTGATCACGGCCTTTCAGACACAGTACCCGAAGACGATGGGCAATGCCTGGTGACCGAGCGCTTCATCGACCACATCGCCGACGGCGTCGATCTGTCGCTTCGCGTAGAGGATTCGAGCGACAGCAGCCAGGTCATGCGCACGGTGACGATCCACCGCGCCCGGCTCGTGGCGAGCCCGGCATATCTGGCAGCCATCCCCGGGCTGACGCACCCCGACGATCTGGTGCCGCACGTCCAAGTAGCGTTTTCACGCTGGGAGCGGCCGTTGCAATGGAAGCTCAGTGCCGGCGATGCGTCCGTGCAGATCAAACCGGAGCCGCGCCTGGTGCTCAATGACTATTCCGCGTGCTGCACGCAGTGCTCGGCGGGCAAGGCATCTCCGAAATTCCGAGCTTCATCTGCGCGCCCGCACTGCAGGAAGGCCGCCGGATCGAGGTGCTGCCCGACTGGCGATTTCCGGCCGTCAAGGTGGCTGCGGCTTACCCCAGCAACCGCTACCTGTCGCCGCTGGTTCGCACCTTCAAAGATTTCTGTGTCAGCTATTTCGAGCACAGCCCCTTGGCCGTCCCGGCCTGACGCATTCGGTGGCGAAGCGGCTGCGGGCCGGCCGCCCTTTGTTCCTGACAGGCTCAGCGCACCTGCGCCAGCAGGGCGGCGCGCACCTGCGCCACCTGCTGTGGCGTCAACTCACCCAGAATGCCACGCCGCTCGGGCGGAATGTGGCCGGTGCTGTCGGCCTCGGGGTTGAACACATAGTGATCGAAGATCGCGCCCCAGGCGCGGCGCTCGTCGGGCGACAGCTGCTTCAGGCTCACGAGCGTGTGCATCAGGCAACCGAAGGCCGACGGCGGCGGCGTGCGCCCGGGCTGCAGCACGCCTTTCCACCAATAGTTGACCAGCACATTGAAGCGCTGCAACGACTCGACGTGGTGCCACCACAGCGCCGGAATGAAGATCGCATCGCCCGGCTCCAGGTCAGCGACGAAGGCATGCGCCAGCGCCTCGCGGAATTTCGGGAAGCGCTTGAAATCGGGTTGAGCGAACGACACCATGCTGATCGGTGTGCCGGTCGGCGCGTGGTCCAGCGGGCCGATGTAGAGGTTGCCGATCTGCTCGGGCGGAAACAGTGTGAAGCGCCGCTGGCCGGCCACCACGCAGGCGATGTTGTTCGACTCATCGAAGTGCGCCGGCGTCGTGATCGCGCTGCCGAGCCAGATGCGCGGCGGCGCCACCTGATCGAACAATGGCAGCGGGTTGTCGGCCACGAAGGCCGGCAGACATTCGGCAATCACCGCGCTTTGTGCGGCCACGGCTGGCGCCTTGTCGAAGCTGCCGTAGCGCAGCACCTGCTCGATCACCTTCGACAGCGGCACCTGGTTGCGCACGAAGTTGAAGCCGTCCATCGCCGCGTTGTAAAAAATGCGACCGTTCTCTTCCGGTCGCGTCATCACCGCGTTGACCGGGCGGCCGCTGTCTTGCGCGCTGAGGTAAGCCGCGATGGCTTGCGGTGACTTGCGGCCGTGCTGCACCGCAGGCCAGTGCTTGACCAGGCCGCGAAGGACCGCCGGACGGTAGGCGCCGAGCACTTCGCGCTGCAGCGCTTCATCGTCCAGCGCGATGAATTCGGCGATCGGCGTGGGGCGGTCTGACATGCGGTCTGACATGGTTGGGGCGCTCAAAGGCCAGAGGGCGGGGCAAGCATAGCCCAGGCATCACTCCTCGCATGGGTCGCATGACGGCAGGGCGCCTTTTCCCGTGAATGCCGACCCCCCATGGCACTGCGCCTCAGGTTTCGCTCAGTCTGGCGGTAACGGCGCGTTGCGCAATCGAGTCGCCGCGCAGCCGCAAAGGCCTGGGTACAAGCAGGGTACATCTCTATGATCGCCGCCCATGACGTTCGACCGCCGCTCCCTGATCACTTCGCTCGCCGCTTGTCTTGCGGCGCCTCTGTCTTTCGCTGCGCAGCGCAAATCGCTCGCCGATCCATTGCGCATGGGCGCAGAACAAGCCTTGGTCGATTGCGGCCTGGCCGGCCAGTTCCAGCGCAGCTTCGGCCGCGACACCGGCGTGGCGGTGTTGCTGGTACCGGGCACCAGTGCCTCGCTGCTGAGCGCCTTGGAGCGCGGCGAGATCGACGCCGCGATGACGAACGCGCCCGAGCAGGAATTGGCGCTCGAAAAGCAGGGCCTGGCGCATGACCGGGTACTGATCGCGCAAGGTGATTTCGTGCTCGTCGGCCCGCAGCAAGGCGTCGGGAAGAAGGCCAAAGATCCGGCCGGCGTAGCCGGCGGGCGGGACATCGCCGCCGCCCTGGCGCTGCTGGCTGCAAAGCAGAGCCGCTTCATCGGCCCGGTGAACGGCAGCGGTGCCTACCTGTCTGCGCAGGCGCTGTGGCGCGAAGCCGGCGTCGCGCCCGCCGCCCCCTGGTACAGCGATGCCAAGGCCAACGCGGTCGACGAAGCCGTGGCCGAAAATGCTTACTCGCTTGTTGAGCGCAGCCTGTGGCTGGCGCGTGCCCGCAAACCACTGGCCTTGCTGGTCGATGGCGACCCGCGCTTGGCGACCGAAGTGCATGTGATGCGCTCGTTCCGCGTCAACCACCCGGCCGCCAAGTTGTTCAGCCAGTGGGCCACCGGCGGCCTGGGCCGACGAGTGGCAGGGGGGGTCAAGGGATGGCGCGCGCCAGCACGTTGAGCTGATTCATGCGGGCGCAATGAGTTCGGGTTTGAAGAGTGCGGGCATCATCGGCGCATGACCCCTCGCCTGCTGAGCCTGCACCGCCCCGTTGATTCTTCATCGAACCCGGCTCGGTCCCACACTGCCTTGCTCACTGCCACGCAGCCGGTGCATGAGCCGGTCACGCTGACGCTGCAGGGCTTTGCCGATGGCCCGCGCGTCGATGCGACGGGCCAACCCTTTGGCCCGTCGAAAGCGCTCTACGCCTACCCGAGCGAGCACTATGCGTTCTGGCAAACCGTGCGGGCCCAGGCTGCGGTGGCGCACTGGGACCTGGTGGTGCCGCCGGGTTCGATGGGTGAAGACCTGAGCCTGGCCGGTTTGCTGGAGACGCAGGTCTGGATCGGTGATGTGCTGCGCTTTCCTGACTGCGAATTGGCTGTCAGCGAGCCGCGCAGCGCCGATGCGCAGATCGGCACCGCCATGGGCTTCGCGCAGGCCGAGTCGCTGATGGCTTCCAGCGGCTGGAGCGGCTTCTATCTCGCGGTGCGCACGCCTGGCAGCTTGCAGGCCGGCCAGCCGTTCGAGCTGGTGCCGGGGCCGCGTGAAGTCAACATCCGGGAGTTGCTTCATGCGCGGCGGCCCCGCAAGACCCGCTGACACGGTCAAACGCTCTGGCCGTCTGGCGCTCAGGCAGGCGTTGATGTTCTCAGGCAGCGTTCAGCGTCGGGTAGTCGGTATAGCCTTCGGCCCCGCCGCCATAAAGCTTGGATGCATCCAGCGCATTCAACGGTGCGTCCAGTTCCAGCCGGCGCACGAGGTCGGGGTTGCCGATGAACGGCCGGCCGAACGCGACGAGATCGACGCTGCCGGATGTCACGGCGTCGATCGCCATCTGCCGGCTGTAGCCGTTATTGACGATCCAGGCGCCGCCCGGATGGCCGGCCTTGAAACGCGCGTGCAGTGCCGCATAGTCGAACGGCGCAATCTCGCGTGAGCCGCCGGTCTGCCCCTCGACCACATGCAGGAACGCCAGCTTGAACGGCGCGAGCCGGTCCACAACATGGCTGAACAGCGCTTGCGCATCGCTGTCCTGGCCGGCGTCGTTGCTGGGCGTAACCGGGCTCAGGCGCAAGCCGGTTCGGCCGCTGCCGATCTCGGCGGTCACGGCCTCGATCACCTCGATCAGCAGCCGTGTGCGGTTCTCGATCGAGCCACCGTAGGCATCCTGGCGGTCGTTGATGCTGTCGCGCAGGAACTGATCGATCAAGTAGCCGTTGGCGCCATGCACTTCGACGCCATCGAAACCGGCTTGAATCGCGCTGCGTGCGGCATGGCGGTAGTCATTGACGATGCCGGGGATTTCACCGAGCCGCAGCGCGCGCGGCTCGGAGACATCGGCAAAGCCGCCCTGGATGAAGGTTTTGCTGTCGGCACGGCGCGCGGTCGACGACACCGGTGCAATGCCGTCTTTTTGCAGCGACACATGCGAGATGCGGCCGACGTGCCAGAGCTGGATCACGATCTTGCCGCCCCGCGCATGAACAGCGTCGGTCACCTTCTTCCAGGCTGCGATCTGCTCAGGCGAATGAATGCCCGGCGTGTCGAGGTAGCCCTGACCTTGCGGGCTGATCTGGCTGGCCTCGGTGACGATCAGCCCGGCGGCGGCGCGTTGCGCGTAATAGGTGGCCGCCAGTTCGGAGGGCACCTGATGTGCGGCAGCGCGGTTGCGCGTCAGCGGCGCCATCACGATGCGGTTGGCCAAGGCGATATCGCCGATCTGAATAGGGTCGAACAGGGATGTCATCAAAGCGCTCCGGAAAAGAATGGATTTTGGCGATTACAGGAAAATCCGCACGCCATCCAATCAAAAGCCTTCCAACACAATCTTGCCGCGTGCCTTACCTGTCTCGATGAACGCATGGGCGCGCTTCAGGTTTGTGACGTTGATGCTGCCGAAGTGCTCGCCGAAGGTCGTGTGGATGCGGCCTGCGTCGACCAACTCGGCCACCCGGTTCAGCAGCGCATGCTGAGCTTGCATGTCGGCCGCCTTGAACGGCGAGCGGGTGAACATCAGCTCCCAATGCAGCGACAGGCTCTTGCTCTTCAGTGCCCTCAGATCCAGCGGTACGGCAGGGTCATCGATCAGGCCCAGGTGGCCTTGCGGGGCGAGCGACTCGACGATCTCCGCATAGTGCTTGTCGGTGTGCGTCAGGCCGGCCACATGGGTGACGGCGTCGATGCCGATCTGCTTCAGCCCGGCGCTGAGCGGCTGGCTGTGGTCAATCACGTGATGTGCTCCCAGTTCCTTGACCCACGCCTGGGTCTCGGGGCGCGACGCCGTGCCGATGACGGTCAGCCTGGTCAGTTGACGTGCCAGCTGGGTCAGGATCGAGCCGACGCCACCGGCCGCGCCGATGATCAGCAGGCTGCCTTGCGTTTCGGGCGTCACGCCGAATCGGTCGAACAACAGCTCCCAGGCGGTGATGGCGGTCAGCGGCAATGCAGCAGCTTCGCCGAAGCCGAGCGTGGCCGGCATGCGGCCGACGATGCGCACATCGACGGCCTGCAGTTCGGCATTGCTGCCCGGCCGGGTGATGTCACCGGCGTACCAGACACGACCGCCCGGCTTGAACAAGGTCACGCCCTGGCCGACCGCCTCCACCACGCCGGTAGCGTCTCAGCCCAGGATGCGCGACTGGCCTTCGGCCGGCTGCGATTTGCCACGCACCTTGGTGTCCACCGGATTGACCGACACCGCATGGACGCGAACCAGCAGATCGCGCTCGCCGGGCACCGGATCGGGCAAGGTCAGATCGAGCAGTGCGTTGGCGTCGCTGATGGGCAAGGCGTTCTGGAAGGCGATGGCTTTCATGAATGCCTCCGAAGAATGAGGTCCGTGAATTTAAGGACTGCACTGAGTTTTGATAATTGCCAAGCACGGCTATCACTTTCAAACTAATTTTGAAAAATTGCCGACGGCTGCATCGGCCGTCAGACAAGCCGTTGCCGACGGGCCGGCGCGGCCGAGGTGGATTGAAGAAGACAATACGGCGCTGAATCGAACCCGGGACTGCCTCCATGCTTGCTTATCGCCACGCCTTCCATGCGGGCAACCACGCCGACGTGCTCAAGCACACCGTGCTCGCGATGGTGCTGCGCTACATGAACCAGAAAGACAAGCCGTACCGCGTGGTCGACACCCACGCCGGCGCGGGCGGCTATTCGCTCGAAGGCCAGTACGCGCAGAAAAAGGGCGAATACGAGCAAGGCATCGCGCGGCTGTGGGGGCGCGACGACTTGCCCGAGCCGGTGGCTGACTACCTGAGCCTGGTCAAGCAGTTCAACACAGACGGCAAGCTGCGCCAATACCCTGGCTCGCCGGCCATTGCGCAAATGCTGCTGCGACCGCAAGACCAGCTGCGCATGTTCGAGCTGCACAACACCGATCACCGCATTCTGGATTCCTATCTGGGCGGCGGCATCCGTGGGGCCGAGGTTTACAACAGCGATGGTTTCGACGGCCTGAAGGGCCAGGTGCCGCCTTCCAGCCGGCGCGGCGTGGTGCTGATGGACCCGAGCTACGAAGGCCACGGCGATTACGGGCGGGTCATTGCCTCCCTGCGTGAAGCGCTGCTGCGCTTTGTCGAAGGCGTCTACATGGTCTGGTACCCACAAGTGCAAAAGCTGGAGGCCGCGCAACTGCCGCGCCGGCTCGAAAGCTTGGCGCCCAAGGGCTGGCTGCATGTGCGGTTGACGGTGCAAGTGCCTGACTCGCAAGGCTTCGGCCTCGCCGGCAGCGGCATGTTCATCCTGAACCCGCCGTACACGTTGCACGACGAACTGCTGGCGGTGCTGCCGTATCTGGTCGACGTGCTGGGTCAATACGACGAAGCCAACTACTTGATCGAGCAGAAGACCGTCTAGAGGCATGTAAGCGCGCCCGCTTTCGCATCGATCGGAAAAATGCCGTGCTCCCCAGTGGCGCGACGCCCATCGCCAATCAGACCGATCTCAAATGCGAGCAACTTGCCTGATCGTCGGCCACCACGCCGTCTCTTTTCAGCACCAGGTGGGCGCCGCAAGCCTCAGGAGATTCCCGTAGAAACGACGCCCATCCAAGGTGGAGCGGACTGACTTCATGTGAACGCAAACTGCCGCTGCAAGCATCATGGCCTGTGCGTTCCTATGAGATGTGAAGAAAGTCAGTGAAGAATTTGCCACTCTCTACTGCCTTTCTGATGGCTTAACGATCGGTGAACGTCTGATTGCAGACAATTTCATAGGTGGCTATCCTGACCCGCGTTCGCTCGCCGAGCCGATGCGCGCGACAACCCCACGAGGATACAAGACCATGATTCATAAATTCCGCGCAGCGCGCGGTGGGTTGGCTTTGGCCGTCGCTTTGATGCTGAGCGCCTGTGGCGGAGGCGATTCCGACAATGGCCCGCCCGTCACACCGCCCCCGCCCCCAAGCACCGACATTCCGACCACACCACTGGCCGACTGGCCTGTGATCAAGAGCGCGATCAAGCGCGACGACGCGGTCGAAAAGCAGGTCGATGACCTGCTCGCCAAGCTGAGCTTGGCCGAGAAGGTCGGCCAGATGACGCAGGTCGAGATCCAGGGCGTCACGCCCGAGGACATCAAGACTTATCACCTCGGCTCGGTGCTCAATGGCGGCGGCTCGTTCCCGGGCCAGAACAAGGGCGCGGCCGTGGCCGACTGGCTCGCGCTGACTGACTCGCTGTGGGCCGCTTCGGTCGACAAAAGCAACGCGAACCCGATCCCGCTGATCTGGGGCACGGACGCCGTGCACGGCCACAACAATGCCAAGGGCGCGACGCTGTTCCCGCACAACATCGGCCTCGGTGCGGCCCACGATCCTGAGCTGATGCGGCGCATCGGCGCGGTGACGGCCAGCGAAGTGGCCCGCACCGGCATCGACTGGGCTTTCGGCCCGACGCTCGCGGTGGTCCGCGATGACCGCTGGGGCCGTACCTATGAAGGCTTCTCGGAAGACCCGCTGCTGGTGCAGTCGTATGGTGGCGAACTGATTCGCGGCCTGCAGGGCGAGCTCAGCAAAGACACCAACGCCGGCGAGAAAGTGGTCGCCACCGCGAAGCATTTTCTGGGCGACGGCGGCACCGTGGACGGCAAAGACCAGGGCATCACCGCAGTCACCGAAGCCGACCTGATCAACATCCATGGCCGCGGCTACTACACCGCGCTGCAGGCGGGTGCGCAATCGGTGATGGCCTCGTTCAGCAGCTGGAAAGACATCTCGCAGGGCGATACCGCGCGTGCCAACAAGATGCACGCCCAGAAGCACCTGCTGACCGATGTGTTGAAGACGAAGATGGGCTTCGATGGCTTCGTGGTGAGTGACTGGAACGGCCTCGGCCAGGTCAACACCGGCAACAGCGACTCGACCATCGCCTGCACGAACTCGAACTGCCCGCAGGCGATCAACGCAGGCATCGACATGGTCATGGTGCCGTACGTCGACGACTGGAAAGCGTTCATCACCAACACCATCGCCAGCGTGAACAGCGGCGAGATCCCGCAGGCGCGCATTGACGATGCCGTGCGACGCATCCTGCGCGTGAAGATCCGCGCTGGCCTGTTCACCAAGCCGAAGCCTTCTGCCCGCGCCACCAGCGCAGAGATCGGCACCGCCGATCACCGCCTCGTGGCCCGCGAAGCGGTGCGCAAGTCGCTGGTGCTGCTGAAGAACAACGGCGCGACGCTGCCGCTGGCTCGCACAGCCAAGATCCTCGTGGCCGGCAAGAGCGCCGACAGCCTGTCGAACCAGAGCGGCGGCTGGTCGCTGAGCTGGCAAGGCACCGACAACGTCAACGCCGACTTCGGCGGCGGCACCACCTTCTGGGCGGCAGTGCAGAAGGTCTCGTCCAACGCCACGCTCGACACCAGCACCGATGGCTCCGGCGGCAGCGCCGACTACGACGCCGCAATCGTCGTCATCGGCGAGACGCCGTATGCCGAAGGCGTGGGCGACATCGGCAAGAACAAGACGCTGGAGCTGGACAAGCTGCGCCCCGAAGACGTCAAAGTGATCGAAGGGCTGAAAGCCAAGGGCGTGAAGAAGATCATCACGGTGCTGTACTCCGGCCGCCCGCTGTACGCGAGCCGTGAGATCAACGCCTCGGATGCTTTTGTCGCCGCCTGGCTTCCCGGTACCGAAGGCGATGGCCTGGCCGATGTGCTGTTCAAGAAGGAAGATGGCAGCGTGAACTTCGACTTCAGCGGCACGCTGTCGTATTCCTGGCCGAAGTCGGCCTGCCAGACCTCGCTCAACAAGGGCGACGCGAGCTACGACCCGCTGTATGCCTTCGGCTACGGGCTGAGCTATGCCAAGCCAGGTGCAGACCAGGCCGCATATGACGCGACACCCGCCACGCAAGGCTGCGGACAACCGGCCGGTGGTGGCGGCACGACCGACCAGCCGCTGGCCGTGTTCGACGGCTCGAACCAGAGTGGCTTCGGCATGCGCATCGGCGCACCGTCGAGCTGGAGCGTGGTGATGGGCTTGTCGACGGCCAGCGTGACCGAGACGCCGCAGAAGGAAATCACCGCGGTGCCTGTCGATGACAAGGATGGCAAGCAATGGGCCGCGGTCAAGGCGCGCTGGAACAACGCAACAGGCCAGCTCTACATGCAGACGATCATCGAGAGCGAGAAGCAAGACCTGCAGTCATATCTCAACTCCGAAGGCTCGCTGGTGTTCGATGCGCGCGTCAGCACGGTGCCGAGTGCATCGGTGAAGATGCGTGTGGACTGCGGTTACCCCTGTGCCGGCGAGATCGACGTCACCAGCTCCATCAACGGCTTGCCGCTGAACAGCTGGAAGGAAGTGGCGGTTCCGCTGAAGTGTTTTGCCGACGCCAACAATCCTGGTACCGACTTCAGCGCAGTCAATACGCCGTTCCTGATCGCAAGCTCGGGCACGTTCGAAGTGTCGGTCGCGAACATCCGCTGGGAGCCAAAACGCGTGGGCGATGTGCCGTGTGATGGCGGCGCGCCGCCGAAGGTGATCACGGTGACGGACGACAAAGACCTGTACGTCAACGGCATCAGCGATGTTGCAGCGCTGGCGGTGCCAGGATCGTGGTCGTCGGCGGGCAGTGTCGTGCTGACCAATGACTTCGTTGACGGCACCGACAAGGTCATCGATGTGCAGTTCAACAATGTCGGCGATAGCGGCGGCAATGGTGGCGTCTTCATCACCACGCCGGACAACACCCTCATCGACGCCTCCGCGATCGCTGCGACGGGTGGCGTGCAGTTCGAGATCCGCGTGCTCGACTATGGCCAAACCACGCAAGACTTCTGGATCAAGATGGTTTGCAATGGCAAGGCCGACACCTGCCGCACCGGCGACCTGAAGAACCTGATCGGCCACCCTGCCCTCAACACCTGGCAGACGGTGAAGATGCCTTTCACGTCGGCGAGTTACGAGCCTGGCTTCCTGCCCGGCAAGATCAGTTCGCCGCTGGAAATGCTGCCGGCCTGGGACGACCAGAAAGGCACGATCCACTTCCAGATTCGCAACCTGCGGATCGTGAAAGCACTGTGATGTAAGGCGGAAGGCCATGCGCCGGCAAGGCTGGCGCGATGTGGCCGCGATGAAAGAGCCCCAGGGCGTAGCGCAAGCTGCGCCCTTTTTCGTGGGCGGCTGCCACTAACATCGGCACCATGTCGCAACCCACTTCAATCCTCAGCGCGGCCTCCATCGGCCCACTCGCCGGACTCAAGGTGCTGGAACTCGGCCAGCTGATCGCCGGCCCGTTTGCCGCGAAAACGCTGGCTGATTTCGGTGCCGAGGTGATCAAGGTCGAAGCGCCTGTGGGCGGCGACCCGCTGCGCCAATGGCGTTTGATGCACGAAGGCACAAGCGTGTGGTGGCAGGTGCAGTCGCGCAACAAGAAAAGCGTGGCGCTGGACCTGAAGCAGCCCGAGGCGCGCGAGATCGTGCGCCGCCTGGCGGCCGAGGCCGACGTGCTGATCGAGAATTTCAAGCCCGGCGTGATGGAAGCCTGGGGCCTCGGCCATGAGGCTTTGAGTGCGACGAATCCTGGGTTGGTGATGCTGCGCATCAGCGGCTACGGCCAGACCGGGCCTTACAAAGACCGGCCGGGCTTCGGTGTCGTCGCCGAGGCGATGGGCGGGCTGCGCTACCTGACCGGCGAGCCCGGCCGCGTACCGGTGCGCGTGGGCGTCAGCATCGGCGACACGCTGGCCTCGCTGCACGGCGTGATCGGCATCCTGATGGCCTTGCAGCACCGGCACGCCACGGTCTGCGCGCAAGCGCCGAAGGGCCGTGGCCAAGTGATCGACGTGGCGCTCTACGAGGCGGTGTTCAACTGCATGGAAAGCCTGCTGCCCGAATACAGCGCCTTCGGTGCGGTGCGTGAAGCGGCCGGCTCGGCGCTGCCCGGCATTGCGCCGAGCAATGCGTACCCCTGCGTCGATGGCTGGGTGCTGGTGGCGGGTAATGGCGACAGCATCTTCATCCGCTTGATGAAAGCCATCGGCCGCGACGACCTGGCCGTTGACACCGGCTTGGTCGGCAATGCGGCGCGCGTGGAGCGGGTTGACGAGATCGATGCCGCAATCGTCGCATGGACGAGGCAGCTCCAGGTCAGCGACGTGCTTGACACCTTGCATGCAGCGCAAGTGCCGGTCGGGCGGCTGTACACAGCCAAAGACATTGCCGACGACCCGCACTTCCAGGCGCGCGGAATGATCGAGCGCGTGACCACCGCCGAAGGCCTGAACGTCGCCGTGCCGGGCATCGTGCCGAAGCTGAGCGCCACGCCGGGGGCGATCACGCGGCGCGCGCCCTCGCTCGGGCAAGACACCGAAACGGTGCTGCGCGAGATCGGCCTGACCGACGCTCAGATCAACGCGCTGCGCGAACGCGGCGTGATCTGAACACACGCCATCGGCGACGGCTCAGGTCGTGAAGACCGTCAGCACGCCGGTATAGCTGTACAGATGCCGGCGGGCGATCTCGCCGCCGGCAAAGAAGCCGACCAGCGGCACATCGCCCAAGGCATGGCGAATCAGCGCCAGCTCGGCCGAAGGCGCGCCGAAGTGCGGGCCTCCGCGGCCCACGCAACTGACGTACACCGCGCCGGCAATGCGCCGCGCCAGGTGCAGCGCGTGGTCGGTGTCGTTGCTCTGTAAAGCCAGCGCCGTGGCGAAGGGCAGCGACTCCGGCTCCAGTTCCTCGCGGATCTCGGTGCAGATGCGCACCAGATCGCGCCGGGCGGCTTCGGTATCGCGCTTGCAGAACGCGAGCTGCATGCCGACCTCGACGCCATCGCTCAAGGCCAGGCCGCGGTGTTGAGGATCGATGCCGATCAGATGCCGCACGCGGGTGTCGGTGCCGAATTGACCGGGCCGCGACAACAGGTCGTCGTCGCCGTCGCTCAGGCCCGCCAGCGTTTGCCGCAGCAGCGGCAAGGTCATGCGCGGCTCGGCCTCGTCGGCACCGAGGTCGCGCAGCAGGCAGTCGAGTGCCGGCTCGCCATCGAGTGAGCCGACGACATTGCGGTAGCCTTCGGTGATATGCCGCACCGGCCCGACCGGCTGGCAACCCTGCGTGACACGTGACACCAGCGCCACTTGCGGCCCGAAGGCCACGCCCGACAGCCCGCCCTTGAACA
This sequence comes from uncultured Rhizobacter sp., assembly GCA_964242145.1. GTDB lineage: Bacteria > Pseudomonadota > Gammaproteobacteria > Burkholderiales > Burkholderiaceae_C > Rhizobacter. Next base: position 12,814 of record CAXTCD010000150.1, read on the forward strand.
CGCCGTCGGCGATGTGCAGCGCCTGTATGCGCGATGAAGCCAAGCCCCCGAACAGATATCCGGTCTCGGTGCGCCGGCTCATCTCGGCCACCAGTTCGCCCAGCTCGTCGGTGCGGTGGATCTCGGGCGGTTCGTCCAGCACGC
>CAXTCD010000151.1:0-12781 GCA_964242145.1 uncultured Rhizobacter sp.
CGTTGGTCGACAGTTCGAATCTGTCAGGGCCCACCAAAATCGTTAAGAAAAAAACGGCTTGCAGCCAATCGCGTTGCAAGCCGTTTTTCTTTGCGTGTTAGGTTGGCCAAGTCATCGCCACACTTCCTGCTGATGGATTTGTGCAGCCGGTGAACCTTGAGGGACGGCCTACGCGCATGTTTTGGGGGCGTGACACTGGTCGGCTCGTGAGTGGCGGGCCATCACCGTCGTCTCGCCGTGCAGTGATGCCATCGAGATGACGTCCGCACTCAACTGACGGGTTGCAGCGTTCCGATCCAGACGGCACGCACGGCCTGAGTCAATTCCACTTCGAAGTCTCGGTCGAAAACATTCAGCGGCTGCTGATGCAAATGCGCTCTCAACTCCTTGGGAAAGTCGAGCGCTTGCCATAGCCCGAGTGTCATGCTCCATGTTCGCAGGAACAGTTCGATACCTTTGGCTGGATCCAGCGCCAGTGCGCTTTGCGACAGCGCGATGGCCGCGGCCTCTAAGCCGCTTGCCAGTCCTTCCTTGAACGCCAGCATCGCCGGCACGGGCAGATTCTTTTCCAGAACGGCGCTGGTCATCCCTGCGAGCGGCAACAAATCAGGCGTTTGGGAAACGGCCTGCGAGTACAGCAACGCAAATTGCTCGGCGGCGCCATGGGTGGTCGGCGGAAGCGAGTTCATGCTCGGCATGATGATGCTCAGCAGCGACGCGAAGCTGTCTTCAAGCAACGCAACGAAGATTTCTTCCTTGCTACTGAACGACAGGTAGACCGATCCCTTCGCGATGCCTGCGGACTGGGCAATGGCTGCCACGGAAGGCAACTCTTGCGTGCGCCGGAACAACTGGTGGGCGGCGGCCAGTAGTTGCGCACGGCGCAGCGCGCGTTCATCAAGGTTCAGGGAAGGTCGGGCCAAGGCGTCGTCAGTCGTTGCGCATCAGGTGGAATGCTAGCTTGCGTTGCAGGCTGCGCGGCATGAATCGGTTGCTCCATGCCGTGACGGCATTGAGGCAGCCGGGCACGATAGAGGCCCGGCCACGCTCTAGCGCGCGCAGGCCAATGCGAACGACAGGTCGGCTTCGCATCATGACAAGGCGTTGATAGAGCGTGGCTTTCTGGCCCGACACCTTGAGGAATTCTGTCGCCGTGATGCCCGGCGAAAGCACGGTCACGGTCACGCCGCGGCCACGCAGTTCCTCGTGCAGCGCTTCACCGAACAGCAGGACATAAGCTTTGCTTGCGCTGTAGGCCGCGTAGGTGGGCGTTGCCTGATAGCCGCCGATAGAGGCCACCAGCACAATTTGTCCGGCACCCCGTCGAGCCATGGTCGACCCAAAGACATGGGTGAGCTCGGTGAGGGTGACCATGTTGAGCTGCAACATGTCCAGCGTACGCTTCAGCGGCTGTTCGACGAATTCGCCAAACACGCCATAGCCAGCGTTATTGATCAAGGTGTCGACTGCGATCCCGTCCGCGTCCAGCTGGGCTAACAGTTCGGCACCGACGTCGGCGCGCGCCAGATCCATACCGATCACTTTCACTTGCACGCCGTGACGATTTTTTAATTCGACCGCCAAAGCCTGCATCGGTTCGACACGCCGCGCGACCAACACCAAGTTATGCCCTTTCGTGGCCAGTTCATCGGCGAAGTCCATGCCGAAACCACTCGATGCGCCTGTGATGAGAGCCCACCTACCTGACGTTTTCATACCCATTCCCCCCTTTAATGACCGACGGTCACGTATAGCTGAAACTATAAATGACCAATGGTCAATAAACAAGCGAGATGAGTAAATCGGTTCAACTGGGAGGTCTGAGGCAGGTGCGGGAGAGTGCGGGGTGAACCAAAGGCATCGGAAGGATGGCGCGGCAACGTCTGAGAGGCGAGTGTGTGCCCGTGGTTCGTCGCATCGCGCCAAAACAAAGCCGTTGAGCACGCCTACGTTCAGCCTCCCCGAAACACAGCACCGCCCACTTGACGAAGTCAGCGCATCTCGAGACGGTCAAGGCAGGCCTTCCTTAAAATTGTCCGCAAATATTCAAAATCGTAAATAACAGTAGGCCTATTTCTTCGCCAATGCGATCCCTCTGCGCTAGAAATGCAGGCAAATCTTCAAAACTGCAGGCGGCGATACTTGGCGTTACAGCGCATTTGGTTGCAGCAAAAAAGGTGAAATGCGGAGCTGCGCTCTCACAATCAAGAAGACTTCAGAAGTCGCCATTGATAAACCATTGCGTGCATTTACTTTTAAATCGCAGCGTCATTTCAATCGGTTGATTTTTGTCACGGCGGGCATCGAGAAACATTCACAGAGGATTGAAACATGAACAGAATTACGACGAGCTTAAGCAATGTGATGAAAGCGGGTGCCATTGTTTTGGCTTGCTCCCAGTTTTCAGCGCATGCGTCAGGTGCTCAGCCTGAAGGTGCCATTTGCTTTTATGAGCATGTGGATTATCAGGGCGCCTCTTTTTGCGCGAATGCCGACAGCAACTGGATCGGCAGTGCCTGGAATGACCGCGTTTCCTCCGCGAAAGTACGCAGCGGCGCAAAGATCAATTTATTCAACGACACCAATTACGGCGGTAAAAGTATCACGTTGACCGACGATGCACCGAACTTTGTTTCGCTGAATTTCAATGATGTGACCTCGTCTTTCCGAGTCGCCTCAACCCAGCCTGCGCCGCCGGAAAGGTGGCAAGAGCATTGGTTCGATCACAATCAGAACCTGACCCGCGTTTTCTATGATGACGATTTGGCCGTTTATTTTGATGGTGACGTAAATCGTTCCTATACCTGGATGAATCGCTATATTGGCGATGTGTGGCGTTATACTAAAAAGACTTATGGTGCATTCGGTTCAAACCCGCGCCTTTTTGCCGTCTTCCATACCGATAAATACAGCGGCGGGCATCCGTCGACCTATTTCGATGCGAGCCATGATAATCGCAATGTGATCGATGCCGGCCCCGGCCCATGGAAGAATGGAACCGGCAATGACTTGGATTTGACCACCCATGAGGTGGGCCATATCGTGGAAGGCGCGTCAAAGGGCGTGCATAACTCCCCGGCCTTCGGCCTGTGGAAAGACAGCAAATGGATGGAAATCTATATCTATGACGTCTATAAGGGCCTGGGCCGCACGGACGATGTCAAGCGTTGGTACAACACCGTGATTGGCACCCGCGATGATTTCCCGCGGGCCAATAGCTTCTGGTTCCGCGATTGGTTTTATCCGATTTACAACGAGCACGGCGGTACTGCCACGCTGAATAACTATTTCACCTTGCTGGCGCAATGCTTCCCGAAGAACGGGACGAGTTATGCCCGTAACTTGAACTGGGGTGAGTTTGTGCATTTCTGGAGCGGCGCATCCGGTACCAATCTGCAAGCGCAAGCCACCAAGGCATTCGGCTGGCCGGCAGATTGGGACGCTCAATTCAAGAAGGCGCAAAAAGACTTTGCTTGCGCAAACAACTACCCACACTGATCCGCAAATGGATGGCTGGGCTCGGGCAATCCACAGGGTTGCGCGCGCCTGGCCGTGCTGAAAGTCATTGAACACATCCAGTGAATCCCTGACCGCTCCAGCCTGATGAAAAGCGCCTGCGCCTTGTGCGCATGGCGCTTTTTCATTCGTTAAGGCCATAGCCAGCGAATCAAACCGAATTCACCCCCTCGCTTGATGGTGACCATGCCCCCTGTTTTCTTCGAAAACGGATGTAAAAAGGAGTAACGCTAACGTCGTGGAAGTGCGGCGGGTGCGCTCGCCGTGCCATCCCAAGCGTTGGCGGCACGCTGCTGAACTCCTGGGGGCTCTCTGCATGACGCAGATCAGAATCGCAACGTACAACATCAATGGTGTTGTCGGCCGTTTGTCCAATCTGCTGCACTGGCTTGAGCGTACTGAGCCAGATGTCGTTTGCCTGCAGGAATTGAAGGCGCCCGATGCCCGGTTTCCCCATGAGGAACTGAAGCGTGCGGGCTATGGAGCGGTCTGGCGCGGGCAGAGTGCCTTCAATGGCGTCGCCATCATTGCGCGAGGGGCAGAGCCCTTGTTATCGAAGCGCGTGTTGCCCGGAGACCCGGCCGACAAGCACAGCCGCTACATCGAGGCCGCCGTGCAGGGCATCTTGATCGGCAACTTGTATGCGCCGAATGGCAATCCCCAGCCGGGCCCGAAGTTCGATACCAAACTGCGTTGGCTGGACCGTTTGACCGCCCATGCGGCAGAGTTGATGGCCACCGGCTTGCCGGTGGTGCTTGCGGGCGACTTCAACATCGTGCCCACCGAGGCCGACATCTATGTCTCAAGCTCATGGGATAAAGATGCGCTTGTGCAGCCGCAAAGCCGAGCAGCGTTTCAAGCGTTGCTGGCCCAAGGCTGGACGGACGCGGTGCGCGCCGTGCACCCGGAAAAGACCATCTACACCTTCTGGGACTACAAGCGCTATCGCTGGCAGCGCAATGCCGGGTTGCGCATTGATCACCTGCTGATCAGCCCGGCGCTGAAAGACCGTTTGCAAGGCGCTACGGTCGACCTCACTGAGCGCGGCAAACCGGGCAGCAGCGATCACGCGCCGGTCAGCATCGAACTGTCTGCCTGAGCGGCATCAGGTCGTTGTCGGCAGGCGGAAACGGTGGACCTCGAATCGGCCCGAGCCACCGTCATTCCGGCTGCAGCCGGCGCCGGGCCACCCCTTGCGCATCGAACAGATGCAGCGCTTCGGGCGCGGCCTGAACGGCGATTGCATCGCCCACACGCAAACGGGTGATGCCGTTGCCGCGCACCGTGAGTTCGAGCCCGGTGGTCGATCGCAGATAAACGAGGTGCGATTCGCCCAGTTGCTCGACCAGCGTGACTTCGCCGTTGAGCGCCAGGCCCGCGCCCACTGAGAGCGGCGAGCCCACTACCACGTGCTCGGCGCGAATGCCGATCTCTACCGCATCGCCGCTGCTCAAGCCCTGGCTGTCGACGCGGGCCTGCGCACGGCGACCATCGGCCAGTTCGATCTCGGCGCCGTCGGCCGAGACGCTTTTGATGCGCGCCGGCAGCAGGTTCATCGTTGGTGAACCGATGAAGGTGGCGACAAAACGATTGGCGGGTTGCTGGTACAGATCGAGCGGTGTACCGGCCTGTTGAACGCGACCCTGGTGCATCACGACGATGCGATCGCCCAAGGTCATCGCCTCGGTCTGGTCGTGCGTCACATACACCATCGTCGCACCCAGCTCGCGGTGCAGCCGCGCCAGCTCGATGCGGGTCTTGACGCGCAAAGCGGCGTCGAGATTCGACAGCGGCTCATCGAACAAAAATACCTTCGGCTGGCGCACGATCGCGCGGCCGATCGCAACACGCTGGCGTTGGCCGCCGGAGAGCTCGCGCGGCAGCCGCTTCAGCAGATGATCGATGTGCAGCGCTTTCGCCGCGGCCTGAATGCGCTGCTCGCGTTCGCCGCGCGCGACGCCGTGCACCTTCAAGCCGAAGGCCATGTTCTGGTAGACAGTCATGTGCGGGTAAAGCGCATAGCTCTGGAACACCATCGCGATGCCGCGCTTCGCGGGCGGCAGGTCGTTGACCCGTTCGCCATCGATGCGCAGCTCGCCGCCGCTGATGTCATCGAGCCCGCACAGCAGGCGTAGCAAGGTCGATTTGCCGCAGCCGCTCGGGCCGACCAGCACGACGAGTTCGCCATGTCCGATGCGCAGGTCGATGCCGCTCAACACGGCTTGATCGCCGTAGGTCTTGGAGATGTTGGAGAGTTCGAGCTGGGCCATGGCAAAGGATGAACGACTACTTGACCGCGCCGGCGGTAATGCCGCGGATCAGCTGGCGCGATGACAGCGCGTACAGCACGAGGATGGGCAGCACCGCCAGCGACAGCGCGGCCAGTACCGCATTCCAGTCGGTCGAGAACTGGCCGACGAACTGCTGCACGCCGAGCGTGATGGTCTGTGTGCTTTCAGACGGCGAGAGGATCAGCGGGAACCACAGGTCGTTCCAGATCGGCACCATCGTGAAGACAGCCACCGTGGCCACGGCCGGGCGGATCAGCGGCAGGATCACCTGGAAGAAGATGCGGAACTCGCTGACGCCATCGCAACGCGCCGCATCCTTCAGCTCGCCGGGCACCTGCCGGATGAACTCCGACAGGATCATGATCGCCAGCGGTAGGCCCTGCGCCACGTAGACGAGGATCAGCGCGGTCAGCGTGTTGGTCAGGTTCAGCGCGACCATGGTCTGCAGGATCGACACCGAGCCCAGGCGGATCGGCGCCATGATGCCGAACGCAAAGAACAGCGTCAGCCAGCGGTTGCCGCGAAAGCCGTATTCGGTCAGCGCCCAGGCGGCCATCGCACCGAACAACAAGATCAGCAACAGCGACACGCCGGTCACGATCGCGCTGTTGCTGAACATGCCGAAGACCGAAGCATTGCCCAGCACCTTGGTGTAGCCGGCAATGCTCCAGGTGGCGGCGGTGGGCAGCGACAGCGGGTCATCGAAGATCGCGCGCTTGGCCTTGAACGAGTTGATCAGCACCAGCACGATCGGGAACAGCACCAACAGGCTGTAGCCGCCGAGGACCAGATGAACAAAGCCCGCGCGAGCCAACGCGGCCGGGCTGCGGGAAGCGGTGCTGCGGCTCACAGCGAGAAGCGCTGCAGGCGCCGTTGAACCACGAAGAAGTAGAGCGCCACGCCGCACAGGATCACGAGAAACATCATCGTCGCCAGCGCCGCGCCCATCGTGGCGCTGCCCACTTGCGATTGATAGCCGAAGAAGGTCCGGTAGAAGAGGGTGCCCAGCAAATCGGTCCTGAAGTTCGGGCCGGCAAGCGCGCCCTTGATCGAATAGATCAGATCGAAGGCGTTGAAGTTGCCGACGAAGGTCAGGATGTTGACGAGGCCGAGCGTGGGCAGGATCAGCGGCAGGCGGATCGACCAGAAGATCTTCCAGGGGCTCGCGCCTTCGACTTCGGCGGCTTCGGTGATGTCGGCCGGAATGGCAATCAGCGCGGCATAGATCAGCATCATCGGAATGCCGACGAATTGCCATACCGAGATCAGCGCGATGGTGGCCAGCGCAGTCTCTTCCATGCCCAGCCACGGGCCGAAGGCGTCTTGCAGCCCGACGAACCCGAGCAGCTTTTCGGCCACACCCCACAGCGGCGACAGGATCAGCTGCCAGCTGAAGCCAATGACGACGACCGACAGCAGCGTCGGCAGGAACAGCACGGTGCGGTAAGCACTGCTGCCACGCAGCTTGCGCAATGACAGCAGCGAGGCCAGCAGCAGCGCGATCGGGTTCTGCACCAGCGAATGAATGCCGAAGAAAACGAGGTTGTTGCGCATCGCATTGCGGAAGCTGTCGAACCAGTCCGCATCAAACAGCAGCTTGCGGAAATTCGCCAGGCCGACGAATGCGACCCCGCCTTCGGCATCGGTGCCGTACAGGCCGAGGCGCAGCGTGTCGGCCAGCGGCCAGGCACTGAACGCGGTGTAGATCAGCAAGGCCGGTGCGAGAAACACCAGCACATGCCAGCCGAAGCGTTGCTTCATCGCGGTCTCGCCATGACTGTGTCAAACGTCATCAAGGCCGAACTCAAGGCGCCGGCTTGTACCACTTGGCAAAGCCGGTCTGGATGCGCTGAGCGGCATCCTTGGGCGCCATCTTGCCGTTGAGCACTTGCGAGTTCACGGTCCACAGCTCGTTTTCCATGCTCGGCTCGCCACGGTTCAGGATCTGCGCGTTCAGGCGGATCGTCGACTTGCACTGGCCGCGCCAGCCGACCATCTGCTTGGCCACCGGGTCTTTGACGTCGATCGCATGTTTGGAGAGCGAGAAGAAGCCGGTCGCCTTGTTGGTGTACAGGTCGGCGAATTCTTTCGAGGCCAACCAGTCGAGGAAGACCTTGGCATCTGCCTTGTTCTTGCTCTTGCTGCTGATGCCCATGCCGATGTCGGTGTGGTCGGAGATGTAGCAGGCGTCACCAGCCTTGCGCACCGGCGGCGGGAAAGCGCCGAAGTCGATCAGCCCGTCTTTCTGGAAGTAGGCGATGTCCCAGGAGCCGGTCGGGTAGACCGCGGCCTTGCCGGCGTTGAAGAGGTTCTGCGAATCGCTGTAGGTCTGGGCCTGGTAGCCCTTCGGCAGATAAGCGCTCCACTTGGCGATCGCGGTCCAGGCGTCGACGAACTCCGGGTCGGTGAACTTCTTCTTGCCGGCGATCAAAGCGCGACGGCCTTCTTCGCCATGCCAATAGTTCGGGCCGATGCCGGTGAAGACGATCTGGCTCGTCTCCCATTGGTCGGCGGTGCCCAGCGCGATCGGGGCGTATTTGCCGGAAGCCTTGACCTTGTCGAGCACGCCGAAGAACTCGGCTTCGGTGGCGGGCGGTGCGAGCTTGAGTTCGGCGAAGATCTTCTTGTTATAGAAGAAGCCGTGGATCACCGAGGCCATCGGCATGCAGTAAGTGTCTTTGCCGTCATCGGTCTGCCAGGCCACGCGGGCGGAATCAGGAAAGTTGGCCAGGCCCGCTTCGCCGTTGAGCTTGTCGAGCTGGCCCTTTTTGTAGAGATCGAGCGAGACATCGAAAGGCCGGCAGGTGATCAGATCGCCAGCGGTGCCTGCCGCCAGGCGCGCATTGAGCACCGAGTTGTATTCGGGCGGCGAGGTCGGTGTGAACTTGACGGTGATGCCGGGGTGCGCTTTCGCGAACGCGGGCAGCAGCACTTCGTCCCACAAGGCCTTGTCATCGGTGCGCCAGCTTTCGATGACCAGCGAGCCGGCATGCGCCTGGGCGAGGCTGCAGGTGGCAAGAACGGCGGTAAGCGCAAGGCGCATGCAAAGCTTCATCTCGATGTCTCCAGAGAGGTCAGGGGTGGCCTCGCCTGATGCGGGCAGGGCCTTGGCAAAAGCGCACAAGGTACCATGGGCCGGGCCTTGCGCAGGCCTGCGCCAGCTTCGTTGAAACGGCACAACAGGCTTTGTTTTCGACCGCCCTTCAGAGCGAAGCCCCGGGCTTGCCGAGGTGCGCTGGCGTTACACATTTGAACCTTGTCGAGCCGACGATGAACCGACCGAACCCTGCCAGACGCAACGCAGCCCTCGTGCTGTGGATGTCCGTGTTGATCAGCGCTTGCGCCACCTACGGCCCGCAATCGCTGCCGCCCGGTGCCAGCATCGGCAGCGTGACACAGTCACTCGGCCCACCGACCGCGGACATGGCGCTGCCGGCAGGCGGGCGCCGGCTGGAGTACGCCCGCGGCCCTTACGGCAAGCACACCTACCTGCTCGATTTTGATGACGCGGGCCGGCTGCTGCGCTGGGAACAGGTGCTAACCGAGGCCAATTTCAATGCCATCCGCGCCGGTATGACGAGCGATGAGGTGCTGATGCGGATCGGCCATGCGTCCGAGACCGGCTATGTGGGCTGGCAGAAGCAGATCGTCTGGTCGTACCGCTACGAGTCGCCGTTCTGCCAATGGTTTCGGATCGGCATCGACACCCAAGGCCGCGTGGTCGACACGCTGTATGGCCCCGACCCGCAATGCGACGATAACGACAGTTTTCCATTTTCTCGAAGGTAAGCGATGAGCATCACGGTCTATGGCATTCCCAACTGCGACACCGTCAAGAAGGCCTGTGCCTGGCTGGCCGATCATGACACCAGCGTGGCGTGGCACGACTACAAGAAACAGGGCGTGCCCACCGATGCACTCGATGCCTGGCTCGCGGCACTCGGCTGGGAGAAGCTGATCAATCGCCAAGGTACGACCTGGCGCAAGCTCGATGGTGCCGCGCAAGCCGCCGTCGTCGACACGGCTTCAGCCAAAGCCTTGATGCTGAGCCAGCCGAGCGTGATCCGCCGCCCCGTTGTTCAATGGGCCGATGGGCAGATCACCGCCGGCTTCAGCGATGAGCTGTTCACTCAGCGGCTGGGTTAGCCGCGCGGCTTGCCAAACTCAGCTCAGGCGGCGATCGCCTCGGCCTGATCGATGGCATAACGCGGCCGGGCCGCTGTATCTCGGAGTGGCAGGCCCAGCATCAGGCGGGCTTCGCGCGGTGTCGCGATCTCGTAGTCCATCTCACGCAGGATGCGCACCGTGCGTTCGACCAGCTGCACATTGGTGGCCAGTTCGCCCTGGCGCAGGTACAGGTTGTCTTCCAGGCCAACGCGGATGATCTTGCCGCCCAGCAGCAATGGATTGACGCCGGCCGGCACCTGCGATGGGCCGATGCCGCTGGCGCAGAAGATGGATTCCTGCGGCAGCAGGTCGACCATGAACTGCATGGCCCTGGGCGTGTAAGGCATCGCGTTCTGGAAGCCGCGGTGGGCGTTCATCACCAGGTTGATGACGTAAGGCGCCTCATCCCCAGTGCTGGCCTTCGATCTGGCGAATCATGTGGCCGTGCACGCCGCCGCCGGTCGAGTTGTTGATCACGATGTCGCACTTCGCGCGGATGCGGCTGTTGATGTCGGCATAGATCTCGGTGTTGCAGGTCGCCTCGTCATTCGGCAAGCGCGCATGCACCGCGACGACGCTGGCGCCAGCGTTGTAGCAGTCGTAGACGTCTTTGGCGATCTCTCCCGGCTGCGTCGGCAGGTTCGGGTTTTGTGATTTGAACGCCATGCCGCCGATGGGTGCGACCAACACAATGATCTTCTGTTTCATGGGCTACTCCGTCAGGGTCAATGTCAAGGTCAAAAAAAGGCGGGCGGGAGATTGCTGTCTTCGGTGGATCGATAAGCGTCCATGCGCGTACACAGATAGTTAGGAATCGGTGCCGGGCGCAGCTGATCGAGTGCGGTCAGCACGACAAGCTGGCGGATGCGCACGCGGGCTTCGCCGTGGTGCAGCGCCTGCAGCTGCAGATCGATCGAGGTGCGCCACGGTCAGCGTCAGGTCGATCTGATCGCCGAGGCGGCTGGCCGCGATGAAGTCGGAAGACACATGGACCGTCGGAATGCCCAGGCGCTGGCGGCCGATGAAGTCGGCATACGGCACGGCGAGCCCGAGGTTGAACCAGTCTTCCAGCAGTTCATGGAACAGCACGAAGTACTGGGGATAGAAGACGATGCCGGCCGGGTCGCAGTGGTGAAAGCGGATCTCTTTGCGGCTCACGAAGGGGTTCACGGCGTTTCCTCAAGAATTCAGCGGCACGCGGCGACCGGCCGCCGCGTCAGGTCGAACGATGTCGTCGGGTGCCCGCGGCCGCCAAGGTCCTGACGACATGGGCGATTCAGCAGGCATCTACCTGCCCGTTACGCTGCCCATCCCTCAGCCCTCTTCGCGGTCCATCGGGCGCGACCAGGCCGACAGGCCCAGTGCCACGGCGGCCCCGCCGACCGGAATCGCCAGCAGCTGAAACAGCGCTTGCAGATCGGGGGTGCCACCCATCAGCACACCGCCGAGCACGGGTCCGACGATCGAGCCGATGCGGCCGACACCCATCACCCAGCCGGTGCCGGCACCGCGAACGCGTTGCGGGAACAGCTGCGCCGACAGGGTTGGCGCGCTGAGTTGGCCGCCAAAGATGCACTAGCCGGTCAAGAACACCAAGGCCCACAGCCCTTCGCGCTCGCCGATGCGCACGCTGAGCACCAGCAAGAGCACGGTACCGAGCACGAAGGCCGCGACCACCGGCAGCCAGGTACCGAAGCGCTTGGTCACGAAGGTGATCAGCAAGGCACCGAGCACGCTGCCGACATTCAGCACGACGCCGGCGATCGCTGCATCGGCGGGCGCAAAGCCGGAGCGCACCAGCACCGTCGGCAACCAGCTGATCAGGAAGTAGCTTGCTGACCATCGCGCAGAAGACGCCCAGCCACATCAGCAGCGCCGCGGGCGCACGCCCTTCCGACAACTGCGCAAGCAGCGAGCTGAACAGGCGCTTGCGATCATGCACAGCGAGGCCAGCAGCACCCGCTTGCGGCCGAAGCGGTCGGCCATCGGACCGATCGCCAAGCCGCCGATCACCGCGCCGAGGTAGCCGGCGGCAAAGAGCCGCCCGATCTCGGGCGGTGAGAGGTGGAAGTCTTTGCCGATCAGCGGTGCGATGCAGGCCAGCATCAGGCTATCGAAGCCGTCGACCATCGCCACCACGAAGCAGATCGCCAGGATCTGCCACTGTCGCGAGCTCAGCCCCTTCGATTCCGAGGCGGCGGGAAGAGTCAATGTGTTCATGCGCTTGTCTCCGTGGTGGCTTACTGTTATTTGTCTTGCTGGCGGCTCACTGATTCGGGGCGTCGGCCGCTTGCCGTGCTCAGGTCACCAGCATGTTCCAGGGCAACAGGCCTTTGGGCAGCGCGGGCCGGCTGATGATGCTTTGCAAGGGTTCGCCCGATTCATAGCGGCGGATCATCTCTTCGGGGTCGAAGCGGATGCCGATGAAGTTCTCGAGATAAGCGCCGCCGCCGAAGAACGCCTCCAGGTGTTCGGTGTGTTCGAACACGTCGTACTGCATCTCAACGCGGTTGCCGTCCGGGTCTTTGTAGTAGATCGACACCGTCGGCCCGTGGTTGATCGACCAGTAAGGCGTGATGCCTGCGTGCTTCAGGCGGCGGAAGGTCGCCAGCAATCGTTCCAGCGAGCTGAAGGTGAAGGCGATGTGCTCCAGGCCGGCGCTGGTCTCGCTGGCCCGTTCGACTTCGGGCCGCGAGATCAGGCCGATGCGGTGGTGCTCGTCGTCATAGGTCAAAAAGCACAGCATCTTGTTTCCTGATTAGCGACAAACCTCAGTTGCACGAATGAGGTGAGCAGGAGTGGGAGGT